>DAIOHQ010000205.1:0-9037 GCA_036744635.1 Tepidisphaeraceae bacterium | reverse complement strand
GGCCATCATCTTCGATGAGGAGGATGAGTCCTGGAACATCGTTTCGCGGGATGAACTGAAACACCTGCCGATAATCCCCGCCGGTTCCTGATGTTTTTCGGGGTGCTGGCTGGAACAAGCCGCATCGTCTACCATCGTGTCCATTCAATGGAGTGATTCGGTGATGCAAGCAGTGCCAGACAGAACGCGAGCTGTAGCGCAATGAGCAGGAACCCAATCGAGCCGGCCGCCGCCCCCGCCGAGGGGGGCGAGGGGGACGGCGATCCCATTCCGCTTTCGACAACTGATCCGAAATTTGGCCCGGTGGACGTGGAGCCGCGCACGCTGGAGTTGGATTACGCCACGCCGCCGGCGTTCAAGATGGACCGGCGTTTCGTCACGGCGGCGCTGATGCTGGTGATGGTGTTGGCGTCGATGGAGCAGACCGTGACCAGCACGGCCATGCCGACGATCATCGGCGACCTGCACGGCCTGGAGCATTATTCGTGGGTGCCGGCGATTTATCTGCTGACCTGCACGGTCAGCATGCCGTTGTATGGCCGGCTGGCGGATGTGCTGGGACGGCGGCGGGTGATCTTCGCGGCCATTGTGATTTTCACCGTCAGTTCATTGCTGGCATCGACTGCCCACACGATGGCGCAACTGATTGTCTACCGTGGCCTGCAAGGGCTGGGGGCCGGCGGAATCATGCCGGTGGTGCTGACGATCATTGGTGATCTCTTCACGCTCAAGGAGCGCGCAGCGATACAAGGGCTGTTCAGCGCCGTCTGGGGGACATCGTCGTTGGCCGGGCCGGCGCTGGGATGGCTTCTCGTGCATACGCTGGGATGGCGGTCCGTCTTTTACGTGAACCTGCCATTTGGGTTCCTGGGGCTGGCAGTGCTGATGTGGAAATACCGCGACCACGAAAAGCCCCATTCGGTCGATCTCGACCTGACCGGGATTATCGCCCTGGGTGTGGCGTCGATGACGATTCTCACCTTGTTTTCCGGCCTCAGTATCGAAGGGACGATTTGGGGCTATTCGGCCGAGCGCATCTTCCAGATTGGCTTGGGAATTATCGCGGTCGCCACCACCACATTTTTCATCCGCCACGAGCGCCGGGCGGTGAACCCGGTGCTTCCGCCGGCATTGATCATGCGGCGAGAGATTGGCCCGGCCGTGGTCGGCAGCCTGTTGCTGGGCGTGGCATTCTTGAGTCTGGACACCTACGTCCCACTCTATGTGCAGGGCGCCCGCGGCGGTGGGGCGGGTGCGGCGGCGGGCGTGGTCACGCCGGTAATGCTCACCTGGGCGACCAGCGGCGTGCTGATCGTGCCATTGATGATTCGCTGGGGCTTTCGCAGGACGGCGCTGGGCGGCACGTTTCTCATCGCCATCGCGTTTGCCGGGCTGGTGCTCTGTGTGCTGACGGGGGCGCCGCGCTGGGTGCTGACGGCCGTGCTGGCGGTGGCCGGCGTGGGCTTCGCGGCGCCGTCGATGTCCTACCTCATCGCCGCCCAGGAAGCGGTCGCCTGGCAGCAGCGCGGCATCATCACCAGCGCCGTCCAGTTCGCCCGCACCTTCGGCGGATCGATCGGCATCGGCCTGCTGGGCGGGTTGTTCAATCTGTTGACGCACAAGGACTTGGCGGAATTGGCCAGGCAGGGGGCGAATACCGCGGATGTCCTCAATCCCGAGAAGCACGCCCGGCTGGCGCCGGCGATGCTGCACCGCGCCCAGCAGCTCATGGGCGGCGCGCTGCTCTGGGTTTTCGCGGCCATGCTGGCCCTCGCTCTCCTGCAAATCTGGGTGACATCCCTCATGTCGCGCAAGAAGGCCGAGCACAAGATCACCAAGGTCGAAGCACTGGAGGCAATGGCGGGGTAGGGCAACTGGCTTTTGTGGCAATGCGTCAGTTTGAAATTTCTGGGTGCCACAGGTCGCGGTACTCCGAGACCTGTGCCGTAGCGACGCAGTAAGACACAGGTCTGTGGCACCCAAACTGACCCACTACCGCTTTTGTAGGGGCGGGGTTTCCCCGCCCGTGAGTTTCGCGAAACCGGAAGAAGGCGGGGAAACCCCGCCCCTACGATGGCGGTATCTTGCGCAAAACCGCCGCTTCACTGTCCGTTCACAACCAAGTAAGATCGACGTTGGCCGAGGATGAAGCACCTGGAGATGCCATGTACGAGAATCTGACCAAGACCCTGCGCGACATGCTGGATCAGGCGCAGCGCGAGTCGCGCCAGTTGAACCAGGAATTTGTGAGCACCGAGCACCTGGTGCTGGGGATTCTCGACTGCCTGGACGGCTGCGATGCCGGGCGCGCCCTGCGCCTGGCGGATGTGAATATGGACGAGTTCCACGCCCGCCTGCTGCGGCAGATGCCCAAAGGCGCCCAGCCGCCGGCAGTGCAGGGGGATCTTCCCTTCACGCCGAAGGCGCAGCGGGCGATCAACAGCGCCATCGTGCGCGCCCAGGCGCTGCGCGAGCATTCGGTCTCCACGCGGTTGCTGCTGCTGTCGTTGCTGGATGAGCCGCAGTGCGCCATCCGCCAGGCGCTGCAGGCCAGCGGCGCGGATATGGACCTGCTGCAACGCAAGCTCGCGGAAAAGCCGGCGACACCGGAGGCGTGAGCCGATTGTGCAGGGTGAACGGAATTTCACGGAGTCGTAATGGCCGAAGTGTTCAGCGACCGCCTGCTGGAAGCGATCGAGCGCAAGGGCTCGCCGATCTGCGTGGGCATCGATCCGATTTTCGAGATGCTCCCCGATGCGGTGGCAGGGGCGGCGGCCGACCGCGACGGCAACGACATGGAAGCGGCCATTGATTCCATCTTTGCCTTCACCACCGCGGTGCTGCGGGCGGTGGCGCCGCACGTGCCCATCGTCAAGTTTCAGTCGGCCTATTTCGAGCAATATTTGTGGGAAGGCGTCGAGGCGTATTACAGCCTGATCCAGGAGGCGGCCGAGCTCGATCTGCTGGTGATCGGGGATGTGAAGCGCGGCGACATCGGCTCCACCGCCAGCGCCTACGCCGCCGGGCACCTGGCCGACGCAACGTTCGAGGAAATGGCAGACGTGGTGATGCCTGACGCCATCACGGTGAACCCGATGCTCGGTTTCGACACGCTGGCGCCGTTCATCGAGACCGCCCAGACCTACGGGAAAGGGCTTTTCGTGCTGGTGCGGACGAGCAATCCCGGATCGGCCATCATGCAGGATGTGCGCCTCGCCGACGGGCGGACGTGGTCGGAAGCGCTGGCGGATGGATTGCGGCCGATCGCCGCCGCCGAAGGCTTGGTCGGATCGCGCGGCTACAGCTCCATCGGCGCGGTCGTCGGGGCGACGCAGACCGAGTCGATGCAGAGCCTGCGCCAGCGCCTGCCGCAATCGATTTTTCTTCTGCCCGGATACGGCGCCCAGGGGGCGACGGCGGAGATGACGCGGGCGGCGTTCGTGGATGGACGAGGGGCGATCGTCTCGGCCAGCCGGTCGATCTTGTATGCCCACCGGGAAAAGAAATATGCCGATCGATTTGGCGGCGATTGGGTGCGATGCGTCGAGGCGGCGGTGATCGACATGAAGCAGGATGTCGCGGGAGTGTTGGCTTCGAAATCGCCGTGAAACATCATGCAACGGATCATCGCGGTCATTCTCTTTCTGGCGCTGCTCGGAGGCATCTTCGCGGTGCTGTATCATCAGCAGGCGCAGCAGAAAGCCAGCAAGCCGCAGCCGCAGGCGCCGCTGAAATCGCCGGATGGAAAATACGTGCTGGTCACGAGCATTGCCTCGGCGGAGGTGAAGAACAAGCCGGCGGATTGCGTGAAGTTTGAAATCCGCGATGGCGCGGGCGCGGGCGCCGGCAGGCCGCTGTTCGAGCAGCAGACGGTGGCGCGGGTGCGGTTTCCCTGGCGGATGGGGTGGGATGTAAAAAATCGTGTCTGGCTGACCAGCAACGACATCGGCGTGAAATATTGGGAGCCGGATGGCGCCGGAGGCTGGCGGCCGGTGACGGATATCGCCGCGCTGGCGACGCCCGCGCCGGCTTCTGCACCAACCTCCGCCCGCGCGCCAGCGCCCGCGCCCGCGCAGCCATAGGAGCACGATGCACGACCTGGCGGATCAGCGCGTGACGGTGGCGGGGCTTGGCCGGTTTGGCGGGGGCATCGCGGCCGCCCGCTGGCTCATCGAGCAGGGGGCGCGGGTGCTGGTGACCGATGAGAAGCCGGCCGGGCTGCTCGCCGATTCCGTCGAGCAGTTGCAGGACCTGCCGATTGCCTATCATCTCGGCGGCCACCGCGAGGAGGATTTCACCAACGCCGATCTGGTGGTCGCATCGCCGGCGATTCCGCGCAGCAGCCAATTTCTCCGCGCCGCCGTGGCGGCCGGCGTGCCCGTCACCACCGAGATATGTCTTTTCATCGAACGCTGTCCGGCCAGCACGGTCATCGGCGTCACCGGCACCAAGGGAAAATCGACCACCACCGCCATGCTTGGCGAAATCCTCCGGCCGCACAATGCCACCTGGATCGGCGGAAACCTGGGCGGGTCGCTGCTGGCGGAATTGCCGAGGATTCAGCCGCGGGATTGGGTGGTGCTGGAGCTGTCGAGCTACATGCTGGATTACCTGGGGGAGCGAAAATGGTCTCCCCACATCGGCATCATCACCATGATCACCGCCGATCACCTCGCCTGGCACGGATCGGTCGAGGCGTACGTCGACGCCAAGAAGAACCTGCTGCGCTATCAGACGCCGGCCGACTTCGCGGTGTTGAACCGGGAGAATGAAGCGACCTGGGCGCTGGCCGATGAGGTGCGGGCAACGGTGGCGCCGTTTGGCGTGGAGCACACGAAGCATTTCGAGATGGCGCTTCCCGGCAGCCACAATCAGCTCAACGCCCAGGCCGCTTTCGCCGCAGCGCATCTGCTGGGCGTGACCTGGGAGCAGGCCCAGGAAGTCCTGCGAAATTTTCATGGCCTGCCGCACCGGCTGGAGCTTGTGCACGAAGCCAACGACGTGCGCTTCGTGAACGACTCCATCGCCACGATTCCCGAAGCGGCGGTGGCGGCGCTGGAATCATTCCCGGCCAGGAAGGTCATCCAGATCGTCGGAGGATCGGACAAGGGGCTGTCGATCACGGAGTTGTGCGCTGCCCTGACCGAACGGGCCAAGGCGGTGCTGTGCATCGGAGCGACGGGAACGGTGGTGGCGGAGAAACTGGCGGCCTCCACCTACCAGGCCGCCGCCCCGGTCCACGTCTGCGGCGACCTGGCGACGGCGATGCAAGTCGCCCGAAGCATCGCCACCCCCGGCGATGTGATCCTGCTCTCCCCCGGTTTCGCCAGTTATGACCAGTTCGTGAACTTCGAGGAACGCGGCAACACTTTCGTGCGGCTGGCGAAAGGCGCGTAGGGATTCGCATTGTTTTTCAGATTCCCTGGCTTCTACTTCCGAGCGAATGTTCCACGTGGAACATGAATGGCTGTTTGAACGACTATTGTTTGCACATGGATGATTGATCGCGCGGATATTTACCTCTGGGCACCTGAAGAATGGTGCAGGACGAGCAATTGTCCCTGACTGCGCAGCGCGAACACATAGGGAGATGGGCGGCCCGGCTTTGACTTCTCAGGCTCCGTACAGAGTTTGGTGCGGCCGTCGTTGGACGTGATCTCAGCGATACCCATGTCTCCTGTTACCCGAATCGTGTCGCCGATGGCCACTGTTTGCGTTCCGACGGCATGACAGGAATTGTCGACCAGCACGGGCGCCCCCTGTTTCTTCACCCATTTGCTGACGCGATCCCCGCTTACTCTCTCAAACGCCAGACAGACGACCGGCTTGCCTTGTTCATCAACCAGTAGATGTGGAACAACTCGCCCGGTCCAGGTGCCGCTTGCGTCCCGCCTATCCGCGAGCAGGAAACCACATCCAGAACATGTCAAAAGGAAATGCAATAGTAACAGGTGTTTCATCTTACCTTCCGGCAGATGAATCCACGGTCGGCGATGGCGTCATCCTCTACGATTCATCAAATGCACGAGCGCTTTGTCGTAGGGTGTATCCGTGTGCAGGATGTGGTATTCGATGTCGGAGTCGTTGCAGGCCCGGCGCACCTGGGTGAGATATTCCTGCACCTGCTTGACATAGGTTTCGCGCAGGTCGGCGGGGTCGATCTGCAGCTTCTCATCGGTTTCCAGGTCCTGCAGCGTCACCTGGCGGTCGTAGGGGAGGTCGAGTTCAGCGCGGTCGAGCAGGTGCAGGACCATGCCCTGATGCTTGCGGTAGCGCAGGTGCTGCAGGGCTTTGACCAATTCGGGCGGGTCGATCCATAGGTCGCTGATCAACACCACCAGGCTGCGGCGGGGCAGGCGCTCGGCCAGGCCGTGCAGGTGCTTGACTAGCTCGGTCTTTTTCCCCACCTCCATCGCTTCCAGCTCCTTGAACATCCGGTCGAGGTGCGCTGGGGATGATCCCGGCGGCAGCTCCACCCGCACCTTCTGGTCGATCGCCACCAGCCCGGCCAGGTCCTGCTGCATCGACAGCAGATAGGCCAGGCAGGCTGCCAGATGGCGGGCATAGTCGATCTTGTTGCCGAACTTCATCGAGGCGCTGGTGTCGATGACGATGGTGGCGCGGAGGTTGGTTTCCTGCTCGTAGAGCTTGATGTAATAGCGGTCGGATCGGGCATAGGCCTGCCAGTCGAGATGGCGCAGCTCATCGCCGGGGACGTATTCGCGGTGCTCGGAGAACTCGACGCTGAACCCGCGATGGGGGCTTTTGTGCTGGCCGGTGATGATCCCTTCCACCACCTGCCGGGCCATGAACTGCAGCTTCGATACCTTGGCGGCGTCCGTGGGGCCGAAGAATTTGTATTTCTGGATGGGCACGGGGTCTGAGTATGGTACTGGAAGGCCGCGGGATTGTTTAGCGCGGACTATTTTTGGGAACCACAGATGAACGCAGATCAAGGTGAGGAGAGCGACGAAGCGACGAAGCGACGAAGGGAGAGGAGGGAAAAGCAATCCATCCTTCCCTTCGTCGCTCCGTCGCTTGTTTGCCGGTTAGCCGGCCGGCTCGCGGCGGAGAAATTCTATGGTCATGCCGCCGTAGGTGCGCAGGTCATAGCGCTTCAGGTCGGGCAAGGCCAGGGAATCCTTGGCATCGTGGCGGAAGATGATGCGCCCGTCGGGAGCAAGATGGGCGGTGACCAGCTTGTCCGCCAAGCCGAGCAGATCGACCGGGCGATCGGTGAGGAATGAATAGGGTGGGTCGAGGAATACCAGGTCGGCCGGGCGCAGGGGGATGGCGGTGGGGGGCTTGACGGGATCGTTGGTAGCTGCCTCCCCCGCGGCGTCAGTGCTGGCCGCGGGCGCGGGCGGCGGGGGCAACGCCGTCGCCTGCTCAAACCAGGCGAAGATGTCGGTGGTGACGATCTGGCTCTTGTCGGTGAGGCGCAGCGACTGGATGTTCTGCCGCAGCCGCGAGCGCGCCGACCAGTCGCGCTCGAAGAAGAGCGCCCCGGCCGCCCCGCGGCTGAGCGACTCCAGGCCCATCGACCCCGTGCCGGCGAACAGGTCGTAAACATAGGCGCCGGGAATGAGGTCGGAAATGATGTCGAAGAGGGACTGCTTGGCGCGGTCGGTGATCGGGCGGGTGACGTCGCCTTCCGGCGGCAGCAGCCGCCGTCCCCGGAACTCCCCGGCGATGATCCGCAAGCTCGATTTCATAAACGTCACTCAGCCATCATAGCGCGCGTGGCGGTCCACCGCGTACATCAAGGCACGAATGTTGGCCAGCGACGTGCCTGCGGAGATCGAGCCGGCAGTGGTGAGCTTCAGCCCGCCATCGGCGCCCACAGCGTTGAAGTCGCGTTTCACTTCGGCGGCGATGGCGTCGAAGGATTGGTTGCGCAGGGTCATCGGGGCGATCTGGCCGCAGATTTCCGCCCGCGGCATCTGGCGGCGGATTTCCGCGGCCGGAATGGTCGGACCGAAGTTCACCCCCTTCAGATCGCAGCGGTTTAGAATCGGCAGCAGATGCGCCATCGCCGAATCGGAATGCTGGAAGCGGAAATCGCCGGCCGCCGGGGCGAAGGCGGCGAACAGCTTGCGCACCACCGGAAAACAGAATTGCTCGTACAACTCCGGCGAAAGCAGGGCGCAGTTGTCATCCAGCAGGGCGTAGCCGCGCAGTTGCAGATTGTTGGCATCGGCGACGATGCGCTGATAGCGGATCATGATGTCGGCCAGCAGTTCATAAAACCGCTCCATGTCCGCCGGATAATCCAGCAGCCAGTAGAGCCACGGGGTCGTGCCGATGGCCGAAGTGCCGATGGTGGCCGGCCCGCGCGACCAGGGGGAAACTGTCTGCTTTTCTCCGTTGGGCCCAGGCGGCCGCGGGGCGGGGTTGGCGCCGTTGGAATAGATCAAGCCGCGCAGTTCCGCATCATCGAGGCGCTGGAGCCGATCAATCAGCGCCCGCAATTCTTCGACCGTGCTCACCCCCGGTTCCAGCCAGGGAGTGCCGCCTTCGATCACCTCGCGGCGGGCGCCGAATACTTCCTCGATTCGCAGCGGCGCAGGCGGCTGCGGCGTCTGGGAGAACGGCCGGATTCCCAGCGCCACCTCGATTCGATCATTGCAGCGCCGGTTTACCTGGGCCGCGTACTCGGCATCGCGATAGTAGCGCACGGTGGAAGGAAGCTGCATCTCTTCCAGCAGCCAGTGATCATCCATCGGCAGGTCAATGGGCGCCCGCGGCTTGTCGGTCGAAAACGCCTTGCCACTGCTGGCGGCGTTTTCGGCCCAGAAGCGATCCAGATCCAACTCGATCTCCATGCCCATCTCCGCAAGCCCTGGTGAAATGGCATTGTACTGCCCGAAGGGCGGTCTATCGAGTTCGGCCGACTGTGGGTGCGTGACACTATAGGCGGCGTGAGAAAATATGGCTGAATTCGGGTGGATGTGTACATCCACCGCTCATTCAGCCATGGCAGACAAGAATGTCCGCCGCACCAAATCAAGGCAAAGCCGCCTAAAGTGTCACGCAC
>DAIOHQ010000204.1:0-9052 GCA_036744635.1 Tepidisphaeraceae bacterium | reverse complement strand
GGCGGTTCTTGGCGTAGGCCGCGGCAATCGTCACGCTCGGCTCATCGCCAAGGTGGAAGCTCCCCCGCGTCAAGCTGCGCAGCTCTCCCGCCCGCAGTCCGGTTTCCACCGCCAGCCGGTACAGCATCGCCCGATCCGCCCCGCTCATGCCGAACCGCTCGGGCGCACTGGCCGTGCTGTCCAGCAGCCGGCGCAGCTCATCGGGCGACAGCGCCCGCCGATCATGCCGCCGATCCGTGCGGACGTTCACCCCTTGCAGGTGCGTCAAGGCGCTTTCGCTTGCCCGGCCGTCCCGCACCATCCACTTGCAGAAGCTCTTGGCGTCACGCTGGTAATAATTGTAGCTCGCGGCGCTCATGCCCCGCACTACGGTTTCATCATCCTTGCGCCGATCCGCCCGCAGGCCGGCCAGGAACGATTGCAGCTTGCTGGCGGAAATGTCGCTCCAGAACTTGAACCCGCATCCGCCGATGATCTTGCGCACGCGATTGGCGCTGAGGCTCGCGTAGGCGAGCGTGTTCCCCTTCGCCAGCAGCGCCGCCTTCCAGTCCGCGATATGATCCGCCAGCGGCTTGCCCGCCGCCGCCCGCGTGGTGCTCAAGATTCCCCACGTCGCCAGCTTGTTGCGAATGGCCGGGGGCATGGTTTCAACGTACTTGGATAGATCGCCGGACATTTCGCCGCCCGATGCGCGGATGGAATTCAGCCGCTCGATCTTGCGGGCCATTTCTTCGCTGGCCTTGCGATCCGCGAACAAAGGAACGCGGCGCAGCGCTTCGGTGTAATCGCAAAATACCGCGTAAAATTTCCCGGCCTGTTTGGTCTGCCCGTCCTGGGTGTAGTGCATCCGCCGCAGTTTCATAAATCACCGCTCTCTCCGTTCAGTTTCGACATGAATATTGATCAGGTGTGCGAGCCGATCCAGCGCGTCCATCGAAGGGCCGCCGCCGCCGGCCATAAATCTGCTCATCGTCGATTGAGATCTTGTGAAACGAATAATGCCGCAAGCTCCTGCCGCCGACGGGGGCTTTTCGTTCGGATTTTGGTGTAATTTTGTGTAGCTTGCATTGACTTACTCCATGGTATCTGCCTTCCTGGTGCCCAGTCCCCACACCGCTGCGCCGCGTTTGCCAGGAAACTCGCGGGATCATCGTGGTGGCGTTCAATGAAGATCCTTCGGCCTGTCGGCCGGTGGGAGGTTTGAATCAGTCGTTTTGAGACTATCGAGGAAGTCGACGAAGTCCTTTTCGATATCTCTGCCGCCATGCTTCTCCGGGAGCGGGGGCGGGTTATCCAGGAACTTGTGCGGGCGCAACGCCTTGAGCAAAAAGATCAGCAGAACGTCGCTCTTTTCTATCGCTCGCCTTCGGCACTCCGCTTCCAGTTCATCGGCGGCAGTATCGAGCGCTTCCTCCCAAGCTGCGGCGAACGCTGGATCAGAATCGCGATGCTGGTAAACACACGTGCGCCCCCTGCCGGCCACTTTTGCGGCGAAGGAGACGTTGCCGCCGGTCGCCAGTTCCTTAAGGAATTTCTGCTGCCAGGTGAGGGGCTCTTTTTTCGGTGTTCGGTTTGTTCGATTGTTCATCGTGCTCCTTCAAAAGATTTCTACTTCGCCGCCAATGCCCTTGGCAGCGATTCTCCTGCGTTTTGTTTCTTCGGAGTATCGGAAGTGCCAGGAGCATCGAATCGTGCCTCCACCGCTTCCGCCTGCCGCTGTTCGACACCGGAAAGCCAGTGTGCCCGCAGCCTATAGGAGCGGCGCAGCGCCTTGAGCGCCTTCCTGAATCGAATCTCCGCCGCCGGCCCTGGGCCAATCGCTGTCAGCTTGACGATCAATGGTTGGACGCTGGGGGTGGAAGTGCTCATCTTGCCTCACTGCAGACGACCTTAGCGGCGGCAAGAATTTCCTCACCGTCTCCGAACACGTTGGAATTCAATGGGTCGATGGTGCGATGCCCGGCCGCGGCTCAGTCGAACACTTCGGCACTGGAGCGCCGCAACGTGCCAAGCCCATTCCATGCGGCTTGAATCTTCTCCCGCGCTCCCTGCATGAGCTGGTCGATATCATCTTTCACCACGGCGTAGGCGAGTTGGGTAATGCACGCCTGCTTGAAGAACGCCAGAAAATCGTCGGGATCGATCAGCTTCTGCAGGGCGTCGATGAATATTCCTCGCAATCGCTCCGCTCCCAAGGCGTCCAGTTCCAGCCCGAGCGGTTGGCCGTCGATTCCGCCGGTCCGCTCGACCTAGTTGGCCATATCCCCCTTCGGCTGATATGCGTTCTGGCGAAGTGCCTCGGAGTCCAATTGATCAGGGGTGACGCCAAGGTGCTGCCAGCGCAGCCCCAGGTCCGGCCGCCGCTGCGCCAACAGTCCGCGCATTGATGAGGCTGTACCACAGCCCGCGCATGGTCCGCTGCTCCGGTTCTTCGCCGCTGTTGCCGATGCGCTCCAGTTCGTTCACCAACAGGGACCGGATCAGCATCGCGTTGCTGACGTTCTGGAATATGTCGCGCAATTCTGCGTCGGCCATGGAAAGTGCCGGTGCCGGCAGCCGGTGACAGGTGACGCGTGGTGACACGTCTTTCCGTTTAGTGCTTACCCGCGCGTACGCGTTATGGCGATAATGGGAGTGACATGTCACCGGTGTCACCGCACACCTCCATTTTGAACGCCTTCCACAGCAGCCATCCCGATTCCAGAAAAGCCTCGAACCACCACGCCGCCACGTTTCCAGCGGCAGTCATCCACGCCGGCCACGCGCCGGATGCGCTCATAAAATGCCTTTTGGTCCATCCCGTGTTTCTCCCCGACTTGAACACACCACGATTGATAGGATGCGAACAGGTCGCCGCGCACCACGCGCACCTCGGCGGTGCCGCGGATACAGAAATCGGTGATGAAATCAGCAAGTGGGTCCGATTCCGCTCGATACTCCTCGCTGGCGATGAGCACTTCGCCGGGTGGGTTCATGCCTTCCCGCTGCCACTCCAGGCAGCCGCGCACCGCCCACGATAAGATGCCCGGCCATTCCGCTTTCAGCCTCTCCAGCAAGTGCGGGTCTTGTTCTTCTGGGGGGATGGTGACAGTGAACGGAATCAGCCGGATTCGCCGCCAGATGGCGTTGGTGCTCTCGTTGATTCTTGGCTTGTTGTTGGTGACGAGCACCAGCTTGTGCGTACGGTCGAATTCAAAGTAATCCTGCCGCATGAATCGCGCTTTTAGTCGCGCATCGCCGGTCAATCGCTTCACCAGTTGGGTTCGCAGTCTCGATCCCTCTTCGGTCTCGCTGGCCACAACCAGCCGCTTGCCGCACAAGTCGGCGATTTCGGTCGGGTGCTCATCGTGGGAGCGGATCGTGAGGAATCCATCGGGTGCCACGCCGGCATAATCTCCCAGCATCGCGCCCAGCGTGTCGATGAAAACACTTTTGCCGTTCGCGCCGCCACCGTGGAAAATGAACAATTCTTGCACGGTGATATCGCCGGTCAGCAGCAAGCCCGCCAGCCGCTGCAAATAGCCGATCAAGTCGGCGTTGGAATCCATGATCCGGTCAATGAACGCATCCCACCTCGGGCACGTGGCCTTCGGGTTGTAGGTGACGGGAATAGCCTTCGTGACAAGATCATCCGGTGTCGCCGGCCGCAGCTCTCCCGTGCGCAGATTCAAGATTCCGCCGGGAGTTGTTATCGCCATCCGGTCTGAATCGAGCTGCGCGGCGGTGACGACCACGTTGGGATCTGATTGGGCAAGCTGCAGGGTGGCATTGATTGCGTTTCTGCGCTCGGATCGCTACGCGTGCTCTACCATCGCCTTGCGTTCGGGCGCTGGTGCATCTGGGTCAATCTCTTTCCATGCGCCCATCCCCTAGGTGCGCCCATCCCCTGAATGCCTCACGTCCCATTTGTCCCGAAACAATCCGCTGCGCCGGAAAAGCGAATCAATTCGGCCCGCATCCGGCCCGGTCCAGAATGCCAGCATGTTGCATAGAGCCAGGTCCGCCGATGATTTGTCGCCGCCGCGCTCCTGGGTGCTGCCGCTCCACAATGATTGGAACTTCGCCGCGTTCTTGGCCGCCCGCGCCCTGTCGAGAATCGCCTGATCGTCAGAGTCTGCCGCGCAGCTCTCCCGCCGTGGTGCCGGTGTCGCCACTGCCGGGAACAAGTCGGCGTGAATCGCCGCCAGCGCCGCGGTGCAATCCTCCAGCACGGCCGGCGTGCCGCTCAGGTGGTTGCCCATCACGGTGAAATATCGGCCGCCCTCGTACATTTCGACTTTGCCGCCGCCGGGGATGCGCTTGACTCGTCGGCCGGCGGGAAGTTTGCTCTCTCGGGCGAATGCCTTCAGCCCGGCGCCGCTGGGGGATATTTCCCAATAGGTCGAAAGCTGCGTGACGATATCCATGGCCCACGCCTTGACGTTGCGGGCGCCGTCCAGGGAGTTGTCCAGGTCAACGCCGGCGAACCCGTCACCCAGCACGAACCCGATGCCGTCGAACGTGCCAGCGGCGTTGGCGTGCGCCTTTGTGGCGCTGGCGTAGTCCGTCCAGGTGTCCGCGTCGGTCGAGTCGGCGCGCGTGCCGATGCTCATGTAGGGAACTTTGGTTCGCTTGCCGTCGCGGAGTTCGTACCGCCACAAGACCCAGCGGCGTAGCTCGCGCAGCGTCTGCGGAATGTTGTTGTTGTCGCTCATGCTTCCCCTCGCGTGCCCTTCACCACTTGCCACTTGCTGCGCGACGGGCAGCCCGACGCCAGCCACGCTCGAAGCTCGTCGGTTCTGTACCGCCGCGCCCTGCCGAGGCGGATCGCCTCCGGCCCGATCCGGCCTGTTCTCAACAGCGCGTAGAAATGGGATTCGCTGATTCCCAACAGCGCCGCTGCCGCGCGGGCATCGACGGCCAGGGGTTCCGCGAGGGTTGGCGAATCAGCGACAGGCATGTGCCACCTCCACACCGCTATGCCGCTTGGCGTCGATGGCGCTCAGTTCGTGGCGAACCATTGCGATTGCTGCGCGGTCATACAGGCGCAGGGTGCCTGCACGTGCAACCGCCCGAATGTGGGAACGAGTTGCGAGAACATGCAGGACGCGATGCAGCGGATTCTTTACTTCAGCCGCGATTACACCCGGCGTGATCAGTCTTGGCGTAGGCTTGGGCGTGGTCATGTGAACACCTCACCGATGTGGGCGTGTTCACCTGAACAACTGCAAATGACGTGGTTTTTCGAGAGAATTGGCAGATTCGGCGCGCATGCGCGCCCCGTGCGCGCTCATGCGCGCTACTATTTCCGGTAGATTTTTGCCTTGCGAGGTGCGCCTTCGCGGTTATTGGGCGGGTCTTCCTGCAAAGGGCTTGGCTCGGCATCTGCCTCTTGTTCGTAGATCAGGTCGGCCAGAGTTTTATCCTCTATGCCGGCGACTTGGCCAAGCTTCGGCGTCAGGCTTACAACGGCAGATTTTCTCGGCTGGCGTCCCTTATCGCGCTCTTCTTTCACCGCACGCCACGCAGGTAACGCACTTACCAAACCAGTAGAACAACCGATGCCCTTCGCCAAATCGCGGACGTTCGCGAGCGGGTTGTCTTTCAGGAACCTGCGTGCCTTGATATTTGCCTCGTCCTTTGTCACTTTGGAACGTGTTGCCGCTTTGCTGGGCACCACTGACGGAAGACCGTGGGTCGCGGGCTTCGCCATGTGCATCGCTGCCGCCAGTTCAGTCAGAACGCGGTGAGCGTCGTCGCGGTGGCCTGCGTCGCAGCGCTCGTGGCCGCGGCAGATGATACGCAACGGCTTGGCATCAATGCCATAGTGCGCGGCAAGTGGGATGAGAGGCTCGACCTGTTCCCGGAATGCGAGGTAGGTTTGATTCATCGCCAGCACTGCCTCGTTCGAAAAATTCTCGGGGTGTCCCAGACTCGCCAGGCCTTCATAGTTCTCTTTGAACGTCTCCCACTGGCCAAACAATTCCAACGCAAGGTTCAGACATGTTATGGCATCCTCTGTAATGTATTTGGACATGCTTTCACCGTTTTTCAAGATCTAGCGTCGGTCGGCCTTGACGATGGCGCCCCTCGACGGTTCTCCTTCAGCAGGTCCGCCAACCACCCCACCGCATCCGTCGGGGCCTCATCAGCGCCGTCGGCGGCCGATGCGAGCTGGCGAAACAATGGTCCGTCCGGCAGCATCAGTTGGTGGCTCTCGAAGTGATCGTCGAAGATCGCGGGGTCGGCGGTGATTCGTGCCAACTCCTGCTCGCCCGGCAACGAAATCTTGAATGTCCGAGGTTCCAGTTCGGTACAAACGGTACCCGGCGGCAGCAAGTCACGGCGCAACAACAGTTGTCCGATCTCCTCGGGGGTGTAGGGCGATGGCGCGAATGTCGGCGGCATCAGGTCGGCGTCGCTGACTTCATCAATATCAAATTTCGCCGCTTCTGCCGCGGCTACCAAAGCGTCAACATTCCGTACTGCTTCATGTCGCCCCTTCTCCCGGTCTTCGGCCCGCCGCAACGCTGCCGCCTCGAATTCCCTCGGCAACTGTGCCAGGATCGGCTGTAATTTCCCGATCACGCCTTTGAACAGCCCGATTCGCTCGCTCAATGCGAAGTAAATGTCCGCCTCAACCGTGTCGGCGTAGGCCAGGTTGATGACGCGGATTTCAGGGAAACTCTGCCCGATACGGTCGATGCGGCCGATGCGCTGCTCAACCTTCATCGGGTTCCACGGCAGGTCGTAGTTCACCACCACGCCGCAAGTCTGAAGGTTCAACCCCTCCCCGGCCGCGTCGGTGCAGAGCAGCACCTTGACCGTCTTGTCCTTGAGCATCCGCTTGATCTGTTCCTTCGAACGCCTGATCCAATTTCCGCCCGAATCGCGAATCTCTCCACCGCGGCCGCTGAAACAACCGATCGGCACTTCCAGTTCCCCCGTCAGATAGTTGCGGAGAAAATCCATCGTGTCGGTGTACTGCGTGAAGACAATCGCCGAGTCGTAACCGTCCGCCATCGCACGTTTGAGCTGGTCGCGCACCTCCTGAGCCTTCGTATCCGTCCCGAGCTTGGCGATCCCTTTGAGGAGCGCTTGAATCGACCCTTCTTCCTCGGCGCCCAGCGACTTCTTTTCGTACTCATCGGCCTCCTCCGCGCCCACCGCTTCGGCTGCTTGCTCATCCTGCGGAAGGTCCTCTTCCACCCGATTTGCATCGGCCTGTGCCGGCGCGAATCCCTTGATCCTGGCCAATCGAGATTCCAGCGTCTTCCGCAGCGCGTAGAAGCTGCTGGCCAAACGGCGGCGATAGATGGTCATCACGAAACCTACTGCCGGCTTCTTGTCCGGCGACGCCGCCTGGTAGGTCGTGCTGATGTAGTCTTCGACGGCGTGATACAGTTCGCGCTCGGCTGGGCTGAGCTGCACAGGCACGTCCTCAACCTTTCGCTCAGCGATTGGCGAATCCAGCAGGCCCTTCTTGAAATATTCCCGTAGCAAATTGCGCGTGTGCCGCGACATGCGGTGGTAGATCGGGCTGCCCGACTTGAGCAGCGCGATCATCGCGTTCCGCTGTTTGGTCGTCAGCCGCTTGATGGGAATCGTGGTATTGCGTTCCCGGCAGGCCGCCAGCACCTTGGTAAGGTCGATCTTCGTCAGCTTCATCCCCTCGGTGATCCGCTGGATCAACGTCTGAGGTGCCGGCCCGAAAGAGCGCTCGGTTGCCTGAAAGAGTATCGCGGCGCGATACAGATCATCGTCGCTGGGGTTGCCGCCAAGGGTGTCGAAGTAGCTGGTGAACACGCCCGCCGTCCACTCATCCGGCATCCCCAGCAGATTCAGCAAGTCCCACATCTCCACGGGATGCACCTGCATCGGCGTCGCCGTCATCAACAGCAGCGACTTCGCCTTGTGCTTGATCGACTGCATCAGCCGCAGCAGTCGATTCGGTCCACCCTCCTGCGGCGTGCCCGGCGAACCCCGGCGCGCGTGATGTGCTTCATCCAGCACGAACAGATCCCAGTCCTGGGCGTCCAGCAACTCCTGCTGCCGCTCCTTGCGCCGCATCAGATGGCTGCTCACCAGCACAAGCGGCTGCTTCGTCCATTCGTTGCGCGATGCCGGCTTCTCCAGCGGAATGGTTCGATGGTGGTATTCCGGCCAGCACAGCGAATGTCCCGTATAAATCGGCACCAGCAGGTTGAACTTCTCGTACAGCTCCGACTGCCACTGCTTGAGCAACCCCTTGGGCGCCATGATGAGTACCCGCTTGCAGATTTCGGCGATCCAAGTATGCCGGATGATAAGCCCCGCCTCGATCGTCTTGCCCAAGCCGACTTCGTCTGCAATCAGCAGCCGCAGCGGCCAATTGTCCAGCATGCGCTTGTATGCGCGAAGCTGGTGCGGCCACGGCTTCACGGTGCTGGTCACCACCGCCACCATCGCGCCGTCGGGGCGTTTCGGCGCGTGCTTAATGAACGACCACACCAGCCGCCGGAGTTCTGCGGGAGCGAGTTTCGATTCCGGCTCGTCGCCGGCTTCGTCGTCGCCATCCGTGTGCGTCTTTACCGCGGCTTTCGGCGGTTTGACGAACGTGTCATCGGTCGGCAGGAACTCCAGCAGCTTCTCTTTCAGGGCTTCGGGAAAATCAAACACCCTCGCACTCTTCGCCTGCCCGGACCAGAGCTTGGCGAACTCTCCCTCAGTCTTCTTGACCTTCGCCTGATCCCACTCGCCGCGCCACGAACAGCTCACGTCGAAGCTTTCGCAATTATTCAGCCAACCCGCGGGAGTCTCGTTGATCGATCCCTTGAAGGCCAGCTTCTCGCCCGCATCATCGACAATCACCCCGGCCTTGGCGTGATACAGCCCCAGCCCCGCCCGCATCTCACCATGCTCGTCCAGCGGCACCGCGATCTTCACGTCCAGAAAATTATGGGCAATCATCCAGGCCAGATACCCCAGGTTTCTGCGGGCCTGGGCGGATTCCGTGGTGAGTGGGATGCGGTTGATCGAAGTCCGCGTCACCGCTTCGCGAACGTCATACCCCTTCTTGATATCCTCAACATCC
>DAIOHQ010000203.1:0-9163 GCA_036744635.1 Tepidisphaeraceae bacterium | reverse complement strand
CTGTGCCCCATCTGTGGCCAAACCCTCTTCCAAGTGTTGCGCGCAAGGCGCGCCGCCGGCGCAACTCCGCCCCTCTATAGAGAGACCAAACTTTCTTGCACAGGAGGCCGTCATGTTCGCCAACCCACAATTCACCGTTATCGCCCATTCCCCAAATTTGAGATTTGCACGTTTCAATTTTCAATCTCCCTCCCTCCCCAACAATGTCCCACTCTCCGCCTCCGCGCCCCCATGTGGGACATTGTGGGACATCGCATCAACCACTTTGTTATCAACCACTTACAACCGATTTTTCGCCAAAAAATCCCCCAAATGTCCCACATCTCATTTTCACTCTCTCCCCACCGCCCAAAAGGCGCCCCAATCCGAAATTTCGCTTGCATCCTCCCCTCCAGCCGATAAGATATCCCGCCCATGCACCCATCGCTTCGACTTACCGTCGTCGTACGATAGGCCGGCATCGCACTTGGGATTCATACCCAACCGCGACCGGCCCACCCCGCGTTTTATTCCGCACCAGTTGCCACGATTTCCATTGAATCCCGCCGCCCGCGCGGCTAAATTCGCCGAACTTCTTTCACTGTAGGAACTTGCCATGTCCGCCAGCACCGAAACCAAGATCGCGCCGTCCACCATCACCGTCTCGGACTCCAAACCCAGATACAAGGGCAAATCCGGGGCCCGCATCCTTCACGAAATGCTGATCTCAACCCACAAAGTGGACACGATTTTCGGCTATCCCGGCGGGGCGATCCTGCCGGTCTTCGACGAGTTGTATAAGACGCCGGCCAAGTTCATCCTCAACCGCCACGAGCAAGCCTCCGGCCATTGCGCCGACGGCTACTACCGCGCCACCGGCCGGCCGGGCGTCTGCATCGTCACTTCCGGGCCGGGCGCCACCAACACCGTCACCCCGCTGGCGACAGCGCAGATGGATTCGATTCCGATCATCGTTTTCAGCGGCCAGGTCGGCACCAAGTCGATCGGCAACGATGCCTTTCAGGAGGCCGACGTCACCGGCATCACCCGCCCCTGCACCAAGTGGAATTATCTGATCAAGGACGTGCGCGAGCTGCCGCGCGTGGTCAACGAAGCCTTCACCATCGCGATGAGCGGCCGGCCGGGATCGGTGCTGGTCGATCTGCCCAAGGATGTCACCATCGCCACCTGCCCCGAGGAAGTGGATGACACGCCGCGGGCGCACATCACCAACCGCCGGCGGCAGGTCGGCTCGCATCCCGGCCACGCCAAACAGGCCGAGCAGGCCGCGGAATTGATCAACAAGTCGCGCAAGCCCGTACTCTATGTCGGCGGCGGCGCCATCATCGCCGGCGCCCATGAGGCGCTGCGGAAGATGTCCAACAAGGCCAACATTCCCTGCACCACCACCCTGCTTGGCCTGGGCGCATTCGACGAGCACGACCCCAAGGCGCTCTACATGCTCGGCATGCACGGCAGCGCCTTCGCCAACTACGCGGTGCAGGAATGCGACTGTTTGATTGCGGTGGGCGCCCGGTTTGATGACCGCGTCACCGGCAACCTGGCCACCTTCGCGCCGCACGCCAAGATCATCCACATCGACATCGATCCCTCCTCGATCAGCAAGAACGTGGATGTGGATGTCGCGGTCATCGGCGACGCCAAGACCAGCCTCGAGCTGATGCTCCCGCACCTCGAGCACCACGACCGCAAGGAGTGGTTCGCCCAGGTCAACGCCTGGAAGAAGCGCTATCCCTTCAAGTATTTCGACGACTCGGCCAAGGCCAAGCCGCAGTACGTCATCGAAGAGCTGCACCGCCAGACCAACGGCGACGCGATCATCACCACCGGCGTCGGCCAGCACCAGATGTGGGCCGCCCAGTTCTACCGCTGGCGCTACCCCCGCCAGATGATCACCAGCGGCGGCCTGGGCACCATGGGCTACGGCCTGCCCAGCGCCATCGGCGCCCAGCTCGGCATGCCCGGAAAGACCGTCATCGACATCGACGGCGATGCCAGCTTCATGATGACCTGTTACGAATTGGCCACCATGGCCGAGTACAACATCCCCGTGAAGGTCGCCATCCTCAACAACGACTTCCAGGGCATGGTCAAGCAGTGGCAGGATTTGTTCTATGGCCGGCGCTATTCGCAGACGGTGATGAAAAACCCCGACTTCGCCAAGCTGGCCGAAGCCTGCGGCGTGCGCGGCATCCGCTGCCAGAACAAGGCGGACGTGCCCAAGGCCGTCGCCGACATGCTCAGCCACGACGGGCCGGTTGTGGTGGATTTCGTGGTCGAACCCAACGAGCATGTCTACCCCATGGTGCCGTCAGGAAAAGGCCTCCACGAAATGGAACTGGGCACGCTGGCGTAGACCTGCGGCGGCAGCCATGCCGCTTTGACCTTTTGCTGGGGGGGTTTTATGTTGGGGGATATGACCGAGCGGGCTTTTCAGCAGTGCATCGCACCGGGGTGTGGGCGGACGTATGCCATCGACCAGACGCTGGTGGCGTGCGAGTCTTGCGGGAGTTTGCTGGACATCCGCTACGACTGGGACCGGCTGCCGCTGCCGAAAAGCCTTAACTTTTTCGAGCACCGCTGGAGCACCAAGGGAACGGGCATCCAGGGGCAGATCGACTTCTCCGGCGTGTGGCGCTTCCGCGAGCTGATGCCGTTTTATCGCACCGAAGCGGAGATCGTCTCCATCGGCGAGGGGCGCACAGCGCTGCAGCGCGCCGACCTGCTGGCCAGGCAGCTTGGGGTAAAGCAGGGAAATCTGCTGCTGCAATACGAGGGGCTGAACCCATCTGGCAGCTTCAAGGACAACGGAATGACGGCCGCGTTCACCCACGCGCGGATGGTGGGCGCGCACAAGGTGGCCTGCGCCTCGACCGGCAACACCAGCGCATCATTGGCCATGTTCGCCTCGCTGGCGCAGATGCGCGGGATCGTCTTCATCGGCAGCGGGAAAATCTCCCTGGGCAAGCTGTCGCAGGCGCTGGATTACGGGGCGCTGACGCTGCAGATCCAGGGGGACTTTGACTCCTGCCTGCGCCATCTGCGGCAGATCTCGGCCGACCCCAAGATGGGCATCTATCTGATGAACAGCGTCAACCCCTTCCGCCTCGAAGGGCAGAAAAGCATCATGTACCGCGTGCTGGAGGCGCTGGACTGGCAGTCGCCCGATTGGGTGATCGTGCCGGGTGGAAACCTCGGCAACTGCTCGGCCTTCGGCAAAGCGTTCATCGAGCTGAAAGAGCTTGGGCTTATTACTCGCATTCCGCGCCTGGCGGTGATCAACGCCAGCGGGGCCAACACGCTCAACGAGCTGTACACGCGGCAGAACATGCGCTGGATGGACGGCAAGTACGAGGCCAGCAAGATGCAGTTGCTCTACGCGGCGATGGATGAGAGCGACTATCATCCGCACACGGTGGCCAGCGCCATCGAGATCAGCCGGCCGGTGAATCTTCCCAAGGCGCTGCGGGCGCTGGATGTGATGAACGGCGTGGTGCGCGAGGTGACGGACGAGGAAATCCTCGAGCACCGGGCCTTGGTGGCGCGCTACGGTTTCGGCTGCGAGCCGGCCAGTGCCGCCAGCGTGGCCGGCCTGCGCAAGCTGCTGGAAGAACAGGTGATCTCCCCCAGCGAGTCTGTGGTCTGCATCCTCACCGGCCATGAGCTGAAGGACCCCAATGTCACGGTGAAGTACCACACCGGCGTGGATATGAAAGCCGTTCAGGAGCTCGCCCCGCGCGAAGAGCCGCGCGGCAAACTCGCCAACCGGCCGATCGCGGTGGCGGATGATCTGGATTCGATCGTTAGATCGCTGGACTGACTGAACGGGAATTATAGAATCGTTGCGGCTAGATAAGTGTCACTGAGGCTGCAAAGCAGATGAAGACAAATTGCACTCGTGGAGCTTGTCGCAAGAGTCTGTCAGCCAATGCGTGGCAGTTGAGTAAGTGTGGGCACCTCCGGTAAATACCGGTCAACCCCCGTGTTACGACCGCGCAACAGCCTCTGCCGTCGTCGCGTACATATGCTTGGAAAGATGGTTAAGATGAGCCGGTACTGCCGACCGCAGGACTTGTATGGCAGGGAAAGGCTTGTTGTCATGAACAGGATCAAGAGTTTTCTTTTCGGGCGGTTGCGACTATGATTTTCCGCATTCGGAGTGACTTTCGGTTCTCCGAACCGCGTACAATGGTCGCTTTACACGCCTTGTCTTCGGCTAAATCTTGAGGTAAGAATGACAATGTTGGGTGTAGCCGTGAGCGACATAACGAGACAACCATTATAGCGCACGGAGGCGCAGATGGAATTTCCGATTCCAATGAAGAACTTTAAAGGTGGTCGAGAAATGATCTCTCTTGCCATTACAGGCCCTGCCGGCCGTATGGGTAGCCGTGTAGTAGCATCAGTGTCACAATATGCGCAGTTTCGACTAACTTCTGCATTGAGTAGGTCCGACAGTCCGATACTCGGTCGCGATGCTGGGGAGGTCGCCGGATGTGGTCCGCTGGGCCTAGCGGTGACTCAGGAGTTGAACGATACCCCAGACGTACTTATCGACTTCAGTACCCGCGCTGCGACTAGACATTGGCTTGATGTTTGTACTGAGCGTAGGGTAGCGATGGTTATTGGAACGACCGGGCTGACCGAGCAGGACCACCTTGCTATAGCCCGCGCGGCAAAGCTGATCCCCATTATTCAGGCGAGTAATACAAGCTTTGGTGTAGCGATCCTTAAGAGATTGGTCGCAGCGATGGCGAGACTACTGGGGGAGGAGTACGACATTGAGATCGTTGAGGATCATCACCGCTTTAAGAAGGACGCACCCTCGGGAACCGCTCTTAGCCTCGCTAATGCGATTTTGCAGAGTACGGGGAGGGATGCCTCATACTTAGTCTTTGGCCGTCATGGAGAGGATACCGTTCGTCGCGCGGGTGAGATTGGAATTCACTCAATGCGAGGTGGCGACAAGATCTGCGACCACACGGTTCATTTCGCTGCAATTGGCGAGCATTTTCAGTTCATGCATGGCGCAACGACGCGGGATACGTTTGCTCGTGGTGCCCTAAGAGCGGCGAGTTGGCTCGTCCATCAGCCACCCGGGCAGTACTCAATGGATGATCTACTGCCATTAACCGAGTTGTCCTTCCATCACCTTCAGGAATCCGAATTAACTGCTCCCCCTTCGATTAACAAGGGTCGCCCTAGACGGACCGGCGGCCTAAGGTCGGGCGTCCATGCTAACTCACACATTTAACTAATTGTCAAGGCAACGTCTGGCGCTGACCGCGACACGTTCGTACATGGCGCCCTGCGGGCCGCCAAATGGCTGGCCGGGCAGAAGCCGGGGCGTTATACGATCGCGGATGTGTTGGGATTGTGATGATTACGCCGTCTGCGGATTGATTGGGGGGCGGGGATGGTTGGGGTCCCAACGGGTGTCGAGCGTGTGGGCGACGCCGACCAGGTCGAGCAGCTTTCCCGCGACGAAATCCACCACATCCCCCACCGTGGAGGGGTTGAGATAAAAGCCAGGGTTGGCCGGGGAGATGATGGCGCCGGCGTCGGTGAGGATCTTGTAATTGTTCACGTCGATGGGCGACAGGGGCATCTCGCGGTGGACGAGGATCAGCTTGCGGCGCTCCTTGAGCGTCACGGCGGCGGCGCGGGAGATGAGGTTGTCGCCCAGGCCGTGCGCGACCTCGGCGAGGGTGTTGCTCGAACAGGGGACGATCACCATGCCATCGTGCAGAAACGAGCCGCTGGCCAGCTTGGAGCCGACGTCGTTGTAGTTGTAGAGGGTGATGGTGTGGGCGCGGGCGGGGGCGCCGGCGAGGACGGTGAGATCGACCGATTCCATTCCCAGCTCATCGTGCAGCAGCCGCCGGCCGAGAGGGGAGACGACCAGATGCACGTTCACCCCGGCCGCCACGAGGCCCTGGATGAATCGCTGGGCGTACAGCGCGCCGGAGGCGCCGGTGATGGCGGTGATGAGGTTCATGCAGATATTGTACGTTGGCGACAACGGCCATCGCCAGCGGTTTCAGGAACATTGGAACGGCACGGTGCAGCGCTCAACTGTGGAGATTGTGGAAAGGCCCCCACCCCAACCCTCCCCCGGAGTACCGGGAGAGGGAGTAAAAGGTGCGGCCGCTACAAACAAGAGTTACACCCCGGAACGGCACGGTGGAGCACAATCATCTCGCGTGCCTGGCAACAAAGTCGCGAACGACGTTGTTCCAATGCTCAGGCTCGTGATCGAGATAGGGCTCGTGGCCGACTTGTTCGAAGATATCGAGCTGCTTTTCGCCGGCGAAGCCTTGGAAGATGGAGGCGGTTTCCGAGTCAGTCACCCAGGGATCGTGCCGGCCGTGCATGAGCAATACCGGGCAGTGGACGGAGGCGGCATATTCGGCGGGGTTGTGTTTGAAGCCGGAATAGCCCTGCTGCACGCCGCCCCAGAAGGTGAGCAGGTTGGCCAGCGGAAAGGCGGGGAGGCCCATGGTGTGAAAGCGGTTCTGCACGGTGGTGAAGAGGCGATCGAAGGGGGATTCGAGCAACAGCAGGTCGGGATGAACATTGTTGTGCGCCACCGCGCGCAAGATGGCGGCGCTGCCCATCGACTGGCCGAAGACGATGAGCGGCCGGGCGGGGAGATTGGCTTGGGCATAGGCGACGGTGGCAGCCACGTCATCGGCTTCGCGATAGCCGATGGTGGTGACGTTCCCACCCGATCCGCCGCTGCCGCGAAAGTCGACCAGCAGCACGCTGTAGCCGAGCTCGTGAAATACCTTAGCCTCGCCGAGCAGCGAGCATTTGGCGGTGGCATAGCCGTGGAAGCCGATGAAGGTCCCCTTGGGTTTGTCGGCCGGAATGACCCAGCCTTCAAGGGTCGTGCCATCAGCGACGGCGAAGTTGACGGTCTTGTAGGAAAGCCCAAAGGCCTCGGGGCCGACGGGATTGTAGGGCCGGGGCAGGGTTACGCCGGTCAAGACGATCTTCACCTTCTGCCAGGAGGACAGGTGCAGCGGATTCTCGGTGCGCTCTCCCCTGGGAACGAAGTGGGTCATCGCGTAGGCGTGCATGTAGGCCACCGCGTTGAGCGCGATCGCCAGTGCCAGCAGCGTCGTCAGCGAGACCCGCTTGCGGTGCATCTTGATCCAGCGCCAGGGGTGCAGTTTCATGGCTTCTCAGTTCAGCGGTTGCTTCAAAAGTAGATCGACGGAAGGCACACGCCATGCGGCGGCTCATAGGGTCCGATGGCCATCAGGTTCATCATGCGGATGGCGCGGCAGCCATTTTTCAAAAGCGTGCGATAGAGCTCGGCGTGGTTGAGGGGGCAGAAGATGCGGGAGAATTCCTGGGGCTGACGCCAGGACATTTCGGCGATCAGGGCGAGCAGGTCGTCGGCGCTCTCGGCAGCGGCATGGCCGAGCATGCCGGGGGAAAGATATCCAACCAGCCTTCTGTCGCGGCGGCGCAGCAGCGGCGGGGCGCCGTTCTCCAGGGCAAAGGCGATTTCGCGGGATCGATCGACCTTGTTGAGCCGAAGCGAAAGGTCGGCGATCTCCGGCAGGTCCGAGGGCGTGCTTTCGCCGACGGTTTGATCGCCGCCGCCGAAGGAGTTTATCTGCATGAAGGCGCAGGTCTCCTTCCAGTCGAAGCCGAGGGAGCAGTAGAGCGAGAAAGAGGCGAGATTGTGGGCATCCTGCATCAGGCGGATCCTGGTCAGCCCGCGCCGGTGGGCATGGTCGAGGATGGCCTGCATCAGCGCGCGGCCGACGCCGGCGCCCTGGCGGGCGCTGTCAACCGTGATCGGGCCGACCCCGCCGACATCGCCGAAGAGGGAGAGGAAATTCGAGCCGATGGCGCGGCCGCCGGCCCGCGCCACCACGGTTTGAAAATGCCCGGTCTGCACGAGCAGGCCCATCACGTGAACCGCGGCCTGCTCGTTGGCAAAATCGGGCGGGAAGCCGTGGCGCATCTGAAAATCGCGAAAGGCCTGGTAGAGAATCCGGCCCAGGGCGGGAATATCCTGCGCGGTCGCCTCGGTAAGCTGCACGGGGATGGGCTGATCTTTCTTCATTTCCATTCCCATCATACCAAGACCAGCGTATGTGTCTTAAACGCTGTTCGGGCAAATCTACGTAGCACGGGTTTTCAACCCGTGCCAAGCGGCCGGTGATTGTTGATGGCGTCGGGAACGTGCGTTCCTGGACACGGGTTGGAAACCCGTGCTACGGCGGCGCAATGCGGTAGATGCGGATGGCGGCGTTGTCGAAGATGCGCTGGAAGGTTGCCGGATCGGCGTCGGCGAAGGCCAGCTCCGGGGGATTTTGCGAGGCCTCGATTTTGGAGACATAGAGATAGCGGGCGCCGGCAGCGCGGAGATTGGCCAGCCAGACCTTGCGGTCGGCATCGCTGTTGGCGATGCGGGAAATCACGTGGAGCACATCGTCGGCCGGCACGTGCGGCGGCAGATGGGGGAGATCGTGGAGGTGATGCACGCCCGGGCGCACCGGGGCGTAGACAACGCGATTCTCGAAATTGAATGCGTAGAGAGGATACACGGTCTGGGTATTGGCCTGGGCGATCACCGCGCCCTTGGGGATTTCGCTGCGAACGAACATCCAGGCCGGAGCGGAATCGGGGAAAAGGCGCGTCCAGGCCAGCTCGAAATCTCCCTGATAGCCTTCGATATAGGCGGTCCAGTGAACATAGACCACGCCCACGAATACCAGCGCCGCCAGGCCGGCGCCGGCGCCGATGATGTGGCGCGGATGGCGGGCGCGGGAGAGCAGGAAGTGCAGGCCGAGCGCGGCGGCGGCAATCAACACGCCGGTTACGGCGAACCAGATGGCGAACTCGATATTGTCCGCCTGGAAGGTGGTGGAGACGGAAAGGGCCAGCAGCGCCGCCGCCGCAATGTTTCGCGGCAGCTCGGCGGAAAGCCAGCTTCGGATCGCAATGGCGGCGGCGGCAAGGAGCAGGAGGAACAGGGGAAACATGTAGCGCACCTCGGCGTGCGGGGATTTGAGCACGAAGAGGATCAGGCCCAAGGGAATCCCCAGCAGCACGAGCCGCTCCAGCGGTGCTCGCACCATGCCGATGCCGGGTAGTGGGTCAGTTTGGGTGCCACAGGTCGGCGTACTCGCAGACCTGTGTC
>DAIOHQ010000202.1:0-9295 GCA_036744635.1 Tepidisphaeraceae bacterium | reverse complement strand
CACCACGGTCGTGTGTCTCTATTGCGACAAGCCGCAGGAGATCGGCCGCAAGGCTAAGAGCGTCACCTGCAAGTTCTGCTACAAGCCCCTCAAGCTCGAAGACATCGCCATCAAGACTTATGAAGCCCGCCGCGCGGTGGAAACCTGCGGCCAGGTCATCGTCGAAAAAAAAGGCACTATCATCAGCGACCGCATCAACTGCGGCGGCCTGGTCGTCCGCGGCAAAGTCAAAGGCGCCGTCACCAGCCGCGGCCCGGTGCTGGTTGGCCCCGAAGCCGAAATCAAAGGCGACGTCACCGCCCCCGCCATCGCCGTCGGCGCTGGGGCGATTCTCGATGGCCGCTACGAAATTGGAATGAAGAAACAATAACGGTGGGGCAGACATTCCTGTCTGCCACGGGGCAATGTACTCATTGACCCGTATCTGCCAACTCTTGAATCAGTCTCTAGCTTGTACCCACCCCCACCGTCTGCTCCTCCTGCTTCCGCCGCAACTGCCCGCACGCCGCGTCGATGTCCCTCCCCCGCGACTTCCGCACGTGCGCATTCACCCCCGCCCGCCGCAGAATCTCCTGAAACTTCACCACATCCCCCGCCAGCGGCCGGCGAAACGGCAGCGCCTCCACCTCGTTATAGCGAATCAAATTCACGTTCGCCCGCAACGTCTTGCACAGCCCAGCCAGCTCCCGCGCGTGCTCCGGCCGGTCGTTTACTCCCGACAATAGAATATATTCCAACGTCACTTCCCGCCCCGTTTTCTTGAAGTAATACCGCCCCGCCTCCAGGATATCCTCCAGGGCGAAATGCTCCGCCCACGGGATCAACTGCTTGCGCAGCGCCTCATTGGGCGCGTGCAGCGAGATCGCCAGGTTGATCGGCAGCTCCTCATGCGCCAATTCCTTCATCCGCGGCGGCACGCCCACCGTCGACACCGTGATTCGCCGCGCCCCCAGATTGAAACACCCCGGGTCGTGCAGCACCCGAATTGCCTGCATCACGTTGGCATAATTCGCCAGCGGCTCGCCCATCCCCATGAACACAACATTGCTGATCCGTTGATCTTCCGGCTTAAGCAGCACGTTCAGCGCGAAGATCTGCTCGACAATCTGATCGGCCGACAGATTCCCCTTCACCCCATTGATCCCGCTGGCGCAAAACTTGCACCCCACCGGACATCCCACCTGCGAGCTCACGCACGCCGTACGCCGATCTTCATCCGGAATCATCACCGTTTCCGCGTTCGCCCCCCCCGGCCACGCTAACAACAGCTTTATCGTCCCATCGCTGCTCCGCTGCTCCGTGACGGTCTGTCCGGTCTTAAACGACACCCTCTCACCGAGTATTTCCCGGTCATGCTTCGATAAATTGCTCATCCGTGCCGGGTCGGCCACCAATTTGCCGTAAACCCATTCCCGCACCTGCTTCCCGCGAAAGGCCGGCATCTCCCATGTCTGCACCGCCTGATCGAATTCATCCGCGCAAAATGCAAAAAAAGGAAGTTTTTCGGATTGGAGGGAGTCTAAAGGCATATCATTTGTTACGATTACCTCGGCTGATGGTGCATATAACTTTCGGAAGGATTCGAAAAGCACCGGCAGGCTATCGGTTGCCGAGCACGGCAGGCACGATAACGCGTTCGATGGAGACGTGCAATGAATCTCTCATCCACCAATCGGGAAACGAGGACTCGCGACGGCGCGGGCAAGGAACTGGATCCGGATCGATCCACCAAGGCCCGCGCTGCCATTCATAATCGCCTCAACACCGAGGATAGCCGCAGCGATGAGCAGTTGCTCTCGGCCTATCGCCAGGGAGACAAGCCCAGCTTCGGCCAGCTTGTCGAACGCTATGAACGCGAGCTTTTCCATTTCCTGGTGCGGTTTCTAGGCGACCGCGCCGCCGCCGAAGATGTGTTCCAGGAAACCTTCCTGCAGGTTCACCAGTCGGCCGATCAATTTGACCCCCAGCGCCGCTTCCGCCCCTGGCTGTTCACCATCGCCGCCAACAAGGCCCGCGACCTGATGCGCTCCCAGGCCCGCCGCCCCACCAATCCCCTGCAGGCCTCGATCAGCCCCGGCGACGAGGAAAGCGGCCAGTTCATCGACCTGATGCAATCTGCCGCCGCACTTCCCGGCGAACCGATGGAAAAGCAGGAACTGCAACAACTTGTGCAAAAAACCGTCAACAACATGCCGGAGCATCTCCGCGAGATTCTCCTGCTCTCTTATTTTCACCAATTCCCCTACAAGCAGATCAGCGATATTCTCAATATTCCATTGGGCACCGTGAAATCGCGGCTTCATGCCGCGGTCGCCCATTTTGCAGATCGTTGGAGAAATTTGAACCCACATCATTCTGCGTCGTAGCCAATGATGTTCAGGGGAAATTTGAATACTTCGCCGGCGGGGCAAACCGCTGCAGGACATCGACAAGGACGTCGATGATGGATGTAAGGGAGTGCCAAGGGTAGGCAGGATGAGCGCGGCCATGTTGTCCGCGCAGGATCGGGAATGCTATGAACAAGAGACTCAACGACGACGACCGTCGGGCCATCGATCTGCTTCTTGATTCCGATTCCGTCAACGGCATCGGCTTCACCGCGGCAGCTTCGCCGGACTTTCAGCTTCGCCTGCAAAGCGCCGGGCGATTGCTCCAGCTTCTGGAAAAAATGCCGGCCGTCGATCCCCCGGCCGACCTGAAGAACAAGACGCTGCGGCGCCTGGAAGAAGCCGCCATCAGCAGCGGCGCCCGGCCCACCGGCCCCTCCACCAGCACCGGAATCAATCCGGTCGCCTGAGAGCCGGACAGTCCGCTGGCATAGGAAGATTCTCAAGCCATTCTCATCCCGCCCGGATCGCAAAAATCCGCGCAGGACCAGAATGGCTTTTCGCATTTCTACGAACCAGCAATTTCCTCCCGTACCGCTTTTATCAGCAATTCCACTTCCTCATCCCGATGCTCGCAGCACAATGTCACCCTCAGCCGGCTGCCATTTCGCGGCACGCTGGGCGGCCGAACCGCCGGCACGATCATTCCTCGCTCCCGCAATTTCTCCGCCGCCGCCAGCGCCCGACCCTCCGTGCCAAGAATCAAAGGAATGATCGGCGAATCCCCCGCTGGAATTTCGCATCCCAACCCTTCCCATTCCCTTCGCACGCGCAACGCCAGCGCCCGCACCCGCTCCTGCCGCCCCGGCTCCTCGCGCATCACGCCGATCGCCGCCTTGGCCCCCGCCGCCATCATCGGCGAAATATTCGTCGAGAAAATAAACGCCGGCGCATAATTCACCAACGTCTCCACAAACGCGCTCGATGCGCACACCGCTCCCCCCATGCACCCCATCGCCTTCGACAAGGTGATCACGCTTACATCCGCAATCCCCGCCAGCCCGCGCTCGGCCGCATACCCCGCGCCATGCTTGCCATATACGCCGCTGGCGTGCGCCTCATCCAGCAGCAGTGCAAACGGCTGCTGGCGCTTCAGCGCTGCCAGCCCCTGCAGGTCCGCCGCATCCCCATCCATGGAGAAGATCGACTCGCTCACCACCACCTGCAACTGCCCCGCCTCCCGCTCTTCCAGCAGCCGCCGCAACTTGCCGAGCTGATTGTGCGAAAAAACCCGAAACCGCGCCCCCGATCCGCGCACCGCGTCAATCAACGATGCATGCGCCAGCTTGTCGACTAGAAATCGCACGCCCTTCCCCGCCCCCGCGGCCTCCCCCGCCCCCCCTGCTTCCGCCGCCGCCACAAGCGTCTGCACCGCCGCGTGGTTGGCCTGATACCCGCTCGGCAGCAGTACCGCCGCTTGCGTCCCCTTCCATAGCGCAATCGCTGCCTCGGCCTCCGCATGCGCGGTGCTATATCCCGTAATCAGCGCTGCCGCCCCGCTTCCCGCTCCATAAGAATCCGCACCAGCTTGCGCCGTCACCACCACCGCCGGATGATGCGTCAGCCCCAGGTAATCATTCGACGCAAAATTGATCACCCGCCGCCCATCGATCTCCACATGCGTCGAATCGATCACCCTGACCATCCGCCGCTCCCGGTACTGTCTGGCCGCCCGCCGCACCGCCACCGCACCGGCCAACATGAAATCCAATTCACTCATCGCCCAAATGATAGAGGCAGCCGCCAGGGCTGCCTCATGTCCAAATTAAAATTCCCGCGGTCTGTCTACAAGCCCTTCCCCGCGCATTTGGTGGGGCAGACATTCCTGTCTGCCGTTCGACAGGCATTCTTGCCTGTCGCCTGCAACCGCACTATTCTTCGCCGTCATCATCCCCATCATCATTCCCGCCCAGCATATCATCCACATCACCCGCCTCATCCTCAATCGAAGACCCCGTCAGCGCCGCCAGCTTCTGCTTCATCAGCCGTCCCACCTTGAACTTCACCGTGCGCTTCTCCGGCACCTCCACCGGTTCCAGCGTCTTGGGATTTTGCGCCTTGCGCGCCTTGCGCAGCTTGGTCTCGAACACGCCGAAGTCCCGAAATTCCAGCCGGTTGCCTCGACCCAGCTCGCTGATGACTTCATCGAGGAACTGCCGCACGATCAGCTTCACCTGTACCCGCCGCTCCTTGGTTTCCTCGGCGATGCGGTCGATCAGTTCCTTCTTGGTGATGGTGGCCATGGCGGTCCTTATCTGGTTTAACATGCGATGGGCAACAGACTTAGTTCATTATTCTCCCCACAATGCCAAGGATTTGCAAGAAAGAAATGTGCGCGGAAAACCGACCCAGCATTCGGACTCGAAGCACGGTATAATCATTTTCTCTGACGGTGACCCCTATGCAAACCGCGCGCTACATTTACTGGCAGGATGAGGAGATGTACCTGGGATATTTGCAGGAATTCCCGGATTACCTGACGCAAGGCGAGTCCCTGGCCGAGCTTCAGGAAAACCTGCGAGAGTTGTACGAAGACCTCACCAGCGGAAAGATTCCCGGGGTGCGACGGGCGGCCGAGCTTGAGATCGCATGAAGCGTATCGGCCTGATTCGGCAACTTGAACAGAATTCGGGACTGTTTTTGCGTCTATCCCCTCCAAGATGAAACGTATCGACCTGCTTCGGCAACTCCAGCAGTCCGGCTGTGTGCTGATCCGGCATGGCGGGCGCCATGATTGGTACCAGAACCCGCGCACCGGTTTGGCTCAACCAGTGCCACGGCATCGGGAAGTGAAGGAACATCTGGCGCGACACATTCTTCGGATCTTGAAGGATTAACAGTCGCGGCACATCGATTTGTATAATTGTTTCAGCTAGGTCTCACCGCTGCCGAACCCCCACCTGCTCGCTGACCGCCCGCCGCTCGAAGCGGTCGGTGAAGTCGTTCGTCTGGCGGTCATCGTACCGCACGTAACTGAACGTGGTGGTAAGCTGCTCAAAACCGATAAATGCCGCTGGCGACCGCACATCCCGCGCCAAATCGAGCGGCGCATCCTGCATCACCACCGGCGGATCGAAAACCAGCGCGCTCGATGGAGCCTCCTCATAATCCGCCAGCATCGCCACCGGCCGGGCAGGCCGCGACCCACTGGCGCACCCGCTCAGAATCAACCCACCAGCAATCAGCAACAATCCACGCATCGCCTCACCCTTTACAAACCCAATGCCAAAGCCCGATAAGCCCCGCCCCACCCCGGCTTTAGCACAAGAAACGCAACTTTCCGCCCCACCCCCCCCAACTCCGATGGTGCCGGATGTTGCGTTTCGGCATCATCCGCGCGTTCCCGCACGCCTCAATCGAAACGGTTCGCATCGCCGGACGGACGCCGAAATTGTGGAATTGCCGCCACGCAGGTTGCGGAGCCACGGGAATACGGTAGAGTCAAGCAATGGGGAATCCGCCGTCTCCGTCTCATAAAGCGCATGATTTCGATGACTCGCTTATCGATCATGCGGATCGCTGCTGGAAGGCGGAATGCGACAACGCCGAACGGATCAGCAAAGAGCGACACCTGCTCCTGACGGTGCTGATTGCGTTTTTCGGTTTCGGCCTTTTCAAGATGGAATGGCTCCAGGCCTTGGTGTCTCGGACGCCCCTGAGCCCACCGTACGGACAAGTCGTGGCCGCGACAATTGCGGTCTTACTGATCGTCGCTGCATTTTGCTTCATGCGTGCGCTCTTCAGCCTAGGTCACAAGCCGGCCAAGACATCTGCCAGCGCGTATCTCAGCCTTCCCACGCGCGCGTATCTGCCGGAAGGCGGCATTGACCAGAATGCCCAAAAACGATTGGCCTTCGCCCGCACGTACCGGGCGTATCAACAGCTCCAGGAACGCAACGAGGAAGCGCGCCTAAGATTATCAGACGCATGGAGCCTGTTCGCCACGGGAATGGGTATTGTCGTTCTGGTGGTGGTCATTTACATTGCGGCGAAGACTTGGTCGATTATGGGAAAGGACGCTGGGACGGATGCTACAATTTCTCAAAAAATTTCGGCGGCAACACAGCCCGATGCCCGCTAAACCGTCGATCTCTCTAGCGGACGAGTTGGAGTTGAGCGAGGAGCAGCTTCTCGAGAAGATCGCGGAGGAATCCAAAGAGGCAAGAAAAAAGCAAGACCAGCGGGCGAAGCGTCCCGCTCCCTTTGGCGCAGTTGGCGGCCGCATCAGTTTCTAGCGGACCAATGCCGCCCTCCTATATCTGAAAATCAAACCCGGAATCCCCCTTCTTCCGCCGATCACGATAGACCAGCTTGGGCGGCTCGGCCGTCACCCGATTCAACGGCGGCACGCTCGACGTGATGAACACGTTGCCCCCGATCAACGCCCCCTTGCCGATGATCGTCTCCCCGCCCAGAATCGTCGCCCCCGCGTAAATCGTCACATCATCCTCGATCGTCGGATGCCGCTTCTGGCCACGCAACTGTTGCCCGAACTGCGGCGCCACCGCCCCCAGCGTCACCCCCTGATACAGCTTCACATTATTGCCGATAGTCGTCGTCTCCCCCACCACCACCCCCGTCCCGTGGTCGATGAAAAAGCTCCGGCCAAGCCGCGCCCCGGGATGAATGTCGATCCCCGTCAGGCTGTGGGCGTATTCGGTCATGATGCGCGGCAGCAGCGGCACCTTCAGCTCACAAAACTGGTGGGCCAGCCGCTGCACCGTGATCGCCAGCAATCCGGGATAGCAGAAGATCGTTTCATCGGTGCTGGTGGCCGCCGGGTCGCTGTCGAACGCCGCCTGCACATCGCTCGACAACAGCTCGCGCACGGCCGGCAGCCGCTGGAAAAACTGAAACACAATTTCCGCCGCCTCCCGGTCGCACTGCTCGGAATGCTCTTCTCCGCCATTGTCCGGAATCTGCTCGCGGTAGCGCAGGCAGCAGCGCACCTGCTCGTAGAGCATGTCGGCCAGCTCGATCACCAGCTCCCCCACCCGATAGGTGACATTCTGAGAAGTCAGCCCCTGCTTCCCGAAATACCCCGGAAACACCACCTGCCGCAGCCGATGAATCGCCTGAATGATGATATCCCGATTCGGCAGATACACCCGGTTGAGGTGCTGCATGCGCGGCTCTTTGACCACGCTCTGCACCAGCGCATCGACAATACCCGGCAGACGTTCGTTGAGTTGATTTCGGTCCATGGGAGTACGCGGTGATCCTATCGCGTGCACGATAACGGGGCAAATTGAACAATGAGCGGGGAACTGTCTGCGACAACCAGCATCAGTGATGCACCGGGCCAAGAACTCGGTCAAGAACCCGTGCCTGCTCGTCCAAGTCCTCCATCGTGAGCGATCCCTCAATGACGTTGTGACACTTCAAATATGCGTCGGTCTCAAAGAGGTCGAGCCCGAGAATCCTGGACAATTCGTAATGCGAGAGTTTTCCCCGCCGGAACAAGTCGAGAGCGACGGCCTCTCTGGCTTCCATGTCCAAGTCGGGGAATTCCGCCCGTAGTCGCTGCTCCACGTCACTGGGCAATTGAATGGTCACGGCCATAAGCAGTCTCCGTAAGAACAATTCTATTTTAGCACAGTTTGCCCCAAAAGATCAGTGCCAGGAGCCTCAAGCGTTGCCAGGTCTGCCGCTACAACCTCATGGGGCAACGTCAACGGCATCTGCCCCGAGTGCGGCTGGTCCATACCGGCCGACGACACCGACGCCGGGAATTCTCGACGCCCTCTCCCGCTGCCGCTATCTTTGCCAACCAGCATTCCCCCTTCTCGCGCTGGAGCCATCATGAACCGCCGCATCCTCTCGCTGCTCTCCCCATTGCTGCTGCTCTGCGCCGAAGCGGTCTACGCCCAGCCCGCGCAACCCGCGGCGCCGGCGCCCTACATCAACCCCAACGACGACTACATCGTCATGCAGCGCGAGCTGCCGTTGACCGATGAGCAGAAAGCCAACCTGAGCATGAAGGTGGCCGAGCGCAACCGGGCCTATGAGAAGTGGCTGGCCTCCGACAGCGGCCGGCGCTATCAGCAATATCAAAAGGACCTCGCCGAGGCCCACCGCCAGAATGATCCCGACCGCATCAAGGACGCCGAGGGGAAGCTCAGTCCCCTGCGCGCTGAAGAGCTCAGCACCCGCGCTGACCTGCGCCGCGAATTTGACACCATCCTGACGCTCGAACAGCAGCGCCAGTGGGCGGCGTACCTGCTCTTCATCAACGTCAGCAACCGCCTGAATAATGTCAAACTGACCTTCGATCAGCAGAAGCAGGCCCGCGAAGCGTGCCTGAAAATCGCCACTTCCGCGGTGCAGGAAGACACCTTCAAGGAAGACCCCTACCTCCGCCTTGATGAAAAATCGCTCGATGAGGCGACCTATTCCGTCGTCGAATCCGTCCTCACCAGCGAACAGACCAAACGCTATCCCCAGTATCAGCGCGCCAGCACCAATCCAACCACGCACCCGTAGCATCAGGGCGCGCCGCGGCACATCCGGCGCAGCCGCTACAACCAGCGCAGCTTGCCGGCATCGGCGGTGCGCGGAGCCGATTGTCATTGCTCCGATCCGCGAAACATCATGAAGCCGTTTGGATCGACCGATACCAAGGGAGCAGTCCCCGCAACGAAAGACCGTGATGCTCGATGCATATCGCCACCTCAAGCTCATCCCGCGGCTGCTGCTCAATTCGCGGCTGCCGGTGCGCAGCATCGTCGCGTTCCGCGATGCCCGCCTGCGCGAGTTGGTGCGCTACGCGTACGATCACGTCCCATTCTATCGCGATCTGTATCGGTCCCACGGCATACACCCCCGCGACATCCGAACCGCCGCCGACCTGGCCAAGCTGCCGATTGTCTCCCGCAAGGATCTGCAGATGGAGCCGCCCGAGCGCGTCG
>DAIOHQ010000201.1:0-9315 GCA_036744635.1 Tepidisphaeraceae bacterium | reverse complement strand
ACTCCCGCCGATTATCCCATTCTACTCCATCTCCCGGATTTGTGGACGCACCCCCCGAATCAGGGGGCGATTATGGCTTGCGACTATTCGGTCGATGGCGGTAATACTGGGAATACTTGTGTCACAGTACCCGATGAATTACCTTTTCCTTGCAACAAAAGAGCTTGCAGGCAAAGAAACCAAGGCTTCATTTGGCCTGACGATAACTTTTTCACTTGCAGGCGTTGCAGCAGCAATCAAAGCGGTAACTGGCCACATAAAATTGAAAAAACAGGGTGTCGAGCTTGTACGGTTGCGCGAACGATGTAAGATTTTGGAAGAGCAGCATCCTCTGATGAATCGAGCCCTGCCCCCAGCCAAGGTCTGATATTATGATGTTGCCAACAGTTCTCATTTTCTATCTGACGATTCTACTGGTGGCATTTACCGGCCTAGCGATGCTTGTCTGGGTGCCACGAGACCTCCGCAGCATCTTTCGATACAAGCTGTGGATCTTGCGCGATGATGCGATGGATGCCATCTTCGCTGGCCGTCTCGACGCGAAGAACCCGCTGGTGGGTAACTTCGTCTACACTGTTGAACAGATAATCATGTCGTCGAAGCACATGACGTTACTGCACGAAACGTGCCGACCCAGTCCGTCGTCAGACTACATGGATGCTGCACGCCTTGCCATTGCGAACGAGTTGCGCGCGCTCCCCGAAGATCAGCGCCATATCATGCGAGACATGCATGAGCGGTTGAGTACTATCGTGAGCAAGCACATCTTTTTGGGTTCGCCTAGCGGATGGCTCGCAATCGCAATCGGTTTTATTCTATTCGGCATTCGTTTCAGCTCTCGATGTATTGTTCGGCGGCATACCGAGTGCCCAAGGGCCGATGTACGACCGATTCAAGCTGTATATAGAGAGGCAAATCAATACGCAAAAAAACGAGTGGATGAAGTGTGGCGTGACTCGTCCGGCAAGAATCATTTCCACGATTCCAACGCTACGGCTTGTGTCGGTTGAGCACAGCCGCGATCATCTGAACGTTCACGTGCATTTCGGCTCATCCGGAGTCATTTACACGCTCGGAATCGTTCTCTCCTTTCCATTCAAGGCGCAAGTCATGCGCGAGTAACATTGCGCTCTAGCCGTCCCGCCAAAAATAAACGGGAGGCACTTCGACACTCCACCTTGTGACGGCCAATCCAACTTTCCTCACTTCTTCCCCGCTCCCGCAACCGGCACCGTGCTGGCCGGCGCTGTCGCCGGCGCGCTTGTCGGCTGCGCGGCCGGCTTCGGCAGCAGCTCTGCCGCGGCGTATTTCACGATATTCTCCACCAGCTTCGTCGCCACCTCCGGCTCGTAGCCATAAATCCCGTCAATCGACTGCCCCACCAGCCCCACGCTCAAGTCATCTTCGCTGAAGAAAACCGCCGTGCGGTCGCCGATCTCGATCCCCTTGAGACGGGCCCTGCGCCCCGCCGATCCGCTGCGGCCAAACTCGCGATAGCGAATCGCCAGTTCCTTGCCGTTCTCCTGCAGCACCGGGCTGGTCTTCTTCAGCTCCTTGAGAGGATTCCCCGGCCACGTCGCCTTCAGCTCCGCTTGCGCCGCCGCGGTAAAATCGCCGCCGCCCCCGCACGAGTCAACCAGAAGCGTCCCCCCGCCGGCCACGAACTTCCGCAGCCGGTTGTGCTCCGCTTCCGACAGCGTGAACTTATCGGTCCCGGTCAGGTGCGCCACCGCAAACCCATCCAGCTTCTTGTCCCCGCCCAGCTCCACATCCTCCACCGCCAGTTTCATCGACAGATCGTTGTGTACCACGTTCGCCAGCCGCCGCCATCCCGCCGGCTCCGGATTCCAGTTGGCCGAATATTTCAGCCGGGCCACTTTCACCGTCACCGCCGGCGTGATCTTGGGATCGGCATGCACGAGATAGGTCTTCCCCTTGACGCGCAGATTGCTCGACTTGCCCGCGGCATACAGGAACAGATTCCCGATCAGCTCGTGCATCACGCGGTTGTCCTTGTACGACCTCGTCTGCCAGAACTTGGCCGGGTCCCCCTTGGGGATCAGCACCATCAGCTCGCGGGCATTGTTGCTCAATCCCACCAGCTCCAACGGCTTCCACGCCTGTTTTTTCTCGCTGCCCGCCTCATTCCTGAACGTCTCGTGATAAATCGGATGGCTCGGCTTGATGGCGCGGAACTCGTACGCCGGAAACAGCTTCTTTCCCAGCCCCTTGAAGGATTTGGCGAAAGAGTCGCTGTCGCAGTCGGCGTTGCCCAGGATCATGCCCCCCTCCTCGACAAACTGCTTCAGCTTGGCCAGGTCTTCATCGCTGAAGTTGAGGGTCTGGTTGCCGGATAGGTACAAAATCGGCGCATCGTGAAACTCATCCACATCCGCCTTCAGCGAGACGATCTGCCAGTTCAGGTCCTTCTCAAGCTGCTTTCCCATCCACTTGGCGAAGTTGGCCACATCCCGCGGGCGCTGGTTCCAGTTGCCGATGATCGGCTTGTCGCCGTTGGTGTCGATGTCATACGACAGCTTGTTCATCGCCACCGGCGCCCGCCCGCGCACCAGAAACAAAATCGGGAAGCAGCTCTCCGCCAGCCCGAATGCCCCGCCCCACGCCCCGGTCGGCGCCTGCCTGCCCGCGCCATTGATCAGATATGCCGCCCCCTCCTCATACCAGTTGACGTTGCCAAAATATTTATACCCGCTGGCCACACCCACCCGCTCCACGCCATACAACCCGTACCCGACGTACCCCCCGAAAACTTTCTCAAAGTTTTTCGACATCCATTTCAGGCCTCTTTCGATGTTGACGTTCGACAGGTTTCCCTTGCACTCGATGGCGGTTTGGCCGAACAGATAATCCTGGGTGATGAAAAGAGTCGCGATTCCCGCGGCCGTCATCGTCGCCGATTCAATCCCGGCGGGAGCTTTGCCGCCATAGCTCCAGCCGCCATCATCGTATTGCTCCGCCTTCCATCCCTTGTCGACCAGATCCCAATAATCCGACGGAATCTCCATCACCTCTTCACACGCCCACACCCCCAGCACGCCATACTGGCTGTTGGAGTGATCGCCATCAGCCCCCATCCCATAAGTATAAAATCCCCTCGGCCCGTGGCCTCCCAGCAGCAGCGCGCAATCCCGGCCGATCCCTTTCTTCACCGCCGGCGTTTTTGGAATCAGATTGAACACGTTGGCCCGCAATGCAACCGCGTAGGTTCCGTGCATCTCCGCCGCCAGCAGCCAGTCGATCGCCTTCTGCAGCCGCTCATCCTGCGGGCTTTCCCCCGCCGCCAGCAGCGCATAGGTCGCCAGCGCGGTGATGCCGCCCTCTTGGAAGTACGGCGGCTTGGACCACTGATCGCTCGACTCCCAGGTGCCGTCCTTGTCCTGCCTGGAATAGAGATAATCCACCCCCTTCTTGATCGCCGCATCCACCTGCTCCGGCGTAGCCCGCGGCGTCGCCCCGATCGCGGCGGGCGGCGCACCCCACAACGCCCCCCCCGCCAGACCCACCACGCCAATCAGCACCACCAGGCTTTTGACTATTCGCGTCATTGTGCGTTCCTCTCAATTGCGGCATGAACCATCGCTCGAAACATGATGGCGCCACGTTCTCAACTCTGCCCACCCATCCCACCAGGGCCCGCGAGCGATTCACCAAATAGTTTCCCACGGAGCCGACGATTTCTCAAGCAACAACTCTCCACCCATCCGCGGACAGCATCCCTACTGCCTGGCAAGAGCTGATGCACACCGAAGGACGCCAGGCATGACTCCTCCACCACCGCGACGCCGCCAAAGCTTTCCACGCTCCCTCGACTACACACCCCGACCCAAGACCCGCGCGCAACTATCGAATTGCGCATTTCCCGCGCCGCCAGCGCAACGCCCAAAAACCACAAAATCCCCAAAATAAAAAAATTCTTTCCTCTTCGCCGATTCACCCCCTCGCGGTTAAATCCTTCTCCCACAACCATCTGTGCGTATCTGTGCCCCATCTGTGGCCAAACCCTCCTCCAGGTGTTGCGCGCCCGGCGCGGAAAAAGCGCAACTCCGCCCCTCTATAGAGGAGAGCCATTATGACCACCAGCAACGGACAACGGACCACGGACAACCTCAGCGCCCCCTCCCCCATTTTTCAATTTGAATTTTTCAACTTTCAATTTACAATCTCCTCCTCCCCGCCCCTCAAAATGTCCCACTTCTCAAAAAACGTCCCACTCGCCTCATTTTTCACAAGTGACCAAGGACAAAGGACTAATGACCACCACATGTCCCACAATGTCGCAGAATGTCCCACATCTCAAAAATCACTTCCCCCGCCTCCATTCACCTTGTCACCCCTTCACCTTGTCACCTTGTCATCCCCTCCCCCCATTCCTCCGATAAAATCTTCAGACGCCGCCGCGCGGCCGCAACACCTTACAGGACCTTCGCCCATGCCGATAACCAAAATCGCCCTGATCGGCTGCGGCCAAATCGCCCGCGCCGTTCATCTCAAACTCCTTCCCGCCCTCAAGGGCGCTCAACTCGTCGCCATCGCCGAGCCCGACCCGGCCGCGCGCTCCCAGGCCAGCGCCATGGCCCCCGCCGCCCGCGCCTTCGCCGACTATCGGGAACTGCTCCAGACCGACGTCGACGCCGTCATCATCTGCCTCCCCAACGCCCTCCACGCCCCCGTGGCCATCGAAGCCCTGCGCGCCGGCAAACATGTCTATCTCGAAAAACCCCTCGCCACCAACCTCCCGGATGGCGCCGCTGTCCTCGACGCCTGGAAATCCTCTCACCGCGTCGGCGCCATCGGCTTCAACTACCGCTTCAACCCCCTCATCCAATCCCTGCGAAACCAGCTCCGCCAAGGCGGCGCGAGCGGGATCGGAAAGCTCCTCGCCGTCCGCACCATCTTCTCCACCGCCGCCGCCGAACTGCCACTCTGGAAGCGCTCCCGCGCCACCGGCGGCGGAGTCCTGCTCGACCTGGCATCGCACCACATCGATCTGATCCGCTATCTGTTGGTGCCCGCCGAAATCGAATCCGTCTCCGCCACCATCTCCTCCACCCGCCACGAGGCCGACACCGCCGCGCTGGAAATGCGCCTCTCCAGCGGCGCACTCATTCAGTCCTTCTTCTCCTGGAGCAGCATCGAAGAAGACCGCATCGAAATCTTCGGCGAGGCCGGCAAGCTGGTGGTCGATCGCTATGCCTCCCTGATGCCCCAGTTCATCCCCCCGCGCCGCCGTTCGCGCCTGGCGGGCGTAAGCCAGTCCCTCTCGACGGCCGCCCACCTTCCCTACCTCCTCCAGAAAATGCGTTCCCCCGCCGGCGAGCCGTCGTTCGCGATCGCGCTGCAAAACTTCCTCCGCGCCATCGACGGCGACCCATCCGATATCGCAACCTTCGCCGACGGCTATCAGTCTCTTGCGATCATCGACGCCGCCGAGCGCTTCGCCGCCAGCGGGATGCCCATCGCTTTGGACACCCCGCGCGCCGCGGCAGCGCACTTCTCCCCGCGCGGCGTGTTGATCGAATCGCTCCCCGCCAGCGCCGCCCCCACGCACCCCTCACCCGCCGGCCAACCCCGCCTTTCCGCCATCCTTGTCACTCCAGATAACTACGCCACCATCCGCCGCACCGTCTCCCACCTCCGCCGCCAGACCGCCGCGGCCGACATCGAACTGGTGATCGTCGCCCCGCGACTGGATGCGCTGAATCTCATCGAAGAAGAGCTGACCGCCTTCCACAGCCACCAGCTCGTCGAACACGGCCCCATCCGCACCGTCGCCATCGCCTTCACCGCCGGCATCCGCGCCGCCCGCGCCCCCATCATCGCCCTCTGCGAGGACCACTCCTTCCCCGAGCCGCAATGGGCCGCGGCCCTGCTTCAGGCCCACCAGCAGAATGTGGCCGCCGTCGGCCCCGTGGTCTTCAACGCCAACCCGGTCAATTCCGTTTCTCAGGCGGATCTGCTCGTCGGCTACGGCCCCTGGCTCGAGCCCCATCCCGCCGGGCGCCTGTCGCATCTGCCCGGCCACAACAGCTCCTACAAGCGCGACATCCTCCTCGCCTACGGAGACCGCCTGGAATCGATGATGGAGGCCGAAACCGTCATGCAGTGGGACTTGGTGGCCCGCGGCCACGCGCTGTACCTCGAGCCCGCCGCCCGCCTCGCCCACACCAACTTCGCGGTGCTCGGGGTTTTTCTGAAGGTGCAGTACAACGTCGGCCGGATGTTCGGCGAGTCTCGCCGCCAGGGCTGGCCGCTGTGGAAAAAGCTGTTCTTCGCCGCCGCTTCCCCGCTCATCCCCGCCGTGCGCTTCACCCGCCTCTTCAAGCATGCCCGCCGCATCAATCCGACGACACACATCCTGCCCCGCGTCCTGCCCGCCCTGATCCTCGGCCTGCTCGCCGACGGCCTCGGCCAGATGATCGGCTATTGTGCCGGCGGCGGCCGATCCAAACAAAAACTTGCGGAATACGAATTCCGCCGTTACCGCTTTTCCCAGGACCGCAGCTATCTGGAAACGGCGCCGGCATGAACGCCGCCGAATCGCGCGGCGCGGATGGCGTTTTTTGAAATGGGGGAATCCAGTGATCCATTTATTCCCGCGGCGGCAGCAGCAGCGCCTTGGCCTTGACGATATTCGGCCTCGCCCGCAGGCGGTTCAACAGCGCATCCGGCGAGGCGCTGTCGGTCTTGATCACCATCAGCGCGATGGCGCTGCCATCCGCCTGGAATTCGCGGCTGATCACCATGTCGGCGATGTTCACCTGGGCATCGCCGAAGGTGGTGCCGACCATGCCGATCACGCCCGGCTGGTCGCGGTTGATGATGATCACCATGTTCCCCTCGGGGATCATGTCCATCGCGAAGCCGTCGATGCGCAGGATGCGCGGCAGGCCATCGGCATAGACCGTGCCGAGGATGCGATGGGTCTCGCCGTTAGGCCCGTCCGTGCGCACACCGACGATGTCGCCCACCAGCCCGGCCGGCGGGTTGGGCTCGTGAACGCTGATCAGCTCAATCCCGCGGCTGCGGGCCAGGTGCTCGACGTTGATCACGTTCACCGGCGTATCCAGATGCGGCTTGAGCAGCTCGACCGTCGCCAGCCGCTGCAGCGTGTTCATCAGCTTGGGCGCCCGCGTGCCGCTGGCGCGGAGGGTGATCGACTTGTATCCCCCATCGCAAATGCCGGCCAGCAGCGTTCCGATTCGGCTGGCCAATCGGGCGAACGGCGCCTCATCCGGCGGCAGATCCAGCTTGATCCCGCCGGCGTTCACCGCGCCGCGGATTTCGCCGCTCTTGAGATACGCCACGATCGCCTTGCAGGCCTCGACCGAGACCGCCGTCTGCGCCTCATCGGTGCTGGCCCCCAGGTGCGGCGTCAGCACGATGTTGTCGAGCTTGAAAAACGGATGGTCCTTGGCCGGCGGCTCGGTCTGGTAGACGTCGATGGCCGCGCCGGCGATTTTCTTTTCCTTCAGCGCATCGGCCAGGGCCAGCTCATCAATCACCTCGCCGCGGGCGTCGTTGATCACCAGCAGATTCGGCCGGCACTTGCCGAACAGCCGCTCGCGGTTGAGCAGGTGCTTGGTCTGCTCCCCGCCGGGCACGTGAAAGGTGATCACGTCGATCTGCGACAGGAAATCGTCGAAATCGCGAATGAGCTTCACCCGGCCATCGAGCGCGCTCGGCGCGGTGAAGTACGGGTCGAAGCCGACCACGGTCATCTCCATCGCCAGCGCCCGCACCGCCACCGTCTGCCCGATCCGCCCAAGCCCCACCACGCCTAGCGTCTTGCCGGCCAGTTGCGTCCCCTGGTAGTTGTTGCGCTTCCACTGGCCGGATTTCACGTGGGCATCCGCCGCGGGAATTTTCCGCGCCAGCGACATCATCAGTGCCAGGGCGTGCTCCGCGGTGGAAAGCGTGGAGGCGGCGGCGGTGTTCAGTACGAGGATTCCCCGCGCCGTCGCCGCTTCCAGATCGATGTTATCCACCCCCACGCCGGCGCGGGCGATCGCCTTAAGGTTCCCCGATTGCTCAAGCACCCTGGCGGTAACCTTGGCCCCGCTGCGGACGATCAGGGCATCATAGCTCCCCACCGCCGCCGCCAACTCGTCCTCTTTCAGCCCCACCCTGGCATCAAATTCGATCCCCGATTGCTTGAGGAAATCCAGCCCCTCCTCCGCAAGCTTGTCCGCCACCAGGATGCGCATCGCCATGTTCAAAATCCGTTCGTAGGAAACCCGCATCCTAAAGATGCCCCCAGATGCAGGCAAGGCGCGATTGCGATCCCCAACGCGGAGGTGAGATTCTGGGTCTCAATGTCTTTTGCGTCATCAGCTCGGCTGGCGCAGGAGCAGCGCTTCGAACCCGGCTTGGGTGAAGTGGTGATCGGACGTGAGCGCGGCGGCGAGCCCATGCTGTTGCATGACCACAAAGGAAAGGCAGTCGGTAAGGCTCCATTGCTTATCGGAGCGGCTGGCATACAGGTCGATGGCGAGTCTCATTGACGGAGGATGCCATGGGATAACTTCCACAGTCGAATCTGCATGAATTCGGTGATAGAACTCGGAGGCAGTTCGGCGGCTATTCATTCCGCTCATGAAGTTGAGCAGTTCCCAGAGGACCGCTTCCGTTGTGATGTAGCGTTGATTCCCGGCTGCGACGCGCTGCCATGCCAGAGCGCGCTTGTGGTATTCGTCCCTCGGCTCAAGTAGCGCGATGAGGAATGCGGTATCAAGGAAGATCGCCGGCTCGACGTTCACTTAGGTTTCTTGGGAGTGTGATAGAGATAATGGTCGTGCTGGTCTGCGCCATCCGGCGGATGATTGAGATCGGAAGCGGGATGGGATGCCGCCCACTGCAGCGCCGATTGGCGGGGCAGTTCGTCCGAGGCTGCGGTATCATCAACGACGTGAACCAACACCCGTTGGCCGGGGCGCAGGTCGGGCGGCTGATCGGGCACGATGACTTTTCCGTCGAAATGTCCCTTTATCGCAATCATACGTTACGGATGATTATATGCTCGCGCTTCAGATTAAGCGATCTTCTGCGCGCTGCCGAAAGACTGCGGATTCAGCCTTGCCCCGCGTGCAGTGGTTTTCTGCATTACAGCACGCAGCCTTTGCAGAAACAACTCTCCAGGAAACTGTTTGCGGGTCGAAGGCTCTCGACGCGGGCGCGGACGTCAACACCCAAGAAGTCAGGTCGATTGGAAGATCATCAGTTTCCATTATTCACTCCATTGTGAACTAACACTACAGCGCTACGTCCGCATCGGATAGGAGCGAAGTCGTGAGTTCT
>DAIOHQ010000200.1:0-9334 GCA_036744635.1 Tepidisphaeraceae bacterium | reverse complement strand
CCCCAACCCCCAACCACCCGGCCATAGCCGTCTTTCACAGTTTGTGGTGCAGGCTTTCCAGCCTGCACCACAAAGCATCTTGTAGGGTGGGCGTACCCGCCCACCGTCCGCCCCGGTGGGCGAGTACGCCCACCCTACATGGATCAATCTTTGGTGGGGCGGACATTCCTGTCCGCCGTGGCCGGATGAGCGGCAGGTGTACTCATCTGCCCGAATCCAGCCACAGTCTTCCTGCCCATGTTGACACCCGCCCCTGCAAATAGCCGGATGAACCAGATGCCATGGCACCAACGTACTGTTGATCGTAAGATTCCCGCATCTACCGGGAATTTCCGCGCCGTCACCGGCGTTATCATCAGCGATCTTCAAGGAGCTCTCGATGCCCGAAGTCAATCGTCGTGAATTCATCACCGCCGCTACCGTCGCCGCCGCCGGCATCGCCCTCTTCGGCGGCTGTCCCGGCCTCTGCCTCGCCGCACGCGGCCGCGCCACGCCGGGCAAGACCGACGCCGGCCCCCTCGCCGACTTCAAGGCCGATGGCGTCTTCGACAAGTTCGCCAATACCAATGATTTTTTCGTCATCCGCGAAAACGGCAAGCTCTTCGCCGTCTCCGCCCTCTGCACGCATCAAGGCGAACACCTCCGCGCCAAGCAGACCGAATTCTTCTGCCCCAAGCACGACAGCACCTTCGCCTTCGACGGCGAGGTGAAACCGGGAAACAAGGCCCGCCGTTCTCTTCCCCGCCACGCCATTTCCCTCGACGACAAATCCCACGTCATCGTCGACACCACCCAGAGCTTCGAAGAAAAACGCTGGGATGACCCCGCCAGCTTCATCAAGCTGGAAAAATAACCCAGTGGCATTGGCTACCAGCGCTCCCTCGTAGCACGGGTTTCCAACCCGTGCCAAACGGTTCATCATTATCCCACGGCACATCCTTGGAAAATAATCACATTCATCGCTCTTATCTGAATTGAGATGACAATCCTTCTCGGCATGGGTTGAAAACCCATGCTACGAATTGGCCGGTCTCGCCGTCCCACATTCCGAACACCGCTCGCCACTCGCCCGCAGATCATATCCACACACCTGACACAGCCCTTCCGCGATCCGTTTACGACGGCGGCGCTGCTTCATCCGTCCACGGCCCGTCCACACTGCCACCACCGCCAGCGCAACCGACACCTCCGGATATGGGATCCAAATTTCCCACTGGTATCCGCCCCGCCATGGCTGATGCATGCGCCCGTTAGCGAATTCAAATGCGAAGCCGAAAACTGAGCGGCCCGGAATCATCTCATTTGAAATGCCCATTGGATCGAATGACGGCTCCGCATAGCGAGCAAAACCCCACCTCGCTCCCTCATTCTCGGGAAACTTCCCACTCTCCCCTCTCCCCCGCCCTTCTGCTATAACGCCCCAGCTATGTCCGATGCCCTGCTTGACGTCCAACCCGATCAACCCGTCGCCCCCAAGGGCGCGCTGCTGGCCATCTTTCTCATCGTCTTCATGGACCTGCTCGGCTTTGGGATCATCATCCCCCTGCTGCCGCGCTACATCCCGAATTACCAGGGCAATCCGCTCGAGGTCACGCTTCTCTTCTCCATCTATTCGATCTGCCAGTTCATCGGCGCCCCCATCCTCGGCGTGATCAGCGACCGCCATGGCCGCCGGCCGGTCCTCGTGCTCTCGCAGCTCGGCAGCGCTGTCGGCTACGTCATCCTCGGCATCGCCACCAACTTCAACTGGGGCTCGGTGGTCATCACCCTCTGGCTAGTTTATGCCTCGCGCATCATCGACGGCTTCACTGGCGGCAACATCTCCACCGCCCAGGCGTACATCAGCGACGTCACCACCCCCGCCAACCGCGCCAAGGGCATGGGCCTGCTCGGCGCCGCCTTCGGCATCGGCTTCTCGGCCGGCCCGGCCCTTGGCGGCATTCTTGGCCATTTCGCCATCTCTCTCCCCGCCTACGTCGCCGCCTTCTTCAGCGCCCTGGCCGCCCTCGTCACCTTCCTCAAGCTCCCCGAATCCCGCGTCCACAAACCCACCGAGGCCGAAGTCTGGCTCCATCCCAGCCGCTTTAGGCCGATCTTCCAAAAGCCGGTGCTGGTGCAACTGCTGCTGATCTCCTTCACCATCATGGCCGCGTTCGTGATGATGGAAGCGGTCATGGTGCTCTTTCTCGACCGCATCTTCGGTTTCAAGGAACTCGGCACCGGCGCCTATTTCGGATTCCTCGGCCTGATCATCATCATCGTGCAGGGCGGCTTGATCGGCCGGCTCACCAAAAAGTTCGGCGACTGGCCGCTGGCCATCCTCGGCCCGGTGCTGGTGGCCGTGGGCATGGGCGGCCTGGTTATCAGCTATTTCCTCCCCTTCACCTCTATCCTGCTGCTGGCCGGCGCCATCAATGCCGCCGGCCGCAGCTTCATGCAGCCGACGATCTCCTCGCTGATCTCCAAGCACGCCGACCGCAACGACCAGGGCACCGTCTTCGGCCTGTTCCACGGCCTGGGCAGCATCGCCAGAGTCGTCGGCCCGCTCATCGCCGGTTTCACCTACAAGCTGCATCTGGCCGCGCCCTTCGGCGTGGCGGGAATCATCTCCCTGGCCGTAGCCCTCTGGGCCATCGCCGTCCGCGCCACCGCCCCCGATCCCGTCGCTCCGGTCGCCGTCCTCGCCGATCCCCCGGCCGCCGATGCGCTGTAACGCCTTGGCCCGCCTCACGCCGGCGACAAACCTGTACAATGCCGTCATGCAGTTCTTTGCCCGCCATAAATTCCTGTGGATCGTTCTCGCTGTCGTGGCCATTGCAATAACCGGCGCGCTGACTTGGCCGTGGGTTCATCCCAAACCTCCGACAGAATTGTCGGCGCTCGACAGTGTCGACGAGTATGAGCTGCTATCGTTAAAGGGAAATGTAACGATTCAAGAAGAACCGGGTCCTCCAAATCCCGCGCTTTCCCGGCCACATCTTTACGGCCACGAAATCCTGGGACGCACCATGATTGCGGACCTGCAGACGCGGCGGCAATTGAATGGCGCACTTAAGGCTGGTGTGCGGGAGAATAATGGCGAAGCGGCGGCCTGCTTCAATCCCCGCCACGCCATTCGCGTCACCCGAGCGGGCGTCACCACCGAATTCCTGATCTGCTTTGAGTGCAGTCGCGTAGAGGTCTGGCGCAATGACAAGGAGATTGCCAAGTTTCTCGTCACCGCCTCGCCGCAGCCGGTGTTCGACGGCGTGCTGAAATCTGCCGGTGTCCCTCTGGATATCAAATCGCCGCAGTCAGAATAGGAATTCGCATGAGAGCAGGCCGCGCACGCGCAGCCCCACGGACGCCGATGCGCTGCAGCCAGACTATCAATCCGCCCCAAACTGTCTGTCACGATCTCACCTACCTCTGGTCGGCCCCCACCACCGCCATCGGCCTGCTGTTCCTGCCGCTGGCGCTGTTCGGCGAAGGCGAGGTTCATTTTCGCGACGGAATCCTCGAAATCTGCGGCCCGCTGGTCGCGGGATTTCTCAAGCATTGCACCCTGCTGCAAGGCGGCGCATCCGCCATGACCCTTGGCCAAGTGGTCATCGCCCGCGATCAGTTTCTCCTCGATCTCACCCGCTCCCACGAGCGCATCCACGTCCGCCAGTGCGAGCGCTGGGGACCCTTCTTCCTCCCCGCCTACCTCCTCGCCTCGATCATCGCGATGCTCAAAGGCCGCGACCCCTACCGCGACAATCCCTTCGAGCGCGAGGCGTATGAAAACGAATGACGACGTTCGGCGAGCGCGTCTCGCGCAACAAAGCCGGCAAGAGGATATGATTAGAGGCCAATGGCGACGCGCGATTCTCACACCCCTCCCGATGGAAATCACCCGAGCGAGCTCCGATACCTTTTCAGTGTGATTGCTCTTCTAGCCCTTGGGGAACTGCTTGCGCTGATGCCTTCGAGCGCGCGCCTGTACGCAATTCCCGGCCGACAATGGATTGAGAAGGCAGGGCTCGCGCTCATGGCGGGGGGATTCATAGCCCTGGCGTGGTGGTGCTTCGGCACGCGCGCAGCCGAACGACGCATGTTGCGAGCGCCGGTGTTGCCCAGTGCAGCCTTGCTGGCGTTGATGGTGTTCGGGCTTGCACTTAACTTTTCGTTGTGGCCATTCGGCAAGATCACCGGCATCTTCATCTCGCCCGGTTGGCAACTCGGTGCTTCGAAGGGAACTGCCCAGATTATCCATGATGCATGGGAACCCACTTCGCTGCCATCGCCGGCGCCGGCTCCCTACAAGGTTGTGGCGACCACCACGCGACAGGGAAAAGGCTATACCTGGAGTCAAATCAGCACGGTCAGTACCGTTCGAGATTTCAGAGGCACGGTCAGTACCGTTCGAGATTTCAGAGGCCATGTCACTGGCGTCATGCTCGTCAAAACAACCGCCCTTCTTTTCCCCATGTTGCCATGGCTGGCGCTTCTCGGCTGCGCCGGCGGCCTCTATCCAATCGCACTGATCAGCGTGGCCGGATGGCAGTGGCGGCGGCGCAAGCTGGCGGCGATGGAAGGAAGGTGCATTGGCTGCGGCTACGACCTGCGCGCCAGCGTCGGCCGATGTCCGGAATGTGGCCGGCCGTTCCGAATTGCGTGAGGTGAAATGGTTCGCACCAGTTCCGGCTACTCCACTGCGCGCGACCCGCGTATCCCGCTGGCCGCGTTCCACAACCACGCCGCCACAAATTCCAGGAAGAGCAGCAGCACGATGGCCGGGCCGGTGGGGATGAAATTCCATTTCAGGCTGATCAGCAGGCCGGCCATGGCGCCGAAGATGCTCGCGGCCAGGGCGAGGAAGATAACACTCCGCAGGCGCCCGCTGAGGATCAGGGCGGTGGCCCCGGGCAGCACAAGCAGCGCGGTCACCATCACGCTGCCGAGGATGCGCACGCCGATGATGATGGTCAGCGCCACCAGCACCATCATCAAGTAATGAATGAACCCGGCCGGCACGCCGGAAACCTCGGCCATGGCTGGGTCGAAGGCGTAATAGATGATCTCCTTGGCCAGCGCCAGCAGCACGACCACAATCGCCAATGATGCGCACACCGCCGCCAGCGTGTAAGACCCGGAAACTGAAGCCATGCGCCCGAAGAGCAGCGCGTCGAATGCGGGCGGGGGCCGGTGGCGGTACGAGCAGATTTGCTGCGCCAAGATTCCCCACGCCAGCGACGCCACCAGGAAAATGCCGATGGCCGCATCGGCGTTGAGCCGTTCGCGCCGGCTGAGCCAGCCGATGGCCACCGCCGTCAGCAGGCAGAAAACCACCACGGATGCATAGGGGAGCCAGGGCGTGTCGATGGCCGGAAAAACCAGCGCCAACAGCCACGCCGTTCCCGCCCCGCCGAAGCCGGCGTGGCTGATTCCTTCGCCCATAAAAGCCCATCGCCGCGCCACCACAAAGACGCTGAGCAGCGCACAGGCCACCGCCAGCGCCCCGACGGTGGCGACGGCATGGAGAACAGTGTGTTCGGCGGCGGGTGGCATGGGGCAGATCATACAGGCGGAGTTCATGTTGACGTAGCCGGTGGGAGGATCTGCGGGACTGTCATGCGCCGCGCCTGGAGGGTGGCATGGCGCGGGCAACCAGCGCTCCTGCGTAGCACGGGTTTTCCTTAACCCGTGCTACGCAGGTCAAAATTCTCGCCCGGCACGTGATTCGAGAAATCAGCTCTCTCGCTCTGGCCGAGCTGCTCGGCATGGGTTCAGGAAAACCCGTGCTACGGTGGAGGAACCCGGGCGGGACGCGCGTGCTACAGAATCATCCGACCAGCCAGGATCAGTTATTTCCTGGGGCCGGAGGCGCGCGGCACGCGGAGCTGCACGATCTCATCGCTCATCTGCCGCGTCGCGGAATTGATGCCGACGGCCTCCAGGTCGCAGGCGAACATGCGGTAGACCAGGTCGGCGGGAAGGTGCTCGGGGACGTCGTGGTAGTGCAGCGTGACATTGAGGCACGCGATGCGGTCGGAGATGGCCGAGACGGCGCGCAGGTCGTGGCTGACGATGATCACGGTCAGGTCGAGCTCATTCTTGAGCGTCTGGATGAATTCGATGAAGCGCTGCTGGCCGCTGCGGTCGATGCCGGTGGTGGGCTCGTCGAGGAGCAGGATTTTCGGCCGCGGCGCCAGCGCCCGCGCGATGAAGACGCGCTGCACCTGGCCACCGGAGAGGGAGGAGATGGGCGTTTCGCCCAGCTCGGCCACGCCGGTGCGCACCAGCAACTCCTCGACAAACTGCAGGTCATCGCGCCCATAGCCGCGCAACATTCCGGTCTTGCCGGCCAGCCCCAGCGTCACCGCCTGGCGCACGCTGATCGGAAACCTGGGCATCACCTGCTGGTGCTGCGGCAGATAGCCGATGACATCGCCGCGGGCGACGGCTTTGGCCGGGGGCAGCGAGTCGATTGAAATGGCCCCGCGGCGTGGCCGCAGCAATCCGAGGAGCAGGCGGATAAGCGTGGTCTTCCCGCCGCCATTAGGCCCGATCAGCCCCAGCGTGCTTCCGCGCTCGACGGCAAGGTCGATGTGCTTGAGCACAAGCTGCTCGCCATAGGCGAAGTCCAGATTGGAGATGGAAATCAGGTTGGGCACGGGAATTCAGAGGTTATGACACGCTTCGGTCTCTACAAAAGTGGCAGGAGGCAACGAAACCCTGCTTGTTCGAAATGACGATCAGTCGTGAATGCATCTTGCAAGCTGTTATCGCGCATAATGAGAAAACTGGCGCAGTCCACCAGACCCCAAGTCTTGTCGGTGCGTTCGCCATACAAGGTCAAGGCCCGCTCAAGCAATTCACTGGTCACAAAGATGAGCTGCACTCGCGGGCTAGAGCGCATTAGTTGAACGGCGGCAGTGAAACGCTCTCGCGCCGGCGTGCGAGCCAAACCGTTGCCGGTTTCCGCGATGATCCAATCGGTCAGGAGAACCGAATGGTTTTCGTCAATCAGGGTTCGCCAAAGCTGACTTGCCCTTTCGTGCAATGCATCGCTGGCATTGAGCAAAGCGATCCACCCCGCGGTGTCGAGGAACACTGATTCACCGCTCATCGTTCACCTTGGGATGTCCATACAGATAATGGTCGATGTTCACCGAGAGATCTGAAATTCCGGTTTCGACGGCCAAGTCAGCCATGCGTGAAAGTGGATCGGGAGTTAACTGCGCAGGGTCGCTGGCGGTTTCCGGCTCGACAAGCTCGACTGAAACCGTTCTGCCTTCGGGAAGGCGAACCCCGGGCTCCAGAACAACGACGCCATCTTGTACGCGCCCGCGATAACTCATGGTAGTGAACATTGTAACTGACCGGTGAAGCTGCTTCTACGATCAAACGGCAGAATGCCGCGAGCCGGCCGGCATCATCAGGAAAATCGAATGGCAAAGGGGTTGGATTTTCCGTTTGCTGATGGGGGATGGCGTTGCTATACTTGCTGGGTCGTATGCAAAAGCCATGCCTTTATCATGGCGGATATAAGTTGGTGTAATTCATGCAGTTAAGTCAGTCAACATCGATGCGGCAGGAGATGCGGCAGCTTCTTACGCCGCGGATGATCCAGAGCATGGAGATTCTGCAGTTACCGCTGCTGGCGCTGGAGGAGCGGATCGAGCAGGAGCTGCAGACCAATCCGGTGCTGGAGATCGACGAGAACGTGCGCGAGCTGGCCCCGGAGGTGGAGCGGACGGATGGGGCCGAGGACAAGGCCGAAGGGGAGCGGACGCTGGTGGTCAACGATGACTCGAACCAGGCGGCCGATTTCGAGCGGCTGGCCAAGATCAGCGAATATTTCGAGAACGAAGAGTTTCAGACCAACAGTTCGGTGCGGGTCAGCAGCTACGACGGGGAGCGCGACAAGAAGCTGGACGCGATGAACAACACCGCGGCCCGCGGGATCACCCTGACCGAGCACCTGGTGGGGCAGTGGGCGTTCGTCGAATGCCCGGCCGGGGTGCGGCGGGCGGGCGAGGCGATCATCAATTACATCGACGCCGAGGGGTATCTCAAGACCGACCTGGAGGAGATCCAGAAGGAGTCGAAAGTACCGCTGACGCTGGAGGATCTGGCGGCGGCGGTGAAGCTGGTGCAGACGCTGGAGCCGGCCGGGGTGGGGGCGCGGAACCTGCGCGAATCTTTGCTGCTGCAGATTGACGCGTTGCAGAACGATCCCGGCGCCAACGGGCGGGATTTTGAGCTGGAGCGCAAGCTGGTGGCCGATCATCTCAAGGACCTGGAGATGAACCGCTATCCGCAGATCGCCAGGAAGCTGGGGCGGGATATGGAGGAGATCAAGGGGGCGGTGAAGCGGCTGTCGCGGCTGCACCCGCATCCGGGGAAGCAGATCGGCGGGGAGGATGCGCCGCTGATCACGCCGGACGCCACGATTTATTTCGATGAGGATACCAACCGCTACGAAGTCGAGATGGCCCACGATCCATCCTCGCATCTGAGCATCAGCCAGCTTTATCACAAGATGCTGAAAGACCGGCAGGTGGACAAGAAGACGCGGGAATTCCTGACCAACAACGTGCGCAACGCGCGCTGGCTGATCGAGAGCATCGAGCAGCGCAAGAGCACGATCGCGCGGGTGATCCGGGCGGTGGTGGATGCCCAGCGCGAGTTTTTCGAGAAGGGGCCGGAGCATCTCAAGCCGCTGCCGATGATCCAGGTGGCCGACCAGCTTGGGATTCACGTGGCCACGGTATCGCGGGCGGTGAGCGAAAAATGGATCCAGACGCCGCGCGGCGTTTTCCCGCTGCGGCGCTTCTTCTCCGGCGGCACCACCAACGCCGAAGGGGAGGATATGAGCTGGGATGCGGTGAAGGAGAAGCTGAAGATGATCGTCGAGAACGAAGACAAGCAGAACCCGCTGAACGATGATGAGATCGTGGATAAGCTGAAGGAGCAGGGAATCGTTTTGGCGCGGCGGACGGTGGCGAAATACCGGAAGATTTTGAATATCTCGACGGCGCGGCAGAGGAGGGAGTTTTAGGGGGGATTTTGGATTGGGGCGCCCTTTGGGCGTTGGGGGAAAGCGAAAATGAAATGTGGGACATTCTGCGACATTGTGGGACATTTGGTTGATGTTAGTGGTGGATGGTGCCGGAGTTGTGAAAATGTCCCGTTTTTGGAGGGTTGGGTGGGAGTGGGACATTTGAGGGATGGGGAATTGCAAATTGAAAAATGAAAATTTCAAATTGAAAAATGGGGAGGGGGCGCTGGGGGTGGATGAGTGGTTGGGGAACATGTCGGCCCTCCTTTTGAAAAACATCGGTCTCTCTATAGAGGGGCGGAGTTG
>DAIOHQ010000199.1:0-9460 GCA_036744635.1 Tepidisphaeraceae bacterium | reverse complement strand
ACGGCGATGCTTGGAGGCCATCGCCGATTCCCCGACAGGAAAAATTATTCTCCGGCGCCAACTGCGGAAGTCGGGCTAACTCCCGCTCCCACAATCATCTGTGTGCATCCGTGACCCATCTGTGGCCAAACCCTCCTCCAGGTGTTGCCCGCCCGGCGCGCCGGGCGCGCAATCCATGAGTTGCGCGCGGGGTGTGAGAGGGTGGGCGATGGTGAAGATCGAGAGCACCGTAATGGCGGTGCGGACAGAAACTTGCGGTTGCTGCTGAGACGGCCCCGATCCCATTGTCCCCTTGCTACACCCCTTTTGGAGCGGTGCATAAAAGTGCCCGTACCGTACGGCGTCGCAAACTTCTGTCAAGTCGAAAATGTTTTGGAGGAAGGAAGAAGGTTTCCAGGCGCGCGCGATGGCTCATGCGGGCCGCGGCAGATATAACATCGCCATGGACGCCCAAGACGACGCCCCGGCCATATTGGAGCAGGCGGGTATGCGCCTGAATGCATATCTGCGGGAACTATTTGTGCGCTACACCGATGCGCCCAAGCGGCTGATGGAGGCCTTGCAATACAGCTTGTTGGCCGGCGGCAAGCGCCTGCGGCCGGCGCTGGTGCTGGAGTGTTGGGCTGCCTGCACCAACGACCCTACCCGTCCCCACGCGGCTCTCGCGGCCGCGGCGGCGATGGAACTGATTCACACGTTTTCTCTGGTGCATGATGACCTGCCGGCAATGGATGATGACGGCCTGCGCCGGGGCCGGCCCACCAATCACAAGGTCTTCGGCGAAGCGATGGCTATCCTCGCCGGCGATGCCATGGTGACGATGGCTTTCGAGATGTTGGCCCGTGATACGGGACAATGCGCCGCCAACCTTGTGCTGGAACTTGCGGTGGCGGCCGGCCCGGAGGGAATGATCGGTGGGCAAGCTATTGATATTGAGAGCGAACGCAAGGCACTGGATATCCAGCAGTTACGGCAGCTTCATCGGATGAAAACCGGCGCCCTGCTCCGCGCATCGTGCCGGATGGGAGCGATTGCCGGTGAGGCTTCCACGATAGCCCTTGAACGTCTGACCGAATACGGCGAGCGGCTCGGCCTGGCCTTTCAAATTGTCGATGACTTGCTCGACGTGACCGCGACACCTGCCCAACTCGGAAAGGCCACCGGCAAGGATGCCGCCAAGGGAAAAAATACCTTTCCAGCGCTGCTCGGCGTCGAAGAAAGCCGTGTCGAAGCGACGCGTCAGCTAGGCATGGCTCTGAACGTGATCGCACCCCTGGGAAAGCGTGCCGATCGCCTCCGGATTCTTGCAGAATTTGTCGTCGATCGCACCCTATGATACAAAGTCAGCCGATAAAGCTGTACACGGCCGCTGATTGGGGGTCGACGCTTTTCGCGGACCAAGCCCCGCATGTACATGCGGGGCTATGACAGGTCGCGGTTGATGAGTTTTGCTCCGGCAGGGATGCCGTGGCGGAGGATTCCATTGATGGGATTGCTGGAGAAGATTCACACGCCGGCCGACCTGCGCAAGCTGTCGATCACCGACATGCAGCTTCTGGCCGGAGAGATGCGCTGCCGCATTTTTGAAGCGGTCTCGAAAAATGGCGGGCACCTCGCCAGCAATCTTGGCGTCGTTGAGCTAACCATCGCCCTGCACGCGGTGTATGACTTCGGCCCGTATCCCAAAGGCCCGGATCGGTTGTTGTTTGACGTTGGCCACCAGTGCTATCCGCACAAGATGCTGACCGGCAGGGCCGGTGATTTCGATCAACTCCGCAAGAAAGGGCACATCGGCGGGTTTCCCTCGCCGCTGGAATCTCCTTACGACCTGTTTGCGGTTGGCCACGCCGGCACTTCCGTCAGCACGGCCGTGGGAATGGCGCGCGGAGATGCGATGCTCAATCGCAACAATCACGTTGTCGCCGTCGTCGGCGATGCGTCGATCGTCAATGGGATGGCATTTGAGGGACTGAATGCCGCCGGCACGCTAAAGCGGCAGATGCTGATCGTCCTCAACGACAACGGTATGAGCATTTCCAAGCCGCAGGGTGCATTCAGCCAATATCTGGAGCGCATCCGGGTCAGTTCGACTTACGATGAAGCCAAGAAACTGGCCGAGAAAATCGTCGGCCGGCTGCCGACCACGGTCGGCAGCACCATCGAGCAGGTCTGGCACCACGTCAAAGAGGGCATCAAGAGCACGATGTGGCCGGGACAGATTTTCGAGTCCCTCGGCATCAAGTACATGGGTCCGGTCGATGGCCACGACCTGCCCGGGCTGATCAACATGCTGGCCGAGCTTAAACACGTGCAGTCGCCGATGCTGCTGCACGTCAAGACGGTCAAAGGCCAGGGATACGAAGTGGCCTGTGCCGAGCCGACCAAGTTCCACAGCCCGTCGGCGTTTCAGGTGAACGGCTGCCGGGTGGAACTGAACAAGGCAACCGGGAAGTCCTGGACCACCGCGTTCGCCGATGCGATGATCGCGCTGGCCAAGAGCGATCCGCGCATCGTTGCCCTCACCGCCGCCATGCCGGATGGAACGGGGCTGAGCAAGTTTGAGAAGGAGCTCCCCGAACAATATTTTGACACCGGAATCTGCGAGAGCCACCTCATCGCGATGGCCGCGGGCATGTGCAAGGCGGGTTTGCGCCCGGTGGCGGCGATTTATTCGACGTTCATTCAGCGTGCCTTCGACCAGGTCTGGCAGGAAGTATCCCTACAGGGATTGCCGGTGATCTTTGCGATGGACCGGGCGGGATTCGTCGGCGACGACGGGCCGGTGCACCACGGTTTCATGGACCAGGCGTTTTTGCGCCCCATGCCGGGAATGGTCCTGATGGCCCCCAGCGATGAGGCGGAATTGAACCGCTGCCTGAAGCTGGCTTTGTCATTGGAGACGCCCAGCGCCCTGCGCTATCCGCGCGATAACGTGCCAGCGCGGAATTTCGAGGAAACGATCGAATCTTCGCTGCGCGAGGCCGCCCAGGATGAATGGCAGGTGGGCAAGAGCCGGCTGCTGCGCGAGGGTTCGGATGTGACGTTGGTTGCGTATGGCGCACTGGCCTCACAGGCATATGCCGCCGCCGAGGAACTCGCCTCCGAAGACATCGACGTCGAGGTGATCGACGCCCGCTTCTGCAAGCCGGTCGATGGGGAGATGCTCGCCCGCGTGCTGAAAACCGGCCGGCCGGTTCTCACCATCGAAGACCACTCCCTGCAAAACGGCTTCGGCACGGCCGTGCTCGAATATGCCGCCGCCCATCACCTGGCCACCGACCAGATCACCCGCCTGGGAATGCCCGACCGCCTGATCGCCCACGCGTCCAGAAAAGAGCAGCTCGCCGAAGTCGGCCTCGACGCCGCCGGTATCACCCGCCCGGTGCGCGATGCGGTCCGGGCACGATCTGTGGAGCGCCTCATGGTGTGAATCCCGAAGACTGATTCACCGCAGAGCCGCAAAGAGCGCAGAGAATTCAATGGCGCTTACAACTTGACGCGATAAAACGGCTGGTTCCTTGTGGATCAGCCGTTTTTGCTTGGATGGGCACCGCTCAGTGTTCCCCACCCTCCTTCTTCTCCGCTTTGTCGATGAAAACACGAGTGTCGGCCTGCACCTTCTGGTCCTTGGCCGTCTTTTCGATCTCGCGCAAGGCCGACATGGCCGGGACCGACAGGTCGTGGCGGTCCACCATCACCCACAGGGCGTGGATCAGGTTGAGGCGGATGGGCTTGGGATAATTCTCGTTGAGGATCAGCGCCTGCATCGCATCCACCAGCGCCTGGTCTTTGGAATCGGCGTGCTGGCTGAACTGGTCCAGCCATTGGCCGACCACTTCCGCGTCGAATTCCGAAGGCGTGGTGGTGGCCCATTTCATCAGCAGTTTCCTGCGGTCATCGGACTCGATCCACTTTTCCTTCAGCAGCCGGCACAGCGCCTCATCGCCGGCGGTCTGGCCGGGAATGCCGACCTTGCCGCCACCGGACAGGTCGTTGGCCCGCTCGATGATCGCCCCCGGCGCGACCTCTGCCAGCGAGCGCACCGCCCACATTGATACCTCCGGCACCGAAGATACCCACTGGTGGTTCAGCAGATTTTCCGCCTTCACCGGCTCCGCGTGATACACCTCCTCCACCGCCTCGGCTAGCTTCTTCGCTTGGTCATACCGCTTATCAATGCCCTTGCGGGCGGGGAAGACGCCGTGGAATTCACGCAGGAGATTGTGACTGAATGCCTCTCCCTTGTGGACCTTCACCACCCACAATCCCTGCTCCCCAACCTTCGGCACTGGACGGACGCCTGTACCATTGACATCTGGAGCATCTCCGCTGCTGGGGACGACAAAGCTGTCGCCTTCGTGAACCGAGTTCCCGGCATATACGTGGGTGACCTTCAGTGTCGCGGTGAACCATCCCTTATATGGTCCCGGCACAACATTCGACACCTCCGCGCTGACAAGGGCAGAATCATGACCAAGCTCGGGCAGCGTTAAGGTATTTGGATGTTCACCAGCCAGGATCGTCGATGTGACTACGAATAATAGCAAGCCTTCAATTGTATGTAAGAAGCACTTCATGGAGACTCCTTCGTCGGACCGTCAAGGTTGCGCCGTCCACACCATCGGGTTCGCCAAGTCGTTCAGGGGAGCACCTGTGGTTACTGGGACTTCATTCAAATTGCCGAAGAATGTCATTCCGCCATTTTCCGTAACCCCCATCAAAGGCGTCCATGTTCCGGCAGAAACCAGCCCGCTCCCGTTAAAATGCCATGACGCACCAGCCAATGGTGTATAAAGCGTGTTCGCAGAGTTTGCGGTGGAGATCGTGCTAACGGCAAAAAACACCCGGAAATCAACAATCAGATTGATCCGCGTTAGAGTGGCAGCGGTGGCAGTCGTCATTGTGTCCGATCCAGGAAGGCTTGGCCGATCGATCATAGTAAAGTCTTGAGGGACGTTCAAAGGTGACGCACGTCGATTTCTCAAGGGTTGATCAGACGGCGTTTCTGAAACCACCGGTTTGGTGCCGGCTACCGGCCCCTGTCCTCCTTCACCATCACAATTCGCAAGAATCGACGTGCGTCACCTTTGATTCTCACCTTTGATTCTCCCGTGCGTCACCTTTGATTCTCCCGTCAGGGTCGTCGGACCCGCGGCGGCATGAGTCACCAGCACTACCAACAATGCTCCACCGATAAGAATGGCGGTGAGTGATTTCATAGAATGCTACTCCTGATGGTCCAGCATCTGTGGACGAACTCTCGCCGGATTAGTTGCAGCATTTCCCCGGTACCATCATTCATTCTTCATCCATCTGCCGCAACAGTCTCGCCGCTCGGTTGTGATCCTCCGGCGGCATGTTCTCGTTCTTGATGGCCGTGTTCAGCAGCTCTCGTGTGGCCTGCGGCGACAGCTCCTTTCGCCCGTACATGCCCTCGATCAAAGGCAGTGCCGCAGGTGCGTCGGCTACGCGTGGCGATGCCACCCAGCGCTTGAAGAGCTGCAGCCGTTGCGGCGACTTCGTCCATCCCTCAGGCAGGTTTCTCGCCAGCACCTCGTCGAGGGCGAGTTGCGCCTTGATGGGAAGCTGGTCCTTCTGCAGCAGCCCCTGCAGAAACTCGCTGTGGCCTTTGAAGTCGACCTTCGCCAGCGTCTTGATCGCCCAGGCAGCGGTCGGCGGGTTGCTGTCAGTGCATAAGTCACGCAGCAAGCCAATCCGTTTCTCCGGGTCCGCCTTGCCCACCTTTTCCACGGCCCCAGCCCACTTCAATGCCTCGGCATATCGCTCCGGCGGCTCTGACTTTTCCACTGCGGGCAGTCGTAGCAGATTGGCCGTCTGCATCTGCGATGGATCGGAAGTGATGTCATGATTGGCTATCCGCACGAGCCACAGCGCCTTCTCCCCGATCTCCAGTGCGCGCCCGAATATCAGGGGGCTCTGCGAGCCCTGTCGCAATGTCTCGGCGTTGAACGTCTTATGCAATACATCTTCAGGAGCCAGAAAGCTCTTCTCGATTCTCATCGACAATTCATATGCACCGCCCTGGGTCCTGACCGTCAAGACTCTCACCTCGACAAGCCACGCGCCTTGCAACAGGTCCTCATCACGAATAACGGGAGCCGTTGAAGCAGCGAGCGAGGGTTCAACCGTGAGCGCGCCGCGCACCAGCAAGAGCACAAGTGAGAACAGTATAAGCTTAGACATTTTCCACCATTGTTATTGTAGGGACTGATCCCAATTCCCGCCACCCACCATTGGGTCCATCAAGAGCTGATTTAGCGTAGTCTTGGTTGCTGGCTTGGGCACGGTTGCACCATTTGTAACTTCGGTCCAAGTTCCATCACCGCTGATGCCGCTGCCAGCCCCGGTGAACGTCCATACGCCAGTTGTAGCGTTCCATGTGCCTGGCGCGATGATCTTCCACTTGAGAACCAGGCGCTGGGTTAGAACTTCTCCAGAACCATTGATGTCCTGCGTAGTTCTAACAGCGAAAAACACCTGATGTTCCATCTCGCACTCCGATCGGTCTATCGTGTCTCCATTGCTGACCACAATGTCCGTGATGAGCAGCCTCGGTGCGTCGGTCGTCGAGAAGCTTTGGTTGGCAAGTGCAGTGTCATTTGCCGGTTTCAGATAGTGATCGGCATTCGTGAATGTCCAAGGAACGGTAGCGGCAGTGCCGGAGTCCCATAACCAGGTCCCACTCATGTACCCTTCGAGTTTCGACACTCGCTTCATAGCAGGAAGATCGTCGTAATACGCGCGCCATCTGGTGAAGCGCGCCTGGTGGACCTGACCCATCTCCATAAATTTCACGCCCCGGTCGGAGCCGTTCACAGTCGGCCCCTTGATCTGTGCGACCTCAAAATTCGCCTTCATCGCATCATCGACAGGGGCGACGACCTTATGGCTGTCCCAAAGCTGGCCATTCGTGGGCCACTGATGGATCGTTCCCGGATAGGTGGCAGAATTATTGGCTGCGCTAATCTGGATTTGAACAACATTCACCTCAAGGTCCCACACATAATCAGTATCAGCTTGAAACACGGCGCGGCCAACGGCGGGGTTATTATTCCACAGAATGGTTGCGTCTCGCGGCGTCGCAGTGGACGCAATCGCGCCGCCAACCGGGGTGATCCACTCGCCGACCCCAAGCGGCAATCCCTGAGCCGAATACTCGTATTTTGCATCTCCCGGAACGTTCAGCGGACCGAGCCAGTTGAACACGGTTAGCTTGATCCGATCAAGATCGCTGTAAGTTGCCGTGCCATTGGTGTAGTTGAGCTGGATGGTCCCGACTGCCTTGGAGATTCCTTCGACGTACAGCGTCTTGTCCGCCCCAGTTTCCATCACGATGCTCGTAGTTGAGGTGACTGCGCCGGTGCGATCGGGGTTCTGCCATACGCGGACATTGCTGGGGATCGTCAGCGTATACACGTTCGAGGTCGATGCCGGACCGATGCTCGGCAGGACGATAGGCAGGAGGTCGTCCTCCCCGGGAATTGCACCGGTTTCGCTCATGTCCGCGGTGTTGCCGGCGTCGTAATCGTCATCATCGTTGTTGATCGGCAGGAACGCTCCCGGGTTTTCCTCGTCGGCCTCGGCCAGGGTGCCGCTGCCGGCATTGTTGGCAATGGTGCGGGCATTGAGATCAGCCCGGAACACGCGGGCGTTGATGGTGCGGGATACCTCATCAGTGGAAAGCACACTATCGCTGTTGGCGTCAACGCCGGCTTCAACAGTAAAAAGACGGCTGGCATCATTAGCGGGCGTGAAGGTGCGGATGGGGTCATTGCCGCCAAAGTTTCCCGCGTACGCGCCGCCAGCAGGGGCGGTGACGGTCGAGCCGGTGATCTTGAAGAGCACGTGCGCGCCGGCGTCGGGGGTTGCCGGTGCGCCGGCCACGCGAATCTGAACTTTGGCGCCGCCGCTGCTGTCCTGCGGCACGAACCAATCCGTCGGTGTCGCCGTGGTCGCGGTTGCCTTGTTGGTGTTGTTGGTGACGTCCTCAAGGCTGAGTGAGTTGAGGGCAATGGCGGTGGCCTCGGCGGTGTCCTGCGAATTGCTTGGGCGATTGCCGATATCGGTGGCCGAGAGGGTGATGCTCCCGGTGCCGACGGCGGTGCTGGCGCTGATCGCTTCCAGATAAACGGTTCCTGGAATGGCCGCATTCGTCCAAGTGGCCGGCGTCGTCCCGCTGGCCAGAAGGGCGCCGCCGCTCGGAGAATCCCACACGCGAAATTCGCTGCTGACGCTCAGGCTGACCGATGCGCCGGCTTTCGCGGCGGGGCCGCTGAGTGAGACCGCTCGTCGCGGTCCGCCAACGGCCATGAAGATGCCCGGATTGTTCTCCTGACTTTCGCTCACGCCGCTGAAAGTAAGATCGACAGGATCGTTATCGACGATGCCGCAGGTGGCCTGAAATGAAGCGCCATTGATATAGGATGGGTTCTGGACGATGGTGGCGACAATATCTTCCGTCCATTCCTTCTGGGCATCGTCGACGGGCGTTACCGCGAATGATTTGCTGCTGTCGCCATCGTCGAAGTGAACGGATGGGGGCAAAGCTGCATAATCCGCGGAACTGGCCGCGCCGGAGTAGTCCAGAATGACATCCAAGGGGCCCGTCGGTGTTGATCTCGTGACCGTGAAAGCGCCGGGGGTGGGTCCAGATTCAGCGGCGCTATCGACCGAGAAGATGTCCACAGTTGGCGGCGTGGGTGCGCCATTATCGTTATCAATAACATTGATGCCGGCAGCATTGAACCCCACCGTGTAAACGCCACTGACCGGCTGAACCGTGAGTTTGACGCTCTCCGTTCCCTCGGCGAACGGATCATCAATCGCCTTGATCAGCGGATAAATCGCGGTGACGCCGGGATCGAACGTCGCCGTGCCGGTCATCGCCTGATAATCCACCCCATTGGTGGCCGTTCCCTCCATGGTATAGCTCACCACCAGCGTGCCATCGCCGCTGTCGCGGGTGAGCACAAACTGGCCATCCTGCCCGCCCTCATAGGCATCTTCAGCCGGAAAGCACTGCACATAAGCGACCGTCGCGGGAACGGCAGGATGCGGACTCGCAGGATGCGCCGTCACATCAAGCGGCGAAACAATCGGCATCGAAGCCGGCAGTACCGGTTGATACACCGACAGCAACTGCCGCTGCTCCAGAGATTCGACAACCACGGCCGACGCCAAACGACGGCGAGAGATATTGGACATGCGTACTTCCTGTAAAAGACAACGCGACCGTAGCAGTGCATGGATGGACGCAGTATTAAATTTTCGATCAAAAAGTTTCGATTTTCGATCATTTTCCGGCCGCTCGAAAAAACTTGATGTGCCGGTGCAGCAGAGGCAGCTAGACGTGGCAAGATAGGCAACTGTCGCGGTATGTTTTTAGGGTTTGGGCTCCGGGGCCGGGGCGTCGGTTTTGGGGTGGGCGGGGGGCTTGGGC
>DAIOHQ010000198.1:0-9489 GCA_036744635.1 Tepidisphaeraceae bacterium | reverse complement strand
TGTCTGTCATGGCTGGATGAGTGGCAGGTGTACTCACCTGCCCGAATCCAGCCATATTTTCCCAATCCGCCGAAAATGTCACGCACCCGCCGGCACCCGCAGTGTTTGTGAATATTTCCCTCTTCCCCCAGCGCTGCTATCTTCCCGGCGCTTGAATCGCGAAAACCTGATCTTCGTTCTATATCTGCTGCTTGGGCCAGCCACCTGGTGCCTGTTTGCCTTCGCCATGTTCGCCGGCCGCAAGCGCATGATGCTGGTGAAGCGGCCCCGCCGCGAGCTCCCCGTGCCGCCGCCGCGGGTGACCATTCTCATTCCCGCCAAGGATGAAGGGGAGCGCATCCGCGATTGCATCGAATCCGCGCTGGCCCAGGACTATCCGAATTTTCGCGTCATCGCGGTGGACGACCGCAGCACCGATCAGACCGGAACCATCATGGATTCCCTGGCGGCCGAGCACACCGGCAGGTTGCAGGTCGTGCATATCCCCCACGACTCGCTGCCGGCGGGATGGACCGGCAAGTGCAACGCGCTGTTCACTGCCGTGAAGCAGGCGCAGGGCGATTGGCTGTTGTTTGTCGATTCAGATGTCATCCTGCAGCCCGATGCCCTCTCCTCGACGCTCGCGCTGGCGGCCGCAAAAAACTATCATCTTGTCAGCCTTCTGCCCAAACTCGAAACCCATGGCTTCTGGGAAAACCTCATCATCCCCCTGGCCGGCGCGGGGCTGTCGATGATGTACCTGGTGGCGCTGACCAACGCCAACAACCACTCCACCGCCTTCGCCAACGGACAATTCATCCTGATCCGCCGCGACGCCTACGACAGTTTTGGCGGCCATGCCGCGGTCAAGGATAAATTCTGCGAGGACATCGAGATGGCCCGCATCGTGAAAGGCAAAGGCCTGCGCCCGCGCATCACCTGGGGGACGGAATTGGCGGCGGTGCGGATGTATTCCTCGCTGCCGTCCATTTTTCGCGGCTGGGGAAGAATCTTCTTCGCCGGCAGCCGTGGCCGGCCGTGGCGCATTATTGCTGGAATTCTCTTCATTCTCGTCTGCGCCTTCAGTTGCTATGCGGCGCTGGCCTGGGGAATTTTTCGCGTACTGCACCCGGCCGAGCTGGGGAATTGGCCATGGCTGGCGGCATCAGGATTTCACTTGGCGCTGATGAGCATCCTGATCGGCATCATGTACGCCTGGAGCGGCAACCCCCGCCGCACCGCCCTGCTGTTTCCGCTGGGAGGAGTCATGCTGATCGGCTTGTTCATCCAAGCCCTGAAACTCTGCGCCACCGGCAACGTGATCTGGCGGGGAACGCAATATGCCCGGGCAAATCCGTGAGAAAAACCCCGTCCGCTGAAGCGGACCCTACCAGAAACTGTCATCCTGAACCGTACTCGGTGAAGGATCTGGTCTCGAACGTTCGGTGCCGGATTCTTCACCGAGTACGGTTCAGAATGACAGTCTCGGTCAATGTGGATGGCATACTGAAGCGAAAACCGCTCTAAGCCACTGCGAATCTCACCTTCACCACCTGACGCGGCGGAACCGCGATGGGAGATGTAAAGACATTCTCGCCGCTGACTTTTCCCGCGGCGGCGCCGCTGTAAGTGAACGTCGCATTGCGCTTGCGGGCCACGGTCGCGAACAGCCGCGTCTCGATCGTCTCGCAGGTGGGATTCCACAAATCAACGGTGAAGCTCTTGTCCACATCCTTGATATACGCCGCCGCCTCCGGCACGAACGCGGCCACGCGGTCATCTTCCGCCCCGACCAGCGCCCCGCCGAAAAACATGCTGAGGATGATCGGCTCGACGCCCTGATATCCCGCCACCATGGTCTGGTCCCATGGATTCTCGTAGGCGAGGTACGGCACCCTGTAATAAAACTCGCGCTCAGTCGGCAGCTCGTGCATCGGGCGGTAGGTGATTGACATATCCGGCCGATACAGCCGCTTGAGTATGCGCGCCTTGGGGAACTGCGCCAGCCCGCTGTGGCTGAAGAGCCAGAGCACATCGTAGACCCCCGCCCGTGCCTTGCCTTCGACCATCAACGGCGCGAACTGCTGCATCGCGAACCCCGTCTCCCACGGCGGGAGCTGGGCCAGTTGGTCGCGTCCTCCGGTCGACCCGTGGCACCATCCGCGCGTGTCCAGGTCGGCCGCCGGCGACTCATTCCAGGTGATGCAATGCATCGCCAGCAGCAGGTTGGCGAAACGCTCGGCCGCCTGCAGGTATTTCGCATCACCAAACTTTTTATACGCCAACATGTTGGCCGAAGAGGCAACTCCGTGCCCGAATGGCCGCGACTGTCCGGCGCCGACAAGGTCTCCTTCGGCGGCACAGTTGAAGGTCCAGAAGTCGCCGTCGAGTTTGGCGTTCACTTTCTCCAGCAACTCTTTGGCCGCCGCCTCGCGGGCGGTCTTGTCGAAGGCGTCCGCCGCCAACAGGTTGGCCAGCGCATCGAATGCCAGGATTCCCGCATCCCCGCGCCGGGATTCCTTCGGCGGGTTGAGCAGGAAATTCGTGCGCTTGGTGACGAAATTCCTGCTCTGCTCGAAGCTCTTCTCCGAAACGCCCGTTAGAGAATGCTTGCGCAGGGTGGCCACGTGCCAGGGCGTCGGGCCGATCGTCCAGATCTCTTCGGCGTGGCCGTGCCTGATATCGCCGCCGAAGATCAGGTCCAGATGATCCGATGCCGCGGTGATTCCCGCATCCTTCCACACATGCCCCAAATACGCCAGCGGCGCCCCCCACTGCCCGGCGAAGCCCACCATATATCCCCCAGACTTGGGCCGCGTGCCGTGCGAATAAACGCTGGTTCCCTCTGTGGGGTGATACAGCTCGTGAATGCCCTTGGGATCTTGAAACCCGGTCGACAGCCACTCCGCCGCATTCAACCACGATGCCCCCACGCTTTTGGCCACCTCAAACGCCCCCATCCGGCCGTCGCGCGGGAAGTGGATTTTCACCAGCCGCTCCCATCCCGCCGCCAGCCAGCCATCCCACTTGCGGGGGAGGTCTGGCATCGCATCGGCGAAGTCCACCGTCACTTCCTGGCTGATTCCCACCTTCGGCTCGACCAGCCAGTTGGGATCCTTGTACAGCGAGTTGTTCCAGTTCATCGCGCCGACCAGAAACTTCGTCCCGCGCTTGCCCCTGGCAATCGCCGCCGACGCGTCTGGAAAAGGAATATCCGCCTGCTCGTCCGTGATCTCGCGCGTCGGCTGGCTGAACATGTCCCTGGCCGAGCACTTGTCCCAGTTTCCCAGCAGCATGATGCAGCGCCAATTGCTCCCATCCCCTTCGCGCACGCTGTGCGCCATCAGCGGCGACGCCGATTGATACGTCAGATGTGCCCGCCCCTTGCGGCCGTAATACCAGATCGGCTGCATGAAGCCCGCCCCGTTGAGCTCCGTGTCTCCCTCGGCGCGATAGACCGGCTGCTGGGCCAGCACCGTCATGCGGTGTTCCTTGCCGCTGTAGTCATAAGGCGTCTCGAAGGTGGTCAGCGCCTCCAATACCTCCACCGGTTCATCCAGCGGGATCATCTTCGTGCTGACCGTGAACCCTCCTTTGCCATCCTCCGGCACCGCCACCCGCACGCTCCACCCCACCGGCGTGCCCGCGAAACGCTCCTCACCGACAAATTCCACCGCCTTCTCCGAGCGCTCCTTGACCCGCCCGGAGATCACCCGCACCGCGCCGATGTTAAGAAATTCATGGTCCTTGAAGCGCAGCATCGCCCGCTTGCCCTGCCGAAACCACTCCGGCCGGTAGCCCTTTCCTTCCCCCACCTCCGCCACGAACGTCACCGACTGCTCCCCATTCCGCAACACGATCTTCTCTTGCGCCATTGCCTGTGCCTTTCGATAGATGGCCATGGTTATCACCATTGAGCCGCTGAATTCAAGCGGCACACAACAATAAAGGTTTTTTTCGTCCTATTTTCATTGACGGCAAGTGGTACTGCTCGATATAAGTGCTGATTCGTCAGTTTTTGTGCTGCGCAGCCGGAGGGGTGGCCTGCTATGGACGAAATCACCCAACTTCTCTCGCCTTTCCTCTCCCAGCGCGGCACGCTGCTCGCCGCGCTGCAGGCGATTCAGAACCAATATGGTTTCATATCCGATGCCGCCGTCGTCGCCGTGGCCGCGGCATATCAGATCGATCAGGCGGAGGTGCGCGGGGTCATCACCTTCTACACTGATCTTCGCACCACGCCGCCGGGCAAGCATCGCCTGCGCGTCTGCCGCGGCGATTCCTGCGCCGCCGTCGGCGCGGCCGACATCGCCGACGCCGTCGAGCGCCATCTGCACGTCGCTCCATCGGAAACGACTCCCGACGGGCGCTTCACCTACGAGACCATCTATTGCATGGGCAACTGCGCCCTGTCGCCGAGCCTCTCCATCGATGATGAGCTGCACGCGCGGGTGACGCCGCGGGATATCGAGCCCCTCCGACGGCTGCTTGCCGAGCACCCAGAGGGGTCGGAGGGGTCGGAGGGGTCGGAGGGGGAAGCATGACGCACGTCTACCTCTCCCAGGATTCTTCCAGCCGCGCCGCCGGGACGCGACAACTCGCACCCATTCTCCGCGCGTTCGAGAGCACCCACGACTTCAAGCTGATTGAAACCGGCAGCCGCGGCGCATTCTTTCTCGAGCCGATGATCGAAGTGGACACCGCCGGCGGGCGCTGCGCCTACAGCAACGTGCGACCCGATGAAGTCGAGCCGCTGCTGCGCGGCGGCATGTTGCAGGGAAAGCCGATCCGCGACGGCTTCTTTGCGGACGTGGAAAAGATTCCCTTTCTGGCCAACCAGACGCGGATCACCTTCGCCCGCTGCGGCAGGATCGAAACCGGATCGCTGCGAGCGTATCAAGCGGCCGGCGGATACGCCGCTCTGCGCACGGCTCTCTTCAACTGCCGGCCGCAGGAAATCATCGAGCAGATCAAACGCTCCGGCCTGCGCGGGCGCGGCGGGGCGGCATTTCCCACCGGCATCAAATGGCAGACCGCCGCCGATTTCCCGGCCGACGAGAAATTCGTCGTCGCCAACGGCGATGAAGGCGACCCCGGCACCTACGCCGACCGCATGTTGATGGAAGGCGACCCCTTCGCCCTGCTGGAGGGCATGACGATCTGCGCCCGCGCCATCGGCGCTACCAAGGGATTCATTTACATCCGCGCGGAATATCCCCGCGCCGCCGAGCGCATGCGCCAGGCCATCGCGGCCGCCGGCGAAGCCGGCTTCCTCGGCGACGACATCCTCGGCAGCTCCTTCAGTTTTCACGTGGAAATCCGCCGCGGCGCTGGTGCCTACGTCTGCGGTGAGGAAACCGCCCTGCTGGAAAGCCTCGAAGGCCGCCGCGGCATGGTGCGCCCCAAGCCGCCGTTTCCGGCGACCCACGGGCTGTTCGGCAAGCCGACGGTGGTGAACAACGTCACCACCCTCGCCACCATTCCCGCAATCCTGCAGCGCGGCGGTGGCTGGTACGCCGCGATGGGCACGGAAAAGAGCCGCGGCACCATCGCCCTGCAGCTCGCCGGCGCGCTGCGCACGCCGGGCCTGGTCGAGGTCCCCTTCGGCATCACCTTGCGGAAGATCATCGAAGATTTCGGCGGCGGCGCATTGCCCGGCCACGCCATCGCCGCCGTGCAGGTGGGCGGGCCGCTGGGCGACCTCTTCGCCCCCGACCAGCTCGACCTCCCCGTCGACTTCGACGCTTTCGCGACCATCGGCGGGATGCTCGGCCACGGCGGGATCGTGGTCTACGACGACCGCACCGATGGCCTGGAACTGGCCGAGCGGCTGATGACGTTCCTCGCCCACGAGAGCTGCGGCAAGTGCGCCCCCTGCCGGCTGGGCTCGCGCCACGGCGCGGAAATCCTCCACGACATCCGGGCCGGGCGCGGCGAGATCGGCGACGCCGGGCGAATCGCGGACATCGCGGTGGCGATGCGCTCGGCCAGCCTGTGCGCCCTGGGCGGCATGGCGGCCACGCCCATCCGCGCGGCGATGCGCCTGTTCCCAAAATCGTTTGCGGCACTTGCGAGGTGATCGGCCATGAGCGGGCAAACAGTATCCATCGAGATCGACGGCAAATCCTACGCCGCTCCGGCCGGGGCGACGCTGATGGAGACGGCGCGTGCGCACAAGTTGGGCATCGCCGGCCTGTGTACCTCCGACCGCCTGAAGCCTTACGGCTCGTGCCGGCTGTGCATGGTGCGTGTCGAGGGACAACGGACGCTCGCCGCCGCCTGTACCACGCCCGTGCGCGGCGGCATGGTGGTGCAAACCGCCACGCCGGAGATTCGCGGCATCCGCAAGACTCTGCTGGAACTCTATCTCGCCGACTGCCCCGAGGACGCGGAAGTACACGAGCTCGGACGGCTGGCGGAGGAATATGGCGCGGATGTCGCCCGCTTCCGCCGCGCTGGCCATCGGTCGCCGGCGAAGACGCCAGTCGACGATACCAGCCCGTTCTTCAGCTTCGACGCCTCGCGCTGCATCCTCTGCGCCCGCTGCGCCCGCGCCTGCGATGAGATTCAGGTGCAAGGGGTGCTGCATCTGCAAGGTCGCGGACCGGAGACGACCCTGCAGCCGGGGCCGGGATCGTTTGCCGACTCCGCCTGCATCACCTGCGGCGGCTGCGTCATCGAATGCCCGACCGGCGCATTGACCGATAAATCGATGGCGGGCGCCGGAGGGGCTGGGGGGGCTGGGGCTGCTGATTCCTCCATCCGCACCACCTGCGCCTACTGCGGCGTCGGCTGCCAGTTCGACGTGCAGGTGAAGGACAACCGCATCATCCAGATGCTGCCGGCCGCCGGCTCCCCGGTCAACGCTGGCCACGCCTGCGTCAAGGGCCGCTACGCTTTCGCCTACGTTCACGCCCCCGACCGCCTGCGCCATCCGCTGATCCGCAACAGCCTCTCGGAGGAATTTCGCGAGGCGACCTGGGAGGAAGCGATCGCCCTCATCGCCACCCGTTTCCGCGCCGCCCTCAAGTCCGCCGGCCCCGATGCCGTCGCCTGCATCTCCTCAGCCCGCGGCAGCAACGAAGATAACTACCTGATGCAGAAGTTCGCCCGCGCCTGCCTGGGCAACAACCACATCGACCACTGCGCCCGCGTCTGCCACAGCTCGACCGTCGCCGGCATGACCGAAGTCTTCGGCTCCGGCGCCGCCACCAACTCCCTGGCCGACATCGACGATGCCAAACTGCTGCTGCTGGTCGGCTGCAATCCCACTGAGGCCCACCCCGTCACCGGAGCGCGAATCAAGCGGGCAGCGCGTCGCGGGGCAAAGCTCATCGTCATCGACCCGCGCAAGATCGAGCTGACCCGCCACGCCGACCTGCACCTGCAGCTCAAACCCGGCAGCAACGTCGCCCTGCTCAACGGCCTGGCCCACGTGATCATCGCCGAAGGCCTGGCCGACTCCTCCTTCATCCAGGACCGCACGGAAAACTTCGAGGCCTTCCGTGCCCTGGTCGCCCGCTACACTCCCGAGCACGTCGCGAACATCACCGGCGTCGCTCCCGATCTCATCCGCCAGGCCGCCCGCCTCTACGCCGGCAGCAGCGCCTCCATGTCCCTGCACGGCCTGGGCGTCACCGAGCACCGCGCTGGGTCCTACGGGGTGATGGCCCTGTCGAACCTCGCCATCCTCACCGGCAACGTCGGCCGGCCCGGCACCGGCATCAATCCCCTGCGCGGCCAGAACAACGTGCAGGGCTCCTGCGACATGGGCGCCCTGCCCTACTCGCTCACCGCCGGCCAGCGGCTCGACGAAGAGCAGGTGGCCCGCCGCTTTCAGGCGGAATACTGCCGCCCGCTGCCCAAGACCCCCGGCATGAAAATCCCCGAGATGTACGAAGCCGCCCTGGCCGGAAAACTCAAGGCGATGTGGATCATCGGCTACGATCCCGCCCAGACCGATCCCAACAGCCACGTGGTGGCGCAGGCTCTGGCCGCCCTGGATTTCCTGGTCGTCTCCGACCTCTTCCAGACCGAGACCAGCAAATTCGCCCACGTGATCCTCCCCGCCGCCGCCGCCCTGGAGAAGGATGGCACCTTCACCAACGGCGAGCGCCGGGTGCAGCGCGTGCGCAAGGCGGTCGAGCCTCCCGGTGAGGCGCGCAGTGACTGGCAGGCCATCGCCGACGTCTCCACCGCCATGGGCTATTTCATGGCGTATGCGAATCCATCCCAGATCATGGACGAGATCGCCCGCCTCACGCCCTCGCTGGCCGGCGTATCCTATTCACGCTTGCAAGAAGATGGCCTGCAATGGCCCGTCCCCGCCGCCGATCATCCCGGCACGCGCATCATGCACGCCGAGCGTTTTCCCCGCGGCGCCCGCGGACTCGCCAGGTTCGCCCCGGTCGAATATCTCCCCCCCGGCGAAGAGCCGGATGCCGACTATCCCTTGATCCTGGTCACCGGCCGCATCCTGCAGCATTACAACGCCGGCACCATGACCCGCCGCACCCCGCTGGCCGGGGTGGTCGACCGCGATCTGCTCGAGCTCCATCCCGATGATGCCGCCGCCGCGCACCTGGCCGACGGCGACACCGCCAGCATCACCAGCCGGCGCGGAACCATTCAGCTCACGGTATCGGTCAATCCCGCCATCGCTCCCGGCAACGCCTTCACCACCTTCCACTTCCCGGCCGACCAGGTGAACACCCTGATCTCCAGCTCCAGCGACCTGCTCACCCGCTGCCCGGAGTACAAGGTGCAGGCCGTCCGGGTTGAAGCCGCCCATGCGGGATAGTCAACAGTTGGTAGTCCGTTGTCCGTGGTCCGTGGTCCGTGGTCCGTGGTCCGTTGCAAAAGACGCTCGGCGCCTGCCTGCAACGGACAACGGACTACCACTATCTCTGCTCTCCCCGCGTCAAATGTCCCTCGCGCACCGTCCCCTCCGTCCCCTCCGTCCCCTCCGTCCCCTGCCGCACGCTGGAGAACTGAAAATAGACCAGCTCGTGATCCGCCCACAGGGTGTGCTCGACGCCGCGCACCGCCGCCACCAGGTCCCCCGGCTGCAGCTCGAATTCGCGGGTCACTCCTCCCGGCGTGCGCAGCGTCACCCGCGGCCGGCCGGCGGTGAACCACCAGTACTCATCGAAGTCGTGGTAGTGCAGCTCCACCGGCGTGTGCGCCCCCAGCCGATACTCGTGAAACGTCGCCGGATCGACCGGATGCAGCAGCCCCGCCAGCTTCGGGGCGATCTTCTCGCCAGCGCGGATGCGGATGATGCAAATCCCCGGATCCTCAATCTGGTCGGCTGCTGCGGTCATGGTTGCTCCGGAAGAAGAATAGTCAGAAGTCAGAAGTCAGTAGTCAGAAGTCCGTTGTCCGTTGCTCTGCATCCTGCGCCTTTCCCTCCGCCAATTTGCAATTTTCATTTTGCATTTTTCAATTTGCAATGATTGATTCCCCCGCGAAGTGGGACGGAGGGACGGAGGGACGGGGGGACGGGGGGAC
>DAIOHQ010000197.1:0-9508 GCA_036744635.1 Tepidisphaeraceae bacterium | reverse complement strand
CCCTTGTACTTTGTGCCCTTGTACTTGCCGCACGAGCACTCCCAGTCGCGCTCCGGGCCGAAGATGCGCTCGCAGAACAGGCCATCCTTTTCCGCGCGGTAGGTGCGGTAGTTGATGGTCTCCGGCTTCTTCACCTCGCCAAACGACCACGAACGAATATCGTTCGGGCTCGCGAGCTGAATCCGCACGGAACCGTAATCGTTAATGCGATCGTAAACGCTTTCAGCCATGATCGTTCTCTTTCTCTAGTGTCGCGGGCGTTTTCGCCCGCTGATTCGTTCCTTCTTTGCCTACGGTTGCTCGTCGGACGGCGCGGATCAACAGAAGGCTCACAAGTGCGCTTCCCACCACGATGACCACGAACAACAGCAGCCCGTTTCGCAGGCCACTCGGATTCATTTCATCCGCCAGCACATGTATCGCAGTTTTCATCCTGTTCGCTTACACGATGAACCGGTTGGGATTTACTTCCATCTCGACGGCTGGAGAGGACGCTTCAAGACATACGTCACCTCATGAAGCACACCGTCCTGCATCATCGGGACCACTGACACCAATTCCCACCCTTCCGAGCCGAGGCCATCCAACTCGCGGACATGCGATTCGCCAATCACATACTCGCCCGGAGCTTTCTTCTCCGCGATCAGCGTGATCGTGTGATACTCCCATTTCACGTTCTGACTCATAATGGTCTACCAAGGGAGCTTTACTCATCCGTTGTGAACCTGTGCATGAAGAACGGCTGCTCAGTCGGCGATGGCGGGCACCAGTAAATATTGATGTCCATCGTTTTGATCATTGAGTTCAGACTCGGCTTGAGCCAGTGCATCATAAAACTCGCGATCTCGAACGTCCCTTGGAGACGTCACAACAACTACGTGATACCACTCATCATCTTTCAGAACCGCATCTGAATCAACTTCCACACGATATCCATGCGGCTGATGCCGGTTCAAAACATCCTGCACGTGCCGAGCAATCTCCTCGCGAAGCACAGGTTCAATGAGGGTCATGCGGCCTCCTTTACGTCCAGAACAACGAATACCGCGCTGGCATCCCGCAACGAGTCTAAGGCAATCTGTCGGTCGATCGTCACGCGCCGCACGTAATCAGCGTCGATTCGACGCGTGTAAAGGCGAGAGAATAGTTGCTTCAGTGCTCTGACGCCCACCGGGCCCAGATGCCCGAGATGTTGTCCGATCAGCCGAGACTGTCGCTTGTGCTGCTGAGTTGAGTAACCGCGATCTGGAACGAAACCATGCGCCTCAAGCACCTTAGCCAGAGCGATATGTGCTGCGTAATACGCGCGCGACGCCGAGCTGCGGGGATGCGTTCCGAGCATCGCCTTCGCGGCCTTAAGCAAATCAATGGCAAATTCGTCCCAAGTCATCACGAACGCTCCACTACAGCAGATCGCCATCCTCACTCTTCTCAGCTTCCGGCGCCACCTTCACTTCAAATCCGCGACGCTCGTTACGCCGCTCAAACCGCACTCGCAGGTACGCGGCCAGAAACACCAGGGCAATTGCGACGACGATTGCAGCAGTCACTGCGAGCACCAATACAATTACAAAATCGAATCGCAGAGCCACCATCAAGTGCTCCTCACATCAAATCGCCATCCTCATCCTCGCGGCCAAGTCCCTTCTTCTTCTCCAACTGAATGTTGAGACCCAACCCGCGGATCTCGTTGCAGAGCACGTCGAAGCTGACCGGCGTTCCGGCTTCCAGCGTATTGGTGCCCTTGACCATGCTCTCATAAATCTTCGTGCGGCCTTCCACGTCATCCGACTTCACCGTCAGCAGTTCCTGCAGGATATAGCTGGCGCCGTAGGCTTCCAGGCCCCACACTTCCATCTCGCCGAAGCGCTGGCCGCCGGTGCGGGCCTTGCCGCCCAGCGGCTGCTGGGTGATCAGGCTGTACGGGCCGGTGGCGCGGGCGTGGATCTTGTCGTCCACCAGGTGGTGCAGCTTCATCATGTAGATGTAGCCCACCGTGGTCTTCTGCTCGAACGGCTCGCCGGTGCGCCCGTCGCGAAGCTGAATCTTGCCGCCCCACGGCATGTGTACCTCAAGCTCGCGCTCGCCCAACGGCGTGCGTGACTTGTCGCGCTCCTTGCGGCGCTCCTTGGTGGTCTTGTTGGCTTCCTCGATGGCCTTGTGGATCTCTTCCTCGGCGGCGCCGTCGAAGACCGGAGTCACCGCCTGGAAGCCGAGCACGGCCGCGGCCCAACCCAGATGCGTCTCGAGAATCTGCCCGACGTTCATGCGGCTCGGCACGCCCAGCGGATTGAGCAGGATGTCAACCGGCGTACCATCTTCCAGGAACGGCATGTTCTCTTCGGGCACGATGCGGGCAATGACGCCCTTGTTTCCGTGCCGGCCGGCCATCTTGTCGCCAACCGACAGCGAACGCTTGGTGGCGACATACACCTTCACCATCTCCAGCACGCCGCTCGGCAGCTCATCGCCGCGCTTCATGTGCTCCATGCGCCGGACTTTTTCCTTCAAAACCGCCTGCACGCGCGGCCAGAAGCGCGAATAGGTGCTCTCCGCCTGCTCCTTGGCTTCCTTCGATCCCTTCACCCAGCCGGTGTCGAATCCTTCGATCTGCTCGAGGATGACATCAGGGATTTCGCTCTGGCCGACCTTCTGGCGGGTGCCGGGGTCAACCAGTTGCTGGCCGGTCACTTCGTTGATCTCGCCGATCATCTGCTTGAAGATGGCGATGGAGCGAAGGTTCATCTCCTTTTCGTAGGTGTCGATGTCCTTCTTCATCGCCTTCTTCTGCTCATCCGTCATGTGCATCCGGCGGCTGAAGCGCTGGGTCTTGATGACCACGCCTTCCTCGCCGGCCGGCATTTCCAGCGAGTCGTTTTTCACGTCCTCGCCCGCCCGGCCGAAGATCGCATGCAGCAGCTTCTCTTCCGGCGTCAGCTCGCTCTTGCTCTTAGGGGCTACCTTGCCCACCAGAATGTCGCCGGGCCCGACGCGCGTTCCCACGCGCACCACGCCCACCTCGTCCAAATTGGCCAAGGCCCGCTCGCTGACATTCGGAATGTCCCGCGTGAACTCCTCGCGGCCGAGCTTGGTCTCGCGGATCTCGACGTCATATTCCTCGATGTGAATCGAAGTGAAGATGTCCTCGCGCACCAGCCGCTGGCTGATGACGATGGCATCCTCAAAGTTGTAGCCGTCATAGGTCATGAACGCGACCAGCACGTTGCGGCCAAGCGCCAATTCACCCTGCAGCGTCGCGGCGCCGTCGGCGATGATCTGCCCGCGCTTGACGCGCTGGCCTTTCTTCACAATCGGCTTCTGGTTCAGGCAGGTACGCTCGTTGAGGCCGACGAACTTACGCAACGTGTACTCATCGGCGTTGTCGATCAGGATGCGGGTGGCATCCACGCTCGTCACCACGCCGGCGCGTTCGGCGCGCACCACCATGCCGCTGTTTTGCGCCACCGGCCGCTCCATGCCGGTCGCCACCACCGGCGGGTCAATCCGCAACAGCGGCACCGCCTGCCGCTGCATGTTCGATCCCATCAGCGCGCGGTTGGCGTCGTCATGTTCCAAAAACGGAATCAGCGCCGCCGAAACAGACACCGTCTGCCGCGGGCTGATATCCACGTACTGCACTTCCTTGCTCGGCACGGTCGCCAGGTCGCCCTGCACCCGCGCCAGCACGAGTCCTTTGCGCAAGTCGCCGTCCTTGTCCACCACGTCCGGCGGCGCCAGCACGCTCTTCATCTCCTCATCAGCACGCAGATACTTATGCTCGCCATTGACCCGGCCATCCTTCACCACGCGATACGGCGTGATCAGGAATCCGTATTCGTCGATGTCCGAATAGATCGCCAGCGACGCGATCAAACCAATGTTCGTGCCTTCCGGCGTCTCAATCGGACAGATGCGGCCATAGTGCGAAATATGCACGTCGCGCACCTCAAAGCCGGCGCGCTTGCGGTTCAATCCGCCGGGACCGAGGGCCGAAAGCCGCCGCTCGTGCGTGAGCTGCGAGAGCGGGTTGGTCTGATCGACCACCTGCGAAAGCTCGCCGCGGCCGAAGAAAAAGTCGATCGAGCTGGAGATGCTCTTGGAGTTCACCAGCTCCGCGATGCGCCCGATCTCATTCGGGTCCTTCAGCGACATGCGCTCCTGCACCGTGCGCCGCAGCTTCAGGAAGCCCTTGCGCAGCTCGTCGGCCGCCAGTTCGTCAATCGTGCGCAGCCGCCGGTTGCCCAGGTGATCGATGTCGTCGATGTACCCTTCGCCGCTGCGCAGCTTGAACATGTATTTCAGCGAGTTCACCAGGTCCTCGCTGCGGAGCGTCATCACCGTTTCCGGCACGTTCTGGTCGAACTTGCGGTTGATGCGGAAACGCCCGACGCGACCCAGGCGGTAGCGATTTTCGTCGAAGAATTTTTCTTCAAACAGCGTCACCGCCTTGTCGATCTGCGGCGGATTGCCCGGCCGCAGCCGCGCGTAAATCCGCAGCAGCGCATCCTCATAGCTGGTGGCGCTGTCGTCGGCCAGCGTGTTGAGAATCAGCGGATCGCTCACCTTGGTGACCACGTCCACCGACTTGAGGCTCGACGCCTGAATCTTGTTCAGCGCCTCGCCGATCTGCGCCCCGCTCTTCACCAACTCTTCGCCGCTCTCGGCGTCGATGATGGCCGATGCCGCGTAATAGGTGGCCTGAAGGTTCTGCACCTTGACCGTCTCGACCTGATAAAATTCCTTGATGATCGCTTCGGAGGTGCCGTACTTCTTGTCCAGTGCCCGCAGAAACGTCGTTGCCGGAATCTTGCTGCTCTGATCGATACGCACCGCCAGGGCATCCTTCTTGGTCACCGAGCATTCGATCCAGGACCCGCGTTCGGGGATGACGCGGCAGCCGTGCAGCGGCCGGTCCCCTTCCTGCACTTCCACCAGGAAGTCCACGCCCGGCGAACGATGCAACTGATTCACGATCACGCGCTCTGCGCCGTTGATGATGAACTCGCCGCCGCCGATCATGATGGGGATTTCCCCGAGGTAGATGGAATCTTCCATCACCTCGTCCTTGTCCTTGCGGACGAAGCGCACCTTGATGCGGAACGGCATGCCGTAGGTCAGGCGCAAGGCCCGGCATTCATCGGTGGTGTAGCGCGGCTCGGAGAGCTCGTAGCTGATATATTCCAGCCGCAAGTTCCCGTCGTAGCTTTCGATCGGAAACACTTCGTGCAGCAGCGCCTCGAGCCCCTCCATCTTGCGCTTTTCGGGATCGGCTTCCTGCTGCAGAAAGCGCTGATAGCTTTCGATCTGCACATCGATCAAATTCGGAATCGGCAGCGCGTCGCCACGCTTGCTAAAGTCTCGGACCTCTTGAACTTGCATCAGATGTTCCTTTTTGCCGAACGGGGATGAACGACCACCGGACAGACTGCCAAAACCCCTATGCCGAGCCGACACACCGGCCGGATCCACTTACTGGATCATAAACCAAAATGCATCAAGCACTTACACTACCATTCAACCGCCCCACTTGGATAAGCCGATAAAATTGGCCGCTTACCTTTACGAAAAGCGGCCTGTCATCCCGGACGCGCCATTCGCGCAAGCGCCAGGTTCCTGATCCCATAATACGCGTCACAATAGCACCCGAATGCGAAGCATTCAAGCGCAAAAATAGAACCAGAACATTCCCGCCCCGTTTCGGGCAGGAAAATCCTGGTAGTACCGAAGTTTTATTTGTAACGCTTTTCCAATTCGACGCCCCCTTATACACCAACAATCCCTTCCTGTCAAGACAATTTTGCCGGTTTTGCCGGTTTTCGCCGCCAGATCACCCGACAAGAAACGACAGAACTCCCGCGCTCCAGGCGCCGTCAGCCAGTCTCGAAAGTCTTTCCATGATGCCATAAAGCTCGTCTTCGGAGAGCTTTACGATGGGCATGTCTCCGCTGGAGCGGGCAAGCGTCGAGTCATCGACCAGGATTTCGTCAGAAACGATCACCGCAAGATGCTCCCACCCGCCGGGACCTTCCTCCCGATAATCGCCCGGCCAGGGGAACAGTTCCGGGCCGGGAATCAGGTAGTTCCTGCCCGCGACCACCCGAGACGCCTGGGGCCGGACCATGGCGCTGGGAGCCTGGAGATAGACCGATCCGCTGGTGCCGATGTTGAGAAGCGTGAAAAAACCATCGCGGCCGCTGCGCACGGAAAACTGCAGTGATGACCCGATCGGCAGCGCCTTGACCTTGGCAGCGCCGATGTCGCGTGTGCGCAACTCTTCCTTTGCTAGCGCGACTTGTCCCGGATCGGATGCCTGTCGGTCTTTTAATAGTTGTGTAAACGACTGTCGTCCCACCGCGAATCCAAGCCCGGCCAGGGCGTCGGCCGGCAGGCGAAACTCAGGCGAGACCAGCCGCTCGGCCGCCTGAAATGCTTTGCGCGCGTCGTGCCCGGTCAGCTCGCGGAGCAATTCCGGCGGCGCTGCCCCCAGGTCCGCCACCGCCTGGCGGGCGCGCCCCAGCCGCTGCTCAACCACCGCCTGGCGCTGCTGCGCTGTCTCGCGGCGCTGTTTGGCATCGGTTTCGGCCGCCACATCATTGGCAAGCCTGGCCATCGTCAACTCGTGCTCCAGGGCGGCGCGGTCGGCAACGCGGCGGGCTTCTTCGACGCGCTGCTCTGCCTCCAGCAACTCGCGGCGATAATCCAATTCCGCCTTGCGCAGGCGCTGCTCCTGCTCGCTGGCCGAGAGAGTCATGTCAGCGCGCAGGCGGGACTTTTCCTTTTTATACGCCGCGGTGGATTCCGTTTCGCGCAGCTCCGCCTGAATCTGCTGCTGGCGGAATTCGGCGATGCGCTGCAGATCTTCGCGCTGGCGGCGTTCGGCATCCGCGCGGGCGGTGTCAGCACTTTCCCATTTGGCTTCGACGACGGTGAAGCGAATGCCGCCGGCCGCCATCCATTCATCGAGCCGCTTCTGCCACCAGGCCGCCGGAAGCCCATCCTGATCGCGCAGATACGCGATGGTCTTTCCCCGCGCTGCATCACCCACGCGGGCGCGCAGGGAATTGGCCAGCCACGATTCGGCCATTGGGCGCGACAACGGCGCATCGGCGGAAACCGCCGACAGGGCATAACTCGAAAGGAACCGGCCGGGATCGGCGATCATCCACGAACCGCGCAAGATCAGGTCCCATGCCTGCGAAGAACTCTCGGTCACGACGGCCGCGAAGGAGATCTCCATCTTCTGCGGAGTGGTACGCACCTGGGCAAAAGTGGCGCGGTCATCCGGCGTGGCGCGGGCATTCTCCGCCGCGGGTTGGACCGCGGCACTGCCATCCGGCTGGCGCAGCACCGAAAGCATCTGCATCCACGGAATCGGTAAAACTCATGAGGTGTTACTCCTTGGCGTCCATCAATCGGTTGAGCCGGCGGTCGGCGATCCGGCCGACATACATCAGCGGCAGCAGCGCCACCATACTCCAGGGGTGAATCGGGCCATTCATCAGAAGGCCGCGGGCGGTGGAAATCCCCACCGTCAGTCCCATCACCACGATCGTCACCGCGAATTTTGCAAACGTCCCGCGGCGGATGCTGGATGGGTTGATGCGCTGCCCGCCGCTCTTGCGGTCCACCGCGAGTTGGCCATCGTCCATCTTGTAAAGCCGATAGTGCCCGGATTCCTGCATCGCAAACAGTGCATCCTGCACCGCGCTGCGGCGATAGCCGCTCTGGCGGGCCAGCTTGTCCACGTGGATATTCCCCTCGTAGCCGGTGTCGAGCAGGTCATCGACGATGGTCTTGATCTTCGAGATGCGCTGCTGGCGAGTCTCGGGACGCAGCCGGTCGATGAAGTCGCGCGCCGAGGCCGGCGCCGCGAACTGCGGCGGCACGCGCACATCCCATCCGGCCGCGCTGCCTTTCTCCCCGCCCGGACCGCAGCAGACCGTAAGTGAATCACCCGCCGACATCCCTTCCACCTCGGCTGGCCAGGGAAGCGGGCTGCCAATGGTAAAGAAGGTGAAGGCCGCTTTGTCACCGCCGGCGGCGAGCCAATCCGCATACGCGGCGCGCACCACGTCAATCGTTCGCGCATCGGGCGGTTCGATCTGCGGCGGCTGCCCGGGATTCACCGCGACGTTGGCGGCAAAAGCGACCACCGCGTGGAGGTGCGTCAGACCGCCTGAGATGCGATAGACTTTGGCCCCGCCAAGGCCGGCGCAGAAATCCCGCCACTGCGCCGAAGACTCGACATCGTCCCCCGCCCCGCTCGATTTCGCCAGCGCCCGCGCCAAATGCGGCCCCAGGTCCGCTTCTTCCTCCACGCGGCCGATGTTCGGCTCCCACGGCAGAAGGTTCGAGCGCATCGGGAGGTGAATATCGGGAAACCGGCTCCCTACCACCGTCTTCAGATTCTCATCCACGGTTGCGAAAAACTTCTGGCGGGCAATCTGCGCCAGGTCCATCGCCGCGCGAGCCTCCTTCGGCAGGGCGCTTCGGGCGGGAACCAGGGTTCGCCCGCGGGTAGCGCCGGTCCACGCGCACCCTTTGTCGAGAAAGGCGCGGCGATTTGCCGGAGTATCCTCCATCATCTCATCCGGCGCCGCCGGGCTGGCCAGCACCGCCACCCCCGCCTCAATCAGCTTCCCTTCCAGGTCGCGTGCGGGCGCCGTCAGCTTGCGGATGAACGCCTCAACCGGATCACGATCCTTCCTTTCCACCGCCCCAATAGTCACCTGCGCCGGCCCCGTGAACGCCTCGATCGCATAGCGCGAGGCATATGCGTACGGCATGATCGCGTGGCCGGGCGCTTCGGGGCTGTCGGGGGCCCAGCGCTCGCTCCAACTGTTGCGCACGATGAAATACCCGCCGCCTGGAACGTTGGCGTCATCAACATATCCCACCACGCACATCGCATGGCCCATCTGCAGCGGCTGCTCGCGCGGCAGCGGCATGGTGATCTTGCCGGTGCGATGGGTCTCGGCCGAGCGGTACCAGCTATCGAACAGCAGCACCGCGAACACAATCGGCATCCCCGGCGTGTCGCCGCTGCCGGCCAGCGCCTGCTTGTACAGCTCCACATAGGATGGCTCGACCGTGCGCGATGCGGCCATCCGAAAATCCCACGCCGCATCCACCGCGCCGTTGGGAGGCGGCGCCTGCGATTCGTTGTGATCGTTCTGCTTTGGGTTGTAGCGCCAGGCATCGCCCGGGCAGATTCCGTAGTTCCCCAATGCCGTCATGGCGGTGTGAATGTAGGTGCCGCCGCTGGGCAACCCATCGATCTCCTTGCACGCCCAATATAGAAATTGCTCGGAGAGCTGCGCCTTTTTATCGTCCGCGCCGACAGCACGCGCCCGATCTCCCGCGGCGGCTCCTGAAAAAAATCCGCATCCGCGCCAATCGCCTCGCCGGAATGATCCACCACCGACGCCGGCGGGTGCGGAAAGGGGTCAGGAACGAATGCCATTTCCTTAAGCCTCTTTAGCCTGATTTTTCAGGGCTTTTCGCAACT
>DAIOHQ010000196.1:0-9531 GCA_036744635.1 Tepidisphaeraceae bacterium | reverse complement strand
TCCGCCCCCCGGCCATCCCGTCGCCATGAAGCCCGCGCCGGGCGCGGCTTTGGGATACGCCGAAGCGACCCGCTTTGGCGCGCCATCGCGCAGCAACGCGCAGCGAAGAATGGCCGACGGTACCCCGGCGGAATTGCCCACCGCAGGTGCCCACCGCCGGTGTGCGGGTGGTATAATCGGGGCGGGCATCGGGCGGCGCGGTGGTGGTAGGCGAAAGAGATGTGCCGGTGAAGGGTTCGAGGTCGCGGGGGCTGGAGGAACGGGCGGCGCTTGCGAGAAAGGAAGGGGAGCATGACAAGCTATAACCCGGCCACCTGGTTGCGGGCCTGCACGGTGGCGGAGCTCAAGGCGCGCGGGGTGCAGCGGGTGGCGGGATCGCGGCCGGTGGTCTCGGTCTTTTACCACGATGGCAGAATCTCGGCGGTGGACAACCGTTGCCCGCACCTGGGTTTTCCCCTGCATCGCGGCACGGTCGCCGATGGAGTGCTGACCTGCCACTGGCATCACGCCGACTTCGACCTGTGCAGCGGATGCACCTACAACCTTTTCGCCGATGATGTGCCCAGCTATGACACCCACGTCGAGGGTGGGGTGATCTTCGTCGCCCCCGAACCGCGGCGGCAGCCCGGCCGGGAAGACTTCATCGCCCGGCTGCACAAGGGGATGGATCAGAACGTGGCGGTGATCATCGCCAAGAGCGTCGATGCCCTGCTGAAGCTGGATCCCAGTGGGGGGGGCGGCCGGACGGTGATCCTGGAGATCATGCGCTTCGGCAGCAGGCGGCACGCCCGCGCCGTCGGCGGCATGACCAACCTGAGCATCGCGGCCACGCTGCTGCCGTATCTGACGACCAAGACCGCGTATTACATCCTCTTCATGGCGGCGAAAAACGTCGCCGACAACTGCGCCGGTCAGGCGCCGCGCATGCTGAGTGAGCCGCTGGATACCAACGAGCACGGGATGGAGGCGCTGACGCGCTGGTTCCGGCGCTGGGCGGAAAACGGGCAGATCACCGGCTGCGAGCGCACGATCCTGACGGTGGCAAAGACCGGGGCGACGACGGCGGAGATTTCCGGCCTGTTCTTTCGCGCCGCCACCGACCGGATATTCGCCGTGGCCGGGCAGGCGCTGCCCATGAGCGACAAGGGCTTCGAGTTGATCGAGTACATGGGACGGGAGTATGCCGGCGACGTGCTGCCGCTGCTGGTCCGATGGGTTGCCGCCAGGGGGAGTGGTGCGGAGGATCAACATGCGTGGAACAATCCGGTTGATCTGATCGCGATATTGCGGGCAGCGGAAAAGCAAATCAGAGCCTGGTTGCAAGCGGGAAAGGGCAGGGGGGGCAAGACCTTTGCCGGTGAAGATGCGCCCAGGGAAATCCTGCTTGGCGATGATCCGCATCGGATCATCGACTCCCTGGGGAGCGCTTTGAGCGCAGGAGCAGCGCCCGAGCAATTGGCGAAGCTGGTGGCGTATGCGGCGGCGCGGCGGCTGGCGCATTTCGCGCTGAGCAACGAATTGCAGGACTGGCAGGCGCCGGCCCGCACCTTCACCTATGCCAACGCGATGCACCAGGTGATCAGAAGAAGTCCCGGTGAGCCGGAACTGGTAAGGGGGTTGTTCCATGGCGCCATGGCCGTCTATATGGACCGCTTTCTCAACGTGCCGGCCGTGCCGTTGCCCGGCGTGCGCATTCCTCTGGACGATCTGCCCTCGGACCCGCGGGAACTGTGCCGGTCGCTCCTGAACCTCCTGGATCAACAGGCGAGCGTTGAAGAGGCGGCACGAACCGTAGCGCGTTTTGTGCGCCTGAAACATCCGCTCAACCTCCTGTTCAGCACCCTCACGCTGGCCACCGTGCGGGAAGACCTTGGTTTTCCCCACTGGCTGGTGCTGGAGGCCGGGATTCGGCAGGCGATCGAATGGGAGGGGGGGCCGCAGGCGGAGCACATTCTGGTGGGGGTGGTGCGCCATCTGGCGGTGGTTTGTCCCACGCCCCGGTCGCAGATCAAGCCCGCCCAGGTTGGGCTTCGGTTGAACAAGGGAGAGCGGCTCTACGAGGCCCGGAAAGCGTAGGAGCGTTCCGGAATTGGGACGGGAGACGGGGTTATTTGGTGGTTCCGAGTTCATCCAGCGTGCCCACGCGGGGGAGGGGGCCGACCAGGGGGCTGGCGTAGGCGATGAACTCGTGGGAGATGTTGTTGCCATCGACGATGTACTTGGGGTCGAGGTGCTTGGTCTCCTTGGCCACGGTCGAGAGGGGGGTGAGGAAGGTCTCCACCCGGTAGTCGCCATCGCCGACTCTGCGCATCGCCACCGAGCCGCTTTCGCCTGCGTTGGCGCTGTACTGCACGGCCTTGACGCCGACCATGCGGGCCTCTTTGGCATCGGTCTCGCTGACGAAGCCGGGGAAGGAGCGCTGCAGGTAGCCGAAGGTGTCGGCGCGGACGCGGAGCTTGGGGCCGGTGGGGGTGGCGAGCTTGTGCAGGATGATGTCGACCAGATAGTCGCCCAGGGCGCCGGTGCCGGAGAGCTGGATGTTGCCGTGGCTGTCGCGCTCCAGGTGCTCGACCATCTTCTCCGCCCAGCTCGGGCCGGTGGGGGTGCAGATGCCTTCGGAGACGGCGATGAGACAGCGGCCCTGCTTGGTGTAGACGCGGTCGACGTCGCCGACGAACTTGTCCATGCTGAGCGGGGACTCCGGGACGTAGATGAGATGCGGGCCATCCTCATCGTTTTGCCGGGCGAGGACGGCGGCGGCGGTGAGGAAGCCGGCGTGTCTGCCCATGATCACATCCACCTTGATGCCGGGGAGGGATTTGTTGTCGAAGTTGTCGCCCATCAGGGCGGCGGCGACGAACTTGGCGGCCGAGCCGTAGCCGGGGGTGTGGTCGTGGACGCGCAGGTCGTTGTCGATGGTTTTGGGGATGTGCAGGACCTGCAGGTCGTAATGCTCTTCGCTGGCCAGTTCGGAGATGATGCGGGCGGCGTCGGCGGAGTCATTGCCGCCGATGTAGAAGAAGTAGCGGACATCGTTTTTTTTGAAGACCTTGAAGATCTCCTGGCAGTATTCGAAGCTGGGCTTGTCGCGGGTGGAGCCGAGGGCGGCGGCGGGGGTGTTGGCGATGCGCTCCAGCAGATCGGCCGAGGCCCCGCGCAGGGGGATGAACTGCTCTTTCTTGATGCCGCGCACGCCGTGGACGGCGCCGAGCAATTGATTGATATGCCCGGACTTCTGCACTTCCTGGATCACGCCGACGAGGGATTGGTTGATGACCGAGGTCGGGCCGCCGGATTGGCCGATGACCGCGTTGCCCTTGAGTTTGGTAGCCATGGTGGATGCCTTTGGTGTCCAAGCGAGTCGATTTGTGGGGATGATAGCCGCATCGGAGCGGGCTTCAAGGGAGGAGGGGAGACGTGAAACGGGAAACACAAGAAGGCACGAAGGCAAGAGGCACGGAGGCACCGAGGCAATGCTCCTCTTCCCTTCGTGCCTATGTGCCTTCGTGCCTGCGTGCCTTCCCCTTTCTTGCTCGACTTACAAGCGACGGCGATGTTTATAAGCGGTGTCCGCAGGACAAACCTGCCCGCCGCCCGGGTGTCTAGTGAGGCGTAGCAGGAACGACAGTCCGTAGATCAGAACGAGGAAATTATGAACGCCATCGTGAACAAAATCGTGCAAAAGATGATCTCTCCGAAGTTGGCATTGGCGGCCGCGGCCGGGCTGGGGGCATTTGCGCTGCCGGCCGGGCAAGCGAACGCGGGCGGGCGGGTGGATGTGGATATCCGCGTCGGCGATCGCCACGAGCCTCGGTATGAAGAGCGGGAGACCCGGGTGTGGGTCGAGCCGGTGTACCGCACCGATTGCCAGCGCGTCTGGGTGCAGCCGGTCTATCGCACGGTATGCGACCGGGTGTGGGTGGCGCCGGTGACGCAGACGGTATGTGATCGGGTCTGGATCCCCGACCGCTATGAAGATCGGCGCGTGGAGCACTACCAGCACGGCCGTTGCGTGGTGGTGATCGAGCACTGCCTGGTCGAACGCGGCCACTGGGCCGAACAGCAGCGCCAGGTGGTGGTGCGGGATGGGTATTACCAGAACGTCGAGCGGCAGGAGCTGGTGTGCGACGGCCACTGGGACAATGTCGACCGGCAGGTGCTGGTGACGCCGGGACACTGGGAAGGGCGCGGCGAGCGCGTCGCGACCGAGTACCGGCCGTCGATCTGGGAAGAGTTCGCCATGCGGATGCAGGGACGCTATTGAATGGGGCTTGATGGATTCTGATTTGAACAGCCCCCGCCATTTGGTGCGGGGGCTTTTTGTTGACGCCGGGTTCTTGGGTGATGAATCAGACGCGGTTGGAGAGCTGGAACACGTTGCCTTCGGGGTCTTTGCCGTCGCAGAGCTTAAGCCCTTCGCCGGGGTCTTTGCCCATTTTGACGCCGCGCGCGACGAGCTCGGCGCGCTGCCGGGAGACGTTCTCGGCATAGAAGCAGAGCTTGGTGCGGCCGGGGTTTGCCGCGCCGGTGCTGTGCAGGGCCAGCCTGACGGCGCCGGCGTCGAAATCAACAAAACCGTCGCTGCGGCTCAGCACCTTCAGCCCGAGCTTATGCTCGTAAAAATCCGTGACGGCCCGCATGTTCTTCACGAACAGGATGACCCGCCGGATCTGCAGCGGCGTTTCCATGCTCACCTCTCATACAACAGCGGATTCAATTCCGTCGCCGCGATGTCTCCCGGCTTGAGGCCTGGCAGCCAGAATTTCAGGTCGTAGCTTTGCGGGGTGTTCTTGGGTTCGGAAACCCGCGCGCCGTCGGCGAAATAAATGATCGTCATCACGTTGCGCATGCGGTCGGTGGAATTAACCGGGGCGCCGTGGATGGTCCAGCCATAATGAAACGTCGCATCGCCGGCCCGCATGGCGCCAGTGCTGGTCAGGGGATAATTGTGCGAGTGGATGTGGTCGCGAAATATCTGCTCGGAGGTGTCGGAGATTTCAAAGTTCCCGACCGACCGGCCGCGATAGGAGCCGCTGGCGAAGTGCATCGTTCCCATCTCCGCGGAGGCGTCCACCAGCGGCATCCACATGGTGATGGTGTTGGGAGTGTCCAGCGGCCAATAGAACTGGTCCTGGTGCAGCGGGGTGAAACCGCCGTGCGCCTCCTTGTAGAGGGCCTGATCGTGGTACAGGCGCACGTCGCGCACGCCCATGAGGTCGGCCGCGATCTTGGCGAAGCGCCGGGCGAACACGAATTTGCGGCAGACGGCATCCTTCTTCCACAGGTTGCCGATCTGAATGAACGCCTTGCCGTAGGTGTCGCGATCCTCAAGCTTTTTCTGATTGGGGTTGTGCGCCCGCACGGTGGCCGTAAGCGCTGGTTCGTAGGCGGTGATTTCCGCGGCGGAAGCGACGCCACGCAGCACGACGTGACCATTGCTTTGAAATGAGGCGATCTCCGCAGGCTTCACCGGATAGTCCGAATCCAGCTTCGGCAACACAGTCTCCGCGACAACGTCAGTCATTGCACTGCTCCTCTGAGTCGGAAAAAGAGGCGGGGAGACCCCTCCTCTACGATGTTCCTTACCCTTGCGGTTGGACGCGATCGACATCCAGTTGGTACACGCTCACGACCGTGCCCAGCTCGTCCTTGATCGGGTTGACGTGCAGGATGCCCCAGACTTTGGCGCTGCCATTGTGAAGATTCGGCACGCGCATGTCCTTGGGGACAATCCCGTGTACGCGTTCCTGCACCTTGGGCGGGCCGCCGAAGCAGCAGACCTGGATCGAATAGACCAGCTCGAAGCGGCTCATGGTGTCGCCGGCCTCGTTGGGACAATAAATCTGGCCATCAAGCTCGACGCGCTTGCCATCCAGCGCCCGCCATTGGGGCGGCACTGCATTGAGGCCGTCCCTGGTCTCCACGAACGGGAAACTTCCCAGCGCCTTGAGATCCACCTCGGAAAAATTCGCGTGGTGGGTTATTCCCCCGGTCATGGCCGCGTGCAGAAAGACGTAGAGCGGCATGCCGATCAAGAACAGCACCACCGCGGCGAAAACGATCATTCGCACATTGATGCGCTCGCTCAGTGGCATTCTTACCGCAGAATCCATGCGAAAACTCCTCTTCATTGTCCAATGGCAGACAAGAATGTCTGCCCCACCGAAGAATCAGGTTCTTACTGCCTGGGGGCCGGCTTCACGCTGGCGGCCTCAACCTCAAATAGCGACACGATGAATTCATCGTCCTTTTTCTCCTCAACCGTCAGCTTTCCCTCCACCACAATCTCATCGTTGAAATAGCTGACGGCCTTGCCTTCGGGGCAATTCACCACCACGGTGTGCTGAATCTGCGGCGGCTGGCCGAAACAGCAGGCGAACAGGCTGGGCACCAGGGCAAACTGGGAAATATTCGCCGCCTGGTCCATCGGAATCATAAACCCGTGCAGGCGCACCTTGGTGCCGCTGAGTCGCCGGACGTCCGCGGGAATACTGCCGCCCTTTTGGGGATCGTAGTCGAAATTTCCCAAGTCTTTGATCGCCAGTTCCAGCGTCTCGCCGGCCTTGGGTTCCGGATGCGGGGTGCGCTTCGCGGAGAGCGCCCGGGTGCTGGGAGCGGGCGGGTTCTTCAGGTTTTTCTCGCAGACGCGAATCTGCTCCCCGATAGGCCCGAGCTTGTCGGTCTGATCGCGGTAGCTCACCTCCAGCTTTTGCAGCAGCGGCAGGGCGATGGCATATTCGCCGCGATTGAAAGCCTGCTGGGCGCGAAATTCCAGCGTGCCGGAATCCTTGGCCGGGCGCGTGGTTTGCGCCCATGCCGGTGAGCAGCGCGCGATGAAGAACAAAATGGCAAGATATCGACACGTCATCTGAGTCCTTCCCAAACGCAATGAATCATCCTTGAAGCGTATCCCCCGATAGCAGCTACTACTTATCCCGCCACGAGGTTCGTGGCGACGGGGGTGCGATAAGCCTTCAGGGCCGGCACCAATCCGGCGAAAACGGAAAGCAGCACCACGCCCGCCAAGTATAGCCACTCCGGAGGCCAAAAGGCTATCCAATTCAGGCGCTGGCCGAGCAGTTGGTTCAAATAGAGCGAGCCAAACCCGCCCAGCAGATGGCCGACGATCAGACCGAGAATCCCGCCGCCCAGACCGATCAAACCCGCCTCCATGCAGATCAGACCCAGGACGCGTTGGCGGGTCGCGCCCAAGGCACGCAGAATCGCGATCTCCCGCTTGCGCGCCGCCACCGAATTGTAGATGCTGACCAGAATTCCCACCGCCGCGACGATCGTCACCAGCGCCGATACCAGCAGCAGCACCAGCGTGCCGCCTTTGAGGAATGTCTCGAAGAACTCTCGCATGACACCAGCCGGATTTACCGCGATCGCTTCGTCACGGTTATTGATGGTGTAGATGAGATCCTGCGCCGGCGTCGACCCGCGTGCCTTGATGAGGATTGCGGAAATCTGCCATTCCGCCTTTGGCAACGTCACTTCGACTGTGCCGTCGGGATTCAGCGTGTAATGCTTCGGCTCGTCTTCCCCCTCGGTCGGAGCGGTCGTTCCCTTTACTATCGCCTGCTGCTGGAGTCCCTTCTCGTGTTCGCTGATCGCATAGAAAGTCTGCAGCGGGATGAACAGCACACGGTCCGATGCGGTGTGCGTGGGCTGGAGCACGCCGACCACCTGCCACTCCTCGGCGTGAATGTCGGGCTTTTCGTTGGGGCCGGGATTGCCGTGGGTCGCATGAAACTTGTCGCCGATCTTCAAGCCCTCTTTTGAGGCAATTTCGCTGCCGACGATGGCTTCGAATTTTCTGGGATGAAACACCCGCCCCAGCGCCATCGCGTAGCGATCCCCAAGTTGATATTCGAGCACCTGTTGCGTCGGCAGCGGGCTGCCCTCATCGTCGACGCCAAAAAGCTTGGGAAGCGTGCCGATGATGCGGTGGCCGCGCCAGGTGTCGCCCACGGCGTACGGGACGGCAATCCTCACGTCTTTATAGTACCGCGAATTGCGCGTGAGCATCTCCTCATATAGGGCGTAAGGGATGTTGCCGGGGCTCCTATCGATCTGGTAAACGGTGTTCATGACAAGCTGCAGCGGGGAACCGGGATGTCCGACAATCACCTCATAGCCGAAATTGCTCTGGCCGAAGACCTTGCCTCCCTGGTAATAAAAAATCATCACCGCAATTGCCAGCCCCACCCCCAGTGTCACCGACAACATTGTCAGCCAGGTGGAAAGGCTGCGCTGGCGCATTTGTTTCAATACCAGTTGGAAGAGATTCATAGGTCACCTTGGTTCTATTTCTATCACCCGCCGTCCCCCATCCAGATTGTCATTCTGAGGTACTCCGAAGGATCTGGCTGGATCTTCAGTCATTGCCAGATCCTTCGGAGTACCTCAGGATGACAGTCTGTCTTCAGGTCCCGGTGAAGACCGGCGCGGCTGCGCGATTAAGTTCTGTCAGCGCTGCAGCGCGGGGAAGTTGCCGGGTGATGGCGGGGTCGTGGCTCACCAGGATCAGGCCGGCCTTCACCTCAGCGCACAGTTTGCGGATCAGCTCCAGCACCTGCTGGGCGTTGCGGACATCGAGGGCGCCGGTCGGTTCATCGGCCAGCACCAATTTGGGGCGATTGGCCAGCGCCCGCGCCACCGCCACGCGCTGCTGCTGGCCGACCGACAGCTTCTCGGGCTTGTAGTGCAGCCGTTCCGTGAGCCCGACTTCGTTGAGCAGATGCCTGGCCCACTGCGGATCGTGTTTGCGGCCGGTGAAGCTCATGCCCAGCAGCACGTTTTCCAGCGCTGTAAAGCCGGCGAGCAGATGATGGGTCTGGAAGATGTAGCCCATGTGCCGGCCACGAAACACATCCCGCTGTGCCTCGCTGAGGGCGGGAAGGCTCACGACGCCGATATTGGGAAAATCAAAGCGGATGTCGCCGCTGTCGGGCGTGAGGATGCCGGCGATCAAGTGCAGCAGCGTGGTCTTGCCCGACCCGCTGGTTCCCACCAGCGCCACCTGCTCGGCGTCGCCGAGTGCGAACGATTCAATGTCGATCACCGGCACCGCGCTGCCGTCGGGACCGACATACTGCTTTTTCAATTGATGCAATGTAAGCGCCATATCCACGGCTCCATGGAAAGGATTACTCTATCACAGCCATGGCTTACTTGCCCCCGCGTGCGGCGGCAAATCGGATCATGGTGTGGAGATGGAATGTGCAGGATCGAATCAGACGATAGCCGGCGGGCCGCGGCAATCGAGACGGGTGGGAATGCTGGCCGCCAGCAAGGAAGTCAGCTCCTGGCAGAGAAATGCCAGCAGCAGCCCCAGGCAGACCACCACCAGAACCCATGCCGGCGCCAGAAGGGCCACGTGCAATTTGGCGTGGACCGGGCAGTTGCTGTCATCGTGCCCGGGATTGTTGTTTTCCGGCCTTCCCGACTCTTTCGCCGCCGACGCATGGGCGGTTAGTGGGTCAGTTTGGGTGCCACAGGTCGGCGTACTCGCAGACCTGTGTCTTA
>DAIOHQ010000195.1:0-9641 GCA_036744635.1 Tepidisphaeraceae bacterium | reverse complement strand
TGTAGCGCTCGACTGTGGCGATTGTGGCAGGACCCCCACCCCAACCCTCCCCCGGCGTACCGGGAGAGGAGGTAAAAGGTAGGGCCGTCACAAACAAGAGTTACTCGAATTTCCCATTGTTGGCGGGAAACTGAACGAGGGGGTAAAAGGTAGGGCCGTCACAAACAAGAGTTACACCCTTTTGACTTTCAATCCCGCGAGCTTTTCGTAGAGGGCGGCGGCCGTCCGTGTGCCGTTGAACAGGGCGTCGAGGTCGAACTTTTCATTGGGGGAATGGACGCGGTCATCGGGGAGGCCGAAGCCGATCAGGAGGGTGTCGATGCCGAGGGTGTTTTTGATGAGGGCGACCACCGGGATCGAGCCGCCTTCGCGGATCAAGGTGGGTTTGACGCCGAAGCCGATCTCGGTGGCCTCGGCCGCGAGTTGCATGGCGCGGCTCTCCATCGGCACCAGCACCGCTCCGGACAGGCCGTGCTGGCCGAACTCGATCTTGACGCCTTTGGGGCAGCGGTCGCGAATCGCTTTTTCAAACGCGGCCTGAATCTTCACGGGGTCCTGGTTGGGGACCAGGCGCATGGAGACTTTGGCGGAGGCGGTCGAGGCGATCACCGTCTTGGCACCTTGTCCCTGGTAGCCGGCGGTGAGGCCGTTGATGTCGCAGGTGGGCCGGGCCCAGCGGCGTTCGAGGGTGGAGAAACCGGGCTCGCCGGTCGGCTCGGTGAGCTGCAGGTCGGCGAGAAACTGCTTCTCGTCGAAGGGGAGCTTCTTCCACATCTCCCGCTCGGCGGGGCTGAGGGGAAGGACATCATCGTAGAAACCGGGGATGTTCACCCGGCCATCGGCATCGTGCAGCGTCGCGAGAATCTCGCAGAGGATATTGGCGGGATTGGGCACCGCCCCGCCGAAGATGCCCGAGTGCAGGTCATGGGAAGGTCCGGTGAGAAAAATTTCCATGTAGACCAGGCCGCGCAGGCCATAGGTGATGGCGGGGACGCCGCGAGCGAACTGGCCGGTGTCGCTGATCACTGCGATGTCGGCCTTGAGCTCATCCTTGTGGGCGCGCATGAAATCGGCGAGATGATCGGAGCCGATCTCCTCCTCGCCTTCGATCAGCAGGATGCAGTTCACGGGCAGGCCGCCGTGCCGTTGCCAGGCGTTAATCGCCTGAAGATGGGCCCAGACCTGGCCTTTGTCGTCGGCGGCGCCGCGTGCGTGGATGGCATTGTTGCGCACGGCGGGCTCGAAGGCGGGGGTGATCCACAGGTGAAGCGGCTCGGCGGGTTGGACATCGTAATGGCCGTAGAAAAGGACCGTGGGGCGGCCGGGTTTGAAAGCATTGCGGCCGATGACGATGGGATGGCCGGGGGTTTCCATGATCTGCGCGGAGAGCCCGGACTTGCTCATTTCGGCGGCGACGAATTGGGCGCAGGCGCGGATGTCATCGCGATGCTCGAGTTTGGTGCTGACCGAGGGAATGGAAAGAAATTGCTTGAGGCCGGCGATGGAGTTGTCGCGGCCGGCGTCGATTGTCTTGAGCACATCATTGAGCATCGAAGTTCACCTTGGAAAAGCCTCACGGGACAGCCCCCCCTGGGCGGTTGCCGGCGCAGGCGCGGGCGTGGGATGAGCGTCGGCCGGATGCGGCAGGCGCTGGCGGGGAAAGACACTGCGGGCCAGGAGCTTGAGGTGCAGCGCCAGGCCGCGCAGCGAGTCTCGGAACGGTCGAAAATGGCTGACCTGCTCGCCCGGTGGCAGGTAGCGGCAGTTGACCGGCACCTGGGCGATGGGAAAGCCCGCCCAGCCGGCCTTGGTGATGATCTCGGCCTCGAAGGCGAAGTAGGGAGCGTGACACCCCCCCTGCTCGACAGCGCGGAGCAGTTCGAGGGGATAGACGCGCAGGCCGCACTGGCTGTCAGCGATGCGCCGGCCACATTCGAGGCGGATGGCGCCGTTGGAGAGGGTGCGGCCGAGCCGGCTGCGGGCGGGGTAGTCAGCGCTGGTGGCATCGCGCATGCCGAGCACGAGGGCTCGGGGCTGGAGGCGAGCGGCTTCGAGCAGCTCGGGGATTTGCTCGGGATCGAGTTGGCCATCGGTGTCGATGGTCACGGCATGGGTATGGCCGGCCGCCTCGGCGGCGGCGAAGCCGGTGTGCAAGGCGGCGGCTTTTCCGCGGTTGGCACTATGCGTAAGAATCGTCACATCGGCGGTTGGCGGCCGCCTCCGGAGCTTCCAGGCGGCCAGCGCCTCGGCCGTCTCATCGGTGCAGCCATCGTTGACGACGATCAGGGGAAGCTCCAAAGCAGCAGCGCGGTCGAGCACACCGATCACGGTGCGGCCATTGTTGTAGGTTGGCAGAATGACGACCGGCGAAAACACGGGCTCCTCCAGGATACTCGATGGCATCAGATCCCCCCTGCCGCCAGCGTCTCGACCGGAGGCTCAGGCGGCGGAGCGGGCAGCGGCCGGGCGAAGCCCGAACCGGTAATATGCACCTCCAGCTCGGTCCCGCGCATCGTCCGCAGCAGGATGGGCGTGGTCATGATGGTTGTCAGCAGCGCCATCATCACCAACATGCAGAAGACGCTCTTGGGAATGACACCGAGGTTGTATCCCACATTGATGACGATCAATTCCATCAGCGCCCGCGTGTTCATCATGACGCCGACGCAGGCGGATTCGCGGCCGGTGAACCCGCTGAAGCGGGCGGCGGTGGCGCAGCCGCCGAATTTTCCAATGATCGCGGCCGCCGAAACCAGTCCCGCAAAGATCCACATCGTTCCGCTCGACAGAGAGCCGACATCGGTGCGCAGGCCGGTGTAGGTGAAGAAAATCGGCAGGAAGAAGACGGTGATGAAATTGCGAAGCTGTCGTCCCACCGCATCGCGGAATTCATGTTCGCCGGAGAGCACCGCGCCGAGGATGAAGGCGCCAAAAATGGCGAAGATTCCGATCAAGCTGGTGGCGACAGCGCAGAGGAACAGAACGATAAACAGGATGGCCAGGGCGTTCACCCCGAGTTCGCCCTGGCCGCGTTTCAGCGACCAGTGGATCCAGCGCGCGAGCAGCGGGCGAACGACAATCGCCATCAGCAGGGCGAAGCCGAGGGTCAGCCCGATCATCTGCACGGTCTTGATGGGGCTGAAGGCGGAGGTGACCAGGGCGCTAACGGCGGCAAGAAGAATCCAACCGCTGGCGTCGTCGATGGCGGCGGCGGTGATGGTGATGGCGCCCAGGCGGGTGCGGGTGATGTTGAGTTCCATCATCATGCGGCCGAGGATGGGAATCGCGGTGATCGACATCGCCGTGCCCATGAACAACGAAAAGCCGGTGATGGGAACGTAGCGCTCGATGTAGGGAGGAATCACCGTGCTGACGATGTTTCCCAGGATCGGCATGTCGGCCATGGGCAGCGGCGGGGCGAGGTACAGATGAAGCCAATGGGCGAGGCCGAAGCCGAGGAGGAAGGGGAGGACGACGCCGGCCACGGAGATGGAGAGGGCGGCGCGGCTGTTGGTCTTGAGATGGGAGAAGTCGAATTCTAGGCCGATGAGGAAGAGCAGAAAGATCAGGCCAAGCTGGGCCAAAACCTCGAATATCGGCGCCACCTGGGGATTGAAGACGGCATGAAAAGCGTTGGGGGCTAGTTTGCCGAAGAGGGATGGGCCGAGAATCAGGCCGGCGAAGATTTCGCCGACCACCGCGGGCTGGCCGATTTTGCGGAACGCGATGGCCGCAACCCGCGCAACCACAATGATGATGCTGATTTGCACCAGCACGAGCAAGAGCGTGTGCTCATGGCCGCCGGAACCCCCCGAGGAGGCGCTGGCGAGAAAATGCAGGGGAAGGGAATTTGTCAAGCTGTTTCCTTGCGGACTGTTGGTGACCGGATTCTCCGCGATACGGGCTGGATTTTCCAGTCGCGGCCGGGCGGGAGACTGGAGTGGGGTGCGTGACATTTCAGGCGGCCACGCAAAATATGGCTGGATTCGGATGGATGAGTACATCCACCACTCATCCAGCCATGACAGACAAGAATGTCTGACCCACCAAATCAAGGCAAAACCGCCTAAAGGATGACGCACCCACTGGAGTGGGAGTTTTTGGTGCGGAACGGGCAGAATTGCGCCCCGCCAAAAAATGTTAAGGCACTTCAACTTTTGTTGCCGATAGATCGTGGAGTTGCCAGCGCGGGGCATATGGAGAGGCGTCGTTGATGTTCAACGACCGGCCGCGCGGGGCAGGGTAGTTGTGTGGATCCATCTCATCTGGAGTTCCGGTTCGCGATGCGCGACCGGGCAGGAAAGGAAGTCTCATGATTGAGTCTCTCGAATTGCGGCGGATGTTCTCTGTGACGTTCAGCAACGGCGCTTTGCTAGTGCAGGGTTCTGATGCGGGAAGTCAGATCAGCGTCACCGAATTTTCGGCGGGGAATGTCATCGTGGATGACGGCGGCCCACAGAGCGGGTTGTACACGGGCGTCACCGCCATCGACATCGAAGGCGGCGCGGGTAATGACAATATCATGTACCAGGGCGTGAGCATTGGCGCCATCGTCAACGGCAATGGCGGCGACGACATCATTACCGTCACGGATGCGATCACCAGCCATGCGAGCACGGTCAGCGGCGGGAATGGCAACGACACGATTTACGCCGTGGACAGCTTCAACACCGTGGCATTCGGCGACAACGGGCAGGATACGCTGGTGGCGCAGAACAGCCACAACGTCTCGCTTTATGGCGACAATGGGAAAGATGTTCTCATATCGCAGAGTTCCAGTGGCACCACGGCGGACGGCGGCAACGGCGTGGATACGATCATCTTTCAGTGAGCAGACGGCAAGAGTGAATGAATGGTGAAACGTGAAACGTGAAACGTGAAACATGAAGAGGTGCAATGGCATCTTCTTCATGTTTCACGTTTTTTCATGGCGCTTTTTCCCAGCGCCAGGTGCCGGGGAGGGGCATCATTTGCCCGGTGCTGCCGAAGCCCTGGGGGGGCTGGGCGCTGAATGACGAATCGTAGGTAAGGTAAAATCCACCGCTCGAGGAATTGATCGAGGTGTTGGCTACCAGCAGGCCGTGGATGGTGGGCTGATTGGAAATGGTGATTGTGCCGGTGCTGTACAGGATTCCGTTGAAGACGGTTTGAAAGCTGTCGGTGCTGGTGGTGTTGGCGACGCCCGAGCCGCTGAGATAGGGATAAGGCACGCCGGTGGGGTTGAAGTTGACCGCCGGGGAGGTCGATTCCTGAAGCTGGGTGTTGGTCAGCTTCAGCGCCACGGGGCCTTGGACGAGGAGGGTCGGATAATTGGCCACCGCGGGTTCGAACAATCCTGAGCCGGAAATGGTGAGCAGGCCGCAATTCTGCAGGACGAGGGTGCCGACGATGCGGCTGTCGGAGATGGTAATCGGCATGCCCTGACAATCGATCACGAAAATTCCATTGCTGCTTGACCAGCCTCCAAAAGTGCCGTTGGCCGGACAGATAAGCTGGCGGTCGATGGTGGGGATTCCGCCGACGGTGGGAATGCTGCCGATCGAGATGCTCTGGCCGTTGGCCACGTACCAGTCGAACACGTGCAGGATATCGGGAAGCTGGCGTGCGGTGACGCCGGTTTTTTGCGAGGTGATGTTGGTGCAGGTCAGGAGCGTGGGGGCAAAGACAGACTCGATGCTGGCGCCGCCGAAGTTGGTGCTGGTGGCGCTGAAAGAGCCGTTCGATGCGAGGGTGGGAGTGCCGGTGATCGAATCGGTGCCGAAGCTCATGCTGGAACCGGCGACGGCAGGCACGTTGAGGCATGTATAAGGCTGAGCCACCGGCCCTATCACCGCACTGTAGACGCGCACGCTGCGGTTGACCCGTCCGGTGGAGTAGACTCGCACCGGATCGGTGTTGTTGTTGGCGAGATTGCCGTCCGCTTCGTCCACCAGTTTCAGGGTGATCCCTCCTGAGCCGAAGAGCCTTTCGGAGGTTGCCACGCCGCTTTGATAGGTTGTCCGCCAGTTGGGATCATTGGCGATCAGGGAGAGCATGTATTCGATCCCGGATTCGGCGATGACCTCCGCCTGCACGGAGTCCCCCGCCTGCCCGTTGATACGGGCATTCACCCGGGCCAGGGTCAGCGCTGACAGGCCGATGACGGTGAGCAGCAGCGAGGTGCCGAGGACGACGACGTAGATGGAGCCGGATGGGAAAGAATCGAAACGGCGAAACGGCGAAACGGCGAAACGGCGAGAACATTCTTCGCCGGTTCGCCGGTTCGCCGGTTCGCCGGTTCGGTGTGCTCTTCGATTTGGGCATTCATTTATCATCATGGCACCTGATTTACGGGATTGACGCTGGAGACTACGGCATTGGTGGAGTCGGTCCCGACCTGCAGGGAAATGCCCAGCCAGGTGGTGTAGGTGACCTGGGTGGCCGGCACTGGTCGCTCGTACAGGCCATATTTCTGGCGCAGGCCGGTGACGACGAACTGCTTCTTGGTGGGGCTGGTGACGGTAACGGTGATGCGTTTGAGGCCGCTCTCGGTGTTGTCGGTGGCCCCCGGAAGGTTCCACTGCGCCCATTTGATCTGGACGGCGCGGGTCCAGCCGGTAAAGCCGGGTATGGCCACGCCGCTGCGGTCGACAGGCGGAGACTCGCTGAGTGCGTCGTAATCGTCGACGTCGTCGAAATTGGCCCGCAGTTCGCTGCTCTCCTTGCCCCAGACCCCGATGCCGGATGGGTCCTCATAGCGGGTCTGCATGATTTCCGACAACAACTGACGCGCCAGATCGATGCCGCGGGTTTGTTCCTGGCCGGCGGAGCGCATGCGCGCAGACGCCGAGACGGTCTGCAGTGCCGCCACCATCATCACCGCGACCAGGACGATGGAAAACACCGCTTCGACGAGGGTGAATGCTTGTCGCTTCATGGCGTCGCGTCTCCTACGGGTCCTGGGTCGTGACCGTGCCGTAGACATATATTTCCAGGGAATCCGCCGAAGAGGGCGTGGACCACGCCCCGCCGGAGTTGACGGTATAGCAGGTCATCATGCTGGCCGGGGGAGCGGCGGTGGCCTGGTAGTAATAGTTGATCGAGGTAGACGTGGAGGTGGTCGAGATTGTCACCACATAGCCCTTGGCCGGGTCTAATCCGCTCAGGGTGCTGTATGCGTACTCGACCCAGCCGATGCTTGACGGGGCGCTGGTCACGAGAGATGACACGGAGGCCAGGGCGCTGCCGGTGGGTTTTCCCGCGGCATCGGCATTCAGCACGTTGACGGAAAATGAGTTCTTGTTGCCGGTCTTCAGCACCTTCAGGCGCACCTTGGTGATCTTCCAGGAAATCGCATTGGAAGGGAGGGCGGGTTTGAAATACTGCCCTGGCCAGGTGGTGCTGGTAAGGGCGGCCGCGATCGGTCCGCTGCCATCGTAGGATGCCAGAATCTGCTCGGCGCTTTCCACGGGGGTTGACAGAGGCGGGGGTGGAGCTACCGGCGCGGTGCCCACCGTCTTGGTGACGGCCGCAAAGCTCAGGCTTTGCACGTTGTCGGCGATGGAGAGGGGCGTGCCGCCGTTGTACTGCCGCAGCAGGGGATCTCCCGCCACACCTGTCCAGGAATAGACGATGGTTTCGGAATTGCCGTCGTTATTGCGGTCGGGCACCGTCATGGTCAGGGAATTGGCCGCGGTGGTGAGGGATGTCGCCATTTTGGCGTCGGCGATCATCTGATCCATCGCCGAGCGCGCGGTGGCCGCCACGGTGGTCGACGTGCTGGCGTTCAAACTGGGCAGCGCCCGCGAAGCCAGGGTTAGCACCGAGGCAATCGCGACGACGAGGATGGAGATGATCGCGAAGCTGGCGGTCATCTCCATCATGGTGAAGCCGCGGCGTTTCAGAGAAACGAAACGGCGAAACGGCGAAACGGCGAAACGGCGATGAAGAAGCAGGCGGAAGTCAGAAGTCAGGAGACAGAAGCTGGAAGCTAAAAGTGAGAAGCTAGAAGAAATTCGCTTCTGACTGCTGACTTTTGCCTTCTGACTTGTGGCTTCGTTGTTTCTCATTGCACGCTCACTTTCCCGGTGCTCGCATCCACGGTGATCGTGCGCTGATTTTCGCCGGCCTGGAGCACGATCGTGCCGCTGTTATCGAGGACGCCGTACATGTCGCAGGAAAGAGTCATCAAGGCGCCGCTGCCAAAGCTGGGTGTGACGGCGGTCAGGAGATACGGATTCGCCGCGAGGTTCACGCTGTAGGCGGTGGCAGTCCCGTCGAATCCGACCACCCCGCTCAAGGAATAGGTTGTCCCGGCCGCGCCTGCAAACGACATCGACTGCGTCTTGCTGGTGGACCTGGCGGCGGCGCGCAACTGGTTGATGTCTCCGCTGATCCGCGATGCCGCCGAATCCAGACGATAGCGCCGCACCGAGTTGCCGTATTTGGGCAGAGCGATGGCCGCCACCACGGCCACGACCGCCAGCATCACGGCGACCTCGACCAGGGTGTAGGCGGGACGAAGGCACGAAGGCACGGAGGCACGGAGGCACGGAGGGAAGAGCTTTTTTGCCTTCTTTGCGCGGAGATTGTGTCGCGTGTTCGACAGCATGATCTTCACCAAAATACGATACGCCGCGCGGAAAAACCGGCGGCGTATCGTTGTTATCCCATTACACCCGGCGCGAGCCGCCGCAGGCAAGGCCTAGTAGGCGGTGTACAGCTTGCCGTTCACATCCGCTTCGGTGCCGGCGGTGTTGGCGGTGACGTTGCCGGCACCATCATAGATCCAGCCGTTGCTGGTAGTGGAGCTGTAGGCTCCGACGAAGGCCGTTCCGCCCTTGGTGGCGCCCACCGGCAGCGGCGGGACCGCCCGCAGATACGGGCCATAGGTCTTTCCGGTGGCGGCATCCTTCACCCAGGTCGCGTTGTGAGCGCCGGTTGAGTCGGTGTATCCGGTAAGGGCGGTGGCGATGTCAGCCAGGGCTGGGTACGCACCGCCATGCTCGGTCTGATACAGGTCCAGCGCGCCGCGCAGGACCGAAAGGTCCTGCGTGAGGGCTGAATCACCCGCACCCGCCGAGCCGCGGCTCATCCGCGGTATCGCGATCGCGCCGATGATCGCAATGATCACGACCACGATCACAAGCTCGATCAAGCTGAAGCCACCATTACGTTTGCGCCCGTTTTTCATAGTTTGTCTCCTATACCTGAATTATTTCGACCATCCACAGCCGCCACTTAACAAAAAAGTTTTGCTCGATATTTCTCAGTGGTCCGATAAGCTGGCGCCGTCTTCCATGCGGAGCATCGCTTCCGCCCGGCCGCTGCGAAAGAGCGCCGTCGACTTGCTCAGCGTGACCAGCGTGAAGCCGTCGAGTTCCTGGCCAACCGCGATGGGCTTGTTGTCAACGATGGCCTGCCCGCCACTGGATTTCACCATCACGGCCGTCAGCCGGTGCTTCTGCTGGAAGACGGCGGCAGTGCCATCGCCGCCGCGCCCGGCGCCGACCGGCTGTCCCCCGCCGGAAAAGGGATCGCGGATGTCGACCAGGTCCATCTTTTGCTCCCTGGCGAGCGCTTCAAGCCGATCGGCGAGCACTTCCTCATCGCCGGCTTTGACTGCCATCGGTGGCGCCTGCGCTGGACCGGCAGGCCCGGCC
>DAIOHQ010000194.1:0-9662 GCA_036744635.1 Tepidisphaeraceae bacterium | reverse complement strand
GGAGTACCGGGAGAGGGGGTAAAAGGTGGGGCCGCCACAAACAAGAGTTAGACCCGGCCAGGCCGAGCCCGCAGACTATTGGACAGGAGAAGCGAAGCGTGAGCAATGAAGGCAACAAGATCATCTATTCAATGACCGGCGTCACCAAGGCGCACGACAAGAAGGTCGTGCTGAAGGACATTTATCTATCCTACTTCTACGGGGCCAAGATCGGCGTGCTGGGGCTGAACGGCTCGGGCAAGAGCTCGCTGCTGAAAATCCTGGCGGGCGTGGACAAGAACTACGAGGGGAAAATTTCCCTCTCGCCCGGCTACACCACCGGCTTTCTTCCCCAGGAGCCGCAGCTCGATGAGAGCAAGACGGTGCGCGAGATCGTCGAGCAGGGATTGGCCGACAAGGTGGCGCTGGTGAACAAGTTCAACGCCATCTCCGACAAGCTGGGGGATCCCGAGCTGGACCCCGATGAGATGGAGAAATTGCTGGAAGAGCAGGGAGAGTTGCAGGAAAAGATCGACCACCAGGGATTGTGGGATCTGGATGCGCAGCTCGACATGGCGATGGATGCCCTGCGCTGCCAGCCGCCGGAGACGCCGGTGAAAATTCTCTCCGGAGGCGAGCGCAGGCGGGTGGCGCTCTGCCGGCTGCTGCTACAGAAGCCGGATGTATTGATTCTGGACGAGCCGACGAATCATTTGGATGCCGAGTCGGTGGCCTGGCTGGAGCAGCACCTGCGCCGCTATGAAGGAACGGTCATCGCGGTCACCCACGACCGCTATTTTCTGGACAACGTGGCCGGGTGGATTCTGGAACTGGACCGGGGCGAGGGGATCCCCTGGAAGGGAAACTATTCGGCCTGGCTGGAGCAGAAGCGGGCACGATTGGCGATCGAGGAGAAGCAGGAATCGAACCGGCAAAAAGCGCTGGCGCACGAGCTGGAATGGGTGCGGCAATCGCCGCGGGCCCGGCAGGCCAAGAGCAAGGCGAGGCTGTCCAAATATGAGGCGATGCTGGCGCAGGATCAGAAGGCCAAGGAGCAGCAGATCGAGATCTTCATCCCCCCCGGCCCGCGCCTGGGGCAGTTGGTGATCGAGGCGGCCGGCCTGGCCAAGGGATATGGCGATCGGCTGCTGATGGAGAATGTCAACTTCTCGATTCCCCCCGGCGGGATCGTCGGCATCATCGGCCCCAACGGCGCCGGCAAGACCACGCTGTTTCGCATGGCGACCGGGCAGGAGCAGCCGGACGCCGGGACGTTGAAGGTGGGGGAGTCGGTGAAGTTCGCGTATGTCGAGCAGTCGCGGGATTCGCTGGCGGATGATGCGATGGTCTGGCAGAGCCTCGCCGATGGCCAGGAGACGTTCATGCTGGGGAACAGCCGGCTGAACACCCGCGCCTACGCGGCGCGCTTCGGCTTTACCGGGGCCGACCAGCAGCAGAAGGTGGGCACACTCTCCGGCGGGCAGCGCAACCGCCTGCACCTGGCGCGGATGCTCAAGAGCGGGGCCAATGTCATCCTGCTCGATGAGCCGACCAATGACCTGGACGTGAACACCATCCGGGCGCTGGAGGAGGCGCTGGAGAATTTTGCCGGCTGCGTGGTGGTCATCAGCCACGATCGCTGGTTCCTCGACCGCATCGCCACCCATACCCTGGCCTTCGAGGGAGACAGCAGCGTGGTCTGGTTCGAGGGCAACTACAGCGACTACGAGGCCGACCGCAAGAAACGCCTGGGCATGGACGCCGACCAGCCGCACCGCATCAAGTATCGGAGATTGACCAAGGCGTAGCACGTAGCACGGGTTTTCAACCCGTGCCAACGAGCGTCAAGCCGCGCGACGACCTGAGGATCAGCGCAGTTGGGCACGGGTTGGAAACCCGTGCTACGAAATGCGAAAGAAGATTGCTGGCGAATTTCCCGCGGCATTATCCAAGGACCCAAGATGACCGATCCCCGCATTCACAAACTGGCCGACCTGCTGATCAATTACTCATGCGCGGTGAAGCCGGGGGAGAAGATTCTGATCGAGGCGATCGATGTGCCGCACGCATTCACCAATGCGCTGGTCGAGCACGCGGCCCGCGCCGGCGGCCGGCCATTGGTGCTGCTGAAGAGCAACGCGGTGCAGCGGGCGCTGATGCTGGCGGGGACGGCCGAGCAGTGGGAGCTGATCGCCGATGTCGAGCGCCTGCAGATGGAGAATGTGCAGTGCTACCTCGGGGCGCGGGGGAACCCCAACGTCTCGGAGCTATCCGATGTCCCGGCCGACAAGCAGAAGCTCTACGAAGAGACCGTCTGGAAGCGGGTGCATCATGACATCCGCATCAAGAAGACGCGCTGGTGCGTGCTGCGCTGGCCAAGTCCATCCATGGCGCAGATGGCGGAGATGAGCACGGAGGCATTCGAGGATTTCTACTTCAACGTCTGCACCCTGGATTACGCCAAGATGGCCCGGGCGATGCTGCCGCTGCGCGACCTGATGCAGCAGACCGATGTAGTGCGCCTCAAAGGCCCGCGCGACACCGACCTCACCTTCAGCATCAAGGGCATCGGGGCCATTCCCTGTGATGGCAAGGTGAATATCCCGGATGGCGAAGTCTTCACCGCCCCGGTGCGCGACAGCGTCAACGGCGTCATCCACTTCAACTGCCCGACCATCTACCGGGGCGTCACCCACAACGACATCCGCCTGGTGTTCAAGGATGGCAGGATCGTCGAGGCCACCAGCACCGCATCCGAGAAGCTCAACGAGGTGCTGGACGCCGATGCCGGCGCCCGCTACGTGGGCGAGTTCGCCATCGGCTTCAACCCCTGGTGTACCCGGCCGATGAAGGACATTCTCTTCGACGAAAAAATCGCCGGCTCCATCCACTTCACCCCCGGCTCCTGCTACGACGAAGCCTCCAACGGCAACAAGTCCTCGATCCACTGGGACATGGTCATGCGCCAGGATCCGGAAGTCGGCGGGGGTGAAATCTACTTCGACGGAAAACTGATCCGCCGCAATGGAATCTTCACCGCGCCCGAACTGGCCGGCCTGAACCCGGAAAATTTGAAGTAAGAATTCGAAGGCAACCTGTAGGGTGTTATTCATTGCACCGTGCATATATGGTGCAATGAATTACACCCTACAGCGCTGTGGTAACTTCCAAGTGGCATGGGCAACCTTGCCCATGCACCCGAAGCGCAGCGCTCTGCTCTTCCGCGGCATCGGCGCCTCGCCTGTGCCACGAAGCGCGCTGCGCTTCTTGCGCATGGGCTGGTAGCCCATGCCACTTCTTGACCCGGTGATCACTTGGCGCGGATGACATTCGCCCCCGGGCCGCCGTCAATCGCATCCGCTCCGCCGCCGCCGATGATGGTGTCATCGCCGAGGCCGCCGACCAGGCTGTCGGTGGCCGGGCCGCCGAGAATTTTGTCGTCATCGTCGCCGCCGAGGATCGTATCGGAACCCGCTCCGCCGTTGAGGATGTCGTTGCCGGCGCCGCCGAGGATCGTGTCGTTCTGCCGCCCGCCGATGACGAAATCGTTGCCGTCGCCGGCATCGACAAAGTTCGCTCCCGGCCCGGCGTTGATGGTGTCGTTGCCGGCCAGACCGGAGATGACATCGTCCCCGGCCGCGCCGAAGATCAGATCGAATCCTCCGCCGCCGGTAAGGTTGTCATTGCCCGGCCCGCCGTCGAGGCGGTCGGTGCCTTCGCCGCCGGTGATGATGTCGTTGCCGGCATCACCATAGATGCGGTCATCCTCGACCCCGCCATGGATGACATCATTCCCCGGCCCGCCGCGGATGAGGGCGGGGACGCCGAGCAGGCCGTTGCTTTCGTCGATGGTGATGGTGTCGTTGCCCGCCCCGCCGTTGACCATCAGTGACCGGATGTCAGCCCGGCCGAACGCCCGGGTGACGCCGTTGACGGTGACGTTCATGAGCTGCTGATTCTCATTGAGGCCGACGGTGATGGCGTCATCGCTGCGCTTGGCGGTGACGATCACCTTGCCGCCGGCAAAATGGGCGATGCTGGCCGACAGGTGCTGGCGCTCTTCCAACGATTCGATAATTGGGAATTCTTTGCAAGCCATGACAACCTCCTTGTTGATTGACTGCCCCGCAGATTACTTCTTCTTCGGCGCAAATGCGAGAACGTTCACCGGCGTAATGCCGCGGCCCTGGCCGTCGCCGAACTGAATCGCCATGGTGACAAGCTGCTTGGCCTGGTCGATGGCATCGACAAGCTTGAGACGATTGGCCAGCCCGGCGGTGATGGCAGCGCTGAAGGCGCAGCCGCTGCCGTGGGTCTTCTCATTGGGCTGCATGACGCCGGCGAACTCCAGGAATTCCCGGCCATCGAAGTAGACATCCACCATCTGATTGCCCGAGGGAATGCCTTTGACGATCACCGCCTTGGCCCCCATATCCGCCAGCCGGCGGGCGGCATCCTTGGCGGCGGCAATCGTCGGCGCGATCTCCGCTTGCCCGGTCAGTTCCGCCGTCTCGCGCAGATTGGGGGTGATGACGGTGGCGCGGGCGAAAAGTTTCTTCAGCGCCGGCAGCGCATCCGCCTTCAGCAGCCGGCCGCCGCGGGCGCCGCTCTTGGAGACCATCACCGGGTCGCAGACATAGGGCTGGAGCTGGTTGCGCTTGAGTGCCTCTTCCACCGCCCCGATGATGGCGGCGTTGGCCAGCATTCCAGTCTTGCAGGCATCGACTTGAATGTCCCCGGCGACGGCATCGATCTGCCGCGCCACCAATTCCGGCGTCATCTCGAAAGATTCGGCGATGCCCATCGTGCTTTGCGCGGTGACGGCGGTGATGGCCGTCATGCCATAGACGCCCAGAACCGTGAACGCCTTGAGGTCGGCCTGAATTCCCGCCCCGCCGCTGGAGTCTGAGCCGCCAATCGTCAACGCCGTCTTCATCAGATCCTCGCAGAATTTCCTGTCCGCCAGTGCCGCAACACTTTATCGGGCGCGGCCGATGCACGCAAACCGTGACCACTAAGTAGCACGGGTTTCCAACCCGTGCCCAGACCGCTGGGTTGGAAAAACACCTCTGGTATTTCGCAGGCACCCCGGCACGGCTTGAAAAGCCCGTGCTACAAGCTCACGCCTCCACCGCCGTCACCCCCGCCGATAGCGCCTTATCCACCATCTGCTGATACAGCGCATCCTTGGTCCCATCGCCCCACGCCCCCCGCCGCCGCGCATCAGCCAGCGTGCGCCTCGCCCCCTCTTCCAGCGTGATCTCGCACTTGAATTCCGGCACATCGAGCTTGGCCTTCTCCGACCCATACGCCCCATGAAACTGGGTGATCTCCGCCAGCAACCCAAACCGGGCCTTGTCATGGCCGATGATCCACTCCGCCGGCATGAACAGCACCTGCGCCTGCTTCCCCAGCGCCCGCGCCACCTCGCGATAGTAATCCCGCCAGGTGATGATCTCATCCTGCGTCGCGTTGTAATCCTCCCCGTAGGTCCTGGCATTGCCCGCGGCGTACGCGAACAGCTTGCCGCAATCATCGCGATGGGTGGAGACCCACAATCCCAACCCATCTCCCGCGCACAGCACCGGCAGCCCCTTCTCGATCCGGTCCCACGCCACCGAATTGAACTCCAGGTTATCCAGCATCGGCCACCCTTCGCCGTAGGTGTGGCTCGGCCGGATCAGCGTGGTCTTGAACTTCCCAGCCTCGTGGGCGCGCATGAAAATCTTCTCGCACTCCAGCTTCCCCTTGCCATATCCGCTGATCGGCTCCGGCGGGAAATCCTCGCGGATGATCACCTCCGGCAGCACCTTCACCCCGTAGATGCACCCCGTCGAGCAGAAGATGAACTGCTCGCAGCGCCCGCCGAAGGCGCGCACAGAACTCTCCGCCTGCTGCGGGGTGAAACAGATCATGTCGATGACAACGTCGAACTTCCGCCCCGCGCCGGCGAACTCCGTCTCAAATGCCGCCTCATCGCTGCGGTCTCCGCGAATTTCCTTCACGTTCCCCGGCAGCGGGTTATCCGTCTTTCCCCGGTTGTACATGGTGACGTCGATGCCCCGCGCCAACAGGTGCTTGACAATCCCCCGGCTGATCAATCCCGTGCCGCCAACGATGAGTGCGTTCATGCCCCGGAGTTTACCAGCTTTGTCCAACTGCAAACATCCCACCGACTCACGCAATGATAAACACAAGACACGGAGTCAAGGAGACGGGGTTGAGGACAAACCATTGCAAATCGAAAAATGAAAATGTCAAATTTCAAATTTCCCCACGCGCCCGCGACGCGATCGGGTGTGACTCTCTCTTCAATTTTCAATTTTCAATTTTCAATCTCCCCCGCATCCCGTCTCCGTGCCTCCGCGCCTCCGTGTTTTTCCCAGCGAATCCCCAATCCAAACTTCCCCGCTATAATCCTCCCTAACCAAGGAGCGAAGACATGGCCAACCCGCACAACGACCTTTCCCCCAAGACCGACCCCCCCTCCCCTGCCTCGCCCGCCAAACCTCCCGAGCCTCCCTTCAAGGAAGTCGATATCCCCCGCCTCGAAAGGGCCATCCGCGAGGTCCTGCTGGCCGTCGGCGAAAACCCCGACCGCGAAGGTCTGTTGAAAACCCCCAACCGCGTTGCGCGCTCCTATGCTGAACTGATGGCCGGCCTGCGGGTGGACCCGCGCAAGCACCTCAAGACCATCTTCCACGAGCGCTACGATGAGGTCGTCCTGCTCCGCGACATCGAATTCCACTCCCTCTGCGAGCACCACCTGCTCCCCTTCACTGGCCGGGCCCACGTCGCCTATCTCCCCGACGGCAAGGTCGTCGGCCTGAGCAAACTCGCCAGGCTGGTCGAAGGCTACGCCCGCCGCCCCCAGGTGCAGGAGCGGCTGACCACCCAGATCGCCGACGCCCTGATGGACGAGCTCACCCCCATCGGCGCCGCCTGCGTCATCGAGGCCACCCACACCTGCATGACCATCCGCGGCGCCAAAAAACACGGCAGCATCATGGTCACCAGCGCCCTGCGCGGCATCTTCAAGGAAAACCCCTCCAGCCGCAGCGAAATCCTGGCCCTCATGCACGGCAGCAACGGCCGCCATTAACACCTGCGGCACCTGCGGTGGGCGCCCTGATCAATTCGCCACCCACATTGTCCCGCCGATGGAAAACCGATATAATCCCATACCCTTCATCTCGTTCCGGAGACCCCGCATGATCTCGCGCCGTCGCGCTTTTACCCTTGTCGAACTGCTGGTGGTCATCGGCATCATCGCGCTGCTGATCTCCATGCTCCTGCCGACCCTGCGCAAAGTGCGCGAGCAGGCCGCCGACATCCGCTGCGCCTCCACCGCCCGCCAGTGCCTGCTGGCCATCATGATGTACAACAACCAGTACAAGGCCGGCCTGCAGAACTACGACCCCGGCTGCCCGTTTTGGGGCCAGCCCTGGCCAAACTACAGCCAGGTCTTCTATGGCTCGGATCCCCACTACAACTACGACGGCGGCAGCCACGTCTGGTGGGAACACCGCAGCGGCCACAATTACTGGCGCGGATATCTGCAATTGGCCGGGCTGGCCAATCCGGACATTCTCGGCTGCACCGCCTGCGACTTCACCGGCGACGTGTTCATCTCATCGACCAACGCCCCCAACTCCGGCGCCTTCCCCTTCGGCCGCGCCGCCATCAACCAGGTGGAAACCAACCCCGCCCAGGATTCGTTCAAGAAGGCCCCCGCCTTCGTCTGGTATGGCCCGGGCTCATCCAACGCCTCCGGCAACAACGTGGCCGTCTACAACGGCGGCAACCTGACATGGGCGGCCGGCGGCTTCCCCCAATTCACCGGCTACAAGAAACGCGGCCCGCTCTTCACCTGCCCCCAGGTAATGGTCGGCTGGGAACCCGGCTTCGCCCACTTCGTCATGCCCCACAGAAGGGACATGATCGGCTCCATCCCCGGCAGTTTGGAAATCTGCCCCTACGCCGAAAACGTAGCCTTCTCCGACGGCTCGGTGGTTTTCTACCAAAACAAAAAAGGCGGGGTTTTCGATCCGATGCGGTAAGCGATTGCCTGCTTGGGCGATAGCCGAGCTGTGCCCGATCTCAGTCTGTAGAAGCGAAACGCTTCCGCGCCGGTCATTTGATTTGGCATGAACTGATCCGACGCATTATCATGTGCGAACGTTGCGGTCTGTCGAGTACGTTCACTCGGACTGTGGCTGGATATTCAAGAGGATGCACCTATGCCGCGCAAGATTCTAGTGTATGGGCACGGAGACAAGTCGGCCGCAGGATTTTCAAGTGCCGCGGCTCTAAAAACCTACATCGGCGGTGGAGTATTCCAAAGTGAAGATGGCCGGTACCGCTATAGCCAGAAAAAGCGGGCGGAAATCATCATCCTCTGTCGAGAGGGATTCGCATTCGGGCACTTCGAAGTTGATGGCATTGAGTCACCGACAGCCGCAGATCTGGAGGCGTATCCACCCGTGAAAGGGGTCTATCAAGTTCGGAAATCGACGCAATATTCCGATCCTGTCCGTATGACCGACCTCGACATTGCGCAATACCAGTACGGGAAGTACATCACCGAAGAAGAGTTTGATGGGATATTAAGGCGCGCCGGGAAAACCGAAGTGTTCTGCCGCTAAGGAGAGCCAATGGCCAAAATTACCCATCGCATACGAGAAACGGCTCTTGAATTACTTCGCGATAACCCCGAAGGGATTCGCTATTCAGAGATCGTTCGACAGGTCTTGGCGCGAGATACGGCGCTCAAACCCAACACAGTGGGGGGTACTCTGTGGGATCTTGCCGAACAACTGCCTGATCAAGTTTACAAACCTTCGCGCGGACTGTTCCGCCTAACGAAGTACCGCGAGGGTGACACCGATCAACTCAAGGATGAGCTCATCGCCAAGCCAACGAAGTTTAAGGAGGAGGACTTCTACGCACCCTTTGCAGACTGGCTTGTCAATGAAACGGAAGAATGCACGAAAGCCATCTGCCTGGGAGGCAACTGCTTCCGAGACAAATGGGGAACGCCCGACGTAATCGGGAAGCGCGAATCAAAGCGGAGTGATATCATTCAGGCCCCTGTCGAAATCGTTTCTGCCGAAATCAAGCCCGACGTATATCAGCTTGTGACGGCGTTTGGACAGGCGTGTGCGTACTGCCTGTTTAGCCACAAGGTCTACTTGGTGATTTCAAACAAAGCGCCCGACGATGAAGTGGCACGTCTTGACGCACTCTGCCAGGTGTTCGGCCTAGGTTTTGTCTTGTTCGAACCAGATAACCCACAAGACCCGCGCTTCGCGATTCGTTGCAGACCGCGATCCCAACAACCAGACCTTTTCTATGCCAATCGATACATGAAACTTATCGAAACGCAAATGTTCTAATTGCAAAGAAATTAGCTACAGGGGACTTCCGAAGATATCCGCCTCAGCACGGGCAAATTAAGCCCTGTCCTCACCGTCACCCCACCACATCCCCCGCCAATAGTCGAGCGCAACTCGCCAATTGCGCGCCCGGCGCGCCGCCAGCGCAACGCCCTAAAACCACAAAATCCCCAAAACGAAAAAAAACTTTTCTCTTCGCTCCTCCGCGCCTTCGCGGTTAACTCCTTCCCAATCCAGCATCTGTGCGCATCTGTGCCCCATCTGTGGCCAAACCCTCCCCCAAGTGTC
>DAIOHQ010000193.1:0-9737 GCA_036744635.1 Tepidisphaeraceae bacterium | reverse complement strand
GCCAGATAATCGACCCCCGCCGTTTCCAGCAGCGCTTCTTTCAGCGCGGCGGGCGTGAGCCGCGGCGGGGCGTGGCCGGGGCGCAGCACCGTCAGCGGATGCGGCTCGAACGTCGCCACCGCCAGCGCCGCATTGTGTTCCCGCGCCAGTTCCGCCGCCGTTTCGATAATCCGCCCATGCCCGCGGTGCATGCCGTCAAAATTGCCCACCGACAGCACCACCCCCGCCCCCCCTGCCGCCAGGGGGGGCAGTTCCCGCAATCCATCCAGTCCGTGAAGTTGCTTCATGCTCCGAATCCTTCCATGCTGGACATTGTCCGCAATCCAATCGCGCGTACAATCATTGCACTCACCCTATCGAAAGGAAACCATGAACCCCGCTCTCATCGCCGTCGCCACACTCGCCGCCATGTGCTGCTGCTCGCTGGCGCTGGCCGAGATCAAGAAGACCGATGTCGAATACAAACAAGGCGACGTCACGCTCAAGGGGGTGATGATGGTCGATGACCAGTACAAGGAGAAGCGCCCCGGCGTGGTCATCTTCCCCGAATGGTGGGGCCTGACCGACTATCCGAAGATGCGGGCGGAAAAACTCGCCAAGCTGGGCTACGTCGCCTTCGCCGCCGACCTCTATGGCGATGGCAAGACCACCGAAGACCCCAGGCAGGCCGGCGAATGGGCGGGTGCGCTGCGCAAGGACCAGGCCACTCTCGTCGCCCGCGCCCAGGCGGCGCTCGATGAGCTCAAGAAAAACGATCTGGTCGACAAGGACAAGACCGCCGCCATAGGCTACTGCTTCGGCGGAACGACGGCCCTCGGCCTGGCGATGAACGGCGCCGATCTCAGCGGCGTGGCCGTCTTCCACGCCGGGCTGGACCTGCCGCTGGACAACGTCAAGAACATCAAGTGCAAGGTGCTGATCTGCAACGGCGGCGACGACAAGATGGTCACCCCCGAGCAGGTTGAGGCCCTCAAGAAAGCCTTCCGCGACAACAAGATCGACTGGGAGTTCAACGACTACGGCGGCGCCCTACACGCCTTCACCAACCCCAAGGCCGACAAGTTCAACATCCCAGCCATCGCCTACAACAAACAGGCCGACCGCCGCTCCTGGTCGGACCTCACCAGCTTTTTCAAGGAAATCTTCAACCAGCCGCACACCCACGTCTTCCAGAAAGACAATGAGAAGGGGAACGAATAGCGCAAGCCTTTCGCATTTGTAGGGTGGGCGTACTCGCCTACCGTCGAACGGCGATAGGCGGATGGTGGGCGAGTACGCCCACCCTACGGGATCGCTGCGGCACCGCTCTTTGCAGCATCAAATTATCTTGCGGTTCTCCCACCTGCCGGATTCAACTTTTTCTCCCTCTCCGTCCGATAAGACTTTCAGGTCGTGCACGTCGCACGACGAAGGAATTCATCGCCCCACCCGCCAATTGCTGGGGAGGGTTGTTTTGCAGGCAAAGGAGTCGTCCATGAAGAAGCTGATCATCTGTGCCGCCGCCGCCATGTTGTCGGCCGCCGTCCCGGTTCTGGCCCGCACCAGCCACACGTCCGCCAGCCGGCTATCCACGACGTCGCACCTGTCGACGCCGGCCACCATCACCGCCGTCAAGAAGACCGCGGTCGTGCATCACACCGCCGTGAAGCACAGCCGGCATCACGCGTTGCACGCCCACCGCATCCGCCATACGTCGCTGCACGCGAAGAGCCACGCCAAGGCCCTGTCGCACACCCATGCCAAGACGCTGTCGAGCACGCACCCCAGGAGCCGCTCGCTCAGCCACCGCACCACCGTCCGCTGATCCTCCCCGTGAGGAACCAACGCGAAAAACCCCGGCCAAAACCGGGGTTTTTCTGCTGCGCTCTTTCGTAGCACGGGTTTTCAACCCGTGCCAAACCGCTTGGAATATTCAAGTAATACGGCTTGGCAGTTGAATTGATCGCCAACGCCACATGGTTCCGCATGTACATGCGGAGCTTTGAGCATTCGACAAGCCCGCGGATCAAGTGGAATACGTATAAAATGGATAAGGGACACTTCGGCACGGGTTGAAAACCCGTGCTACGAAAGATCATTCCACCGGCGGCACTGCCGCATGCGTCGGCGGCGTCTGCGCCCCGTGATACACCTGCTTCGACGGCCCCGACGGCAGCGTGATCGGCAGCAGCAGCGTCTGCACGATGAACAGGCCCTGATCTTCCACGCCCGCAAATTGCGAATTATTGTCCGGATTCACCTCATACCGGAACCCCGTCGAGCCGGCGCGCACCGCCCCATTGGGATATTCCGCGTCGGTCAGCTCCCAGTTCCGCCGCTGCATCGCCTCATCCACCACCAGCGGCCTGTCGTTCAGCCTCACCGGCGTCTGGTTGGTCACGCGCTGGCAACCGCCGCCTCCGACTCCCGCCGCCAGAAACGCCGCGCCTGCCACAATCATCTTACGGATTGAGCACATCATTCACGTCCTTCTTAAAGCCATCCTTGTCCAGATGCCCCACCGACCCTCCGGAAATATCGGTTCGATCCGCGTTGACCTTGTAGCCAAAAGGATCGCGCAGGGCATCATCCGCGTGCTGCGACACCCCCGAAGGCTTCGTGGCCGGTCGCTGATCGTGCGCGCAGCCTGTCAACAACATTGCCATCAGGCATATTATCGCCCTGTTCATGCTCGCTCCGGTTTGGATTTCAGGCGCGACGACGGGAAGACTCGCCTCACATTCTGCCGGCGGACTTCCAGCCGCAGGAGTTCCTCGAATCCCCGCTGGCGCGCGATCGATTGCGCCATTTCTCCTCGTTGGTTCGTGGCTGTCACGTTTGGACGGTACTTCATCAACTCCGCGACGATGCCCGGCATTTGATCTGTATCATCGCGCCACAGGGCATGCATGAGAACCGTGTTCCCGCTCTTGTCGGCCGCGTTGACATCCGCGCCGTGCCTGAGAAGTTCTCGCACAATCACCTTGCTTCCATGTAGCGCCGCCCACATCAAAGGGCTGCCGCCGGCCACGTCCGCCAGGTTCGGATCCGCATCATGCTTCAGAAGCAGCTTGACGATCCCCAAATGATTCCATGCTGCCGCGGCACTGATCGGCGTCTCACCACGGCGATTTCGCGCGTTCACGTCCGCTCCAGCAGTCAAAAGATTCTGGACGCGCTCGATATCGCCCTCCAAGCTGCCTTCGATTAACTCTGAATCCAGCCGCTTTGCATTCCTGGATCGAGCAAGAGCAGGCATGATTCTGCTTATGCCGCGGGCGGAATTGCGATGTTCAACGGTGGCCATGCGATCCTTTTCACCAGGATATTATACTCACCGTTTCTTCCGGCATTTGCAATGACCGTATGTTGCTCCGTTGCGCATGCATTCCGCCGGCACGCCATGAATCGCTTGGCGCTGGGCTTCGCGCCTCGTCGACCCCGTGCCAATGGCTATCAACGGGCAGCGCGGCTCCCACGGGCCACGACGCGACACTCCCATACTTCTTTCCGCCGTGCCAACGTGGAACCCTTGTCAAGACACGCACAATCCTAAATTGGCTGAAGCATTTTCAATTCTCCATCGCATACTCCACCGAATAATTCGGGGATTCCTTGGTGATGGTGATGTCGTGGGGATGGCTCTCGGCCATGCTGGCGGCGGTGACGCGGCAGAACCTCGCATTCTGTCGAAGCTCATCAATATTCTTCGTGCCGCAATAGCCCATCCCCGCCCGCAGCCCGCCGACCAGTTGATAGACGAAGTCCCCCAGCGGCCCGCGATAGGGCACGCGCCCCTCGACCCCCTCCGGCACCAGCTTGCTCGACTCCTTCACGCTCCCCTGGCCGTAGCGGTCCTTCGATCCCTGGATCATCGCGCCCATCGAGCCCATGCCGCGATAGGTCTTGTAGCGCCGGCCCTGATGGATCACCAGCTCGCCCGGCGACTCATTCAATCCTGCAAACAATGACCCCATCATTACGCAGGATGCCCCGGCCGCGATCGCCTTGGTGATGTCGCCGCTGTGGCGGATGCCGCCATCGGCGATGACCGGCACGCCGGCCGACTCGGCAGCGCTGACGGCCGCGAAAATCGCGGTGATCTGCGGCACGCCTACGCCGCTGACGATCCGCGTCGTGCAGATTGCCCCCGGGCCGATGCCCACCTTCACTCCGTCCGCCCCGGCGTCGATCAAATCCTTCGCCCCCTCGGCCGTGGCCACGTTGCCGGCGATGACTTCGATCTTCCACTGCTTCTTGATCTGCTTCACCGTCTCGATGACGTTGCGGCTGTGGCCATGGGCGGTATCGACGACCACCAGGTCCACGTCGGCCGCGATCAGCGCCTCGATGCGGGCGAAATCCAGCACGCCCGTCGCCGCCCCCACCCGCAGCCGGCCGCGTTTGTCCTTGCAGGCGTTGGGAAACTGGTGGAGCTTGTCGATGTCGCGCATCGTGATCAGTCCGGCCAGCCGGTTGTCCTTGTCGATCAGCAGCAGCTTCTCCACCTTTGACTTGTAGAGAATGCGCTCGGCCTCATCGAGCGTGGTCGTCTCCGGCGCCGTCACCAGGTTTTCCCGCGTCATCACATCGCCGATGCGGCGGTTGTCATCTTCCTGAAATTTCAGATCGCGGCGGGTGAGAATGCCCATCAGCTTCGACAGCTTGCCGTCGTGGATCGAGCTGTGCCGGCCGCTGGTGCCGCGCTTCTCCCCGGCCGGGTCGGCATCTTCCACGATCGGGATTCCGCTGACGTTGTATTCCCGCATGATCCGCCGCGCGGTGGCGATGTTGGCGCTGGGGGGCAGCGTGATCGGATCGACGATCACCCCGTTCTCGCTGCGCTTCACCTTCTCCACCTCCCGCGCCTGATTTTCCCCCGACAGATTTTTGTGAATGATCCCGATGCCCCCTTCCTGCGCCAGCGCGATCGCCAGCGCCGACTCGGTCACCGTATCCATCGGGGCCGACAGCATCGGGATGTTCAATTCGATGTTGCGGGTCACGCGGCTGTGCGTATCGGCGTCGGAGGGAATGAAATCGCTGAGGGCGGGAATCAGCAAAACGTCGTCAAACGTAATGCCATCGTGAAGAATCTTGGGGTGTTCCATGTACCACTGTTACGCCAACGCATCCGCGCTGTCAAGCATGTCCGTACCGTTTCCAATTTTCAATTTTCACTTCGATATCGTTACCATACTTGCATGATTAACCACCGCACCCTCGGCCGCACCGGCCTGCGCATCAGCGAGCTTTCCCTCGGCGGGCTTTTCGTCTCCGCCATCGGCGGCGAATTCGAGCAATCGCAGGCCGCCGTCCAACGCGCCCTTGCTCTGGGCGTCAACTACATCGACACCGCTCCCGGCTATTACAACAGCGAAGAGGTGCTGGGAAAAATCCTGCGGGACGTCAAACAGCCGCTCATTCTCTCGACGAAACTTGGCGGCCGGCCGCAGCCCTTCGATCCCCGCGATATCTCCAGGCTGCGCCAGAGCGTCGAGGAAAGTCTCCGCCTGCTCGGCCGCGATCAGATCGACGTACTCATGGTTCACGAGCCCGACCGCCCCGGCCAATACGACTGGTGGTCCGATCCCGCCAAAGTCTACGGGCCGGTCGTCGACCTGCTCGATCAGCTCAAGAGCGAGAAGATCATCCGCTTCACCGGCATCGGCGGCACCACCGCCTACGAGCTGGCCCGCATCGCCCGTTCCAATCGCTTCGACGTGGTGCTGACGGCGTTCAACTACAGCCTGCTGTGGCGCGAGGCCGAGATCGAAATCTTTCCGGCCGCCATCGAGCGCAACATGGGCATCGTCATCGGCTCACCGCTGCAGCAAGGCGCGCTGGCCGTCCGCCGCGATGAGGAGGTGAACCACGGCGCCCCCTGGCTGAGTCTCCCCCGCCGCCGCCAGTACCAGGCCCTGTATCGCTATCTTGACGAGATCAATCTTCCCCTGGCCGAGGCCGGCATTCGATTCGTCCTCTCCAATCCCAATATTTCCTGCGTATTGATGGGCGCCCGCAGCGCCGGCGAAGTCGAGCAAAACGTCGCCGCCGCCCAGAAAGGCCCGCTGCCGCGGGATGTGCTCAATCGTCTCAACGAAATCGCCGCGATGGTCCCCTTCCGTCCCTACGAAGAACCGTTCTGGATGCCCTTCAGCCGAGAATACTGGGGCCCGGGCGGGGCGTGAAATTCATCCTGCGATGAGACTTCCCCCGATTGCCGCCGAACGCGCGGAAGGGTACAACCGAGATCCATGAAGGTCGATAACATCAACGTTCCCATCCAGCAGATTGAGGCATTCTGCCACAAATGGAAGATCAAGGAATTTTCCCTGTTCGGCTCCATTCTTCGTGGAGATTTTCGGGCGGACAGCGATGTCGACGTGCTGGTAACATTCGCACCGGGCGGCGGACAGACGTTCGAGAACTTCCTGGAGCTGCGGGACGAGCTATCGCAGATCTTCGGCGGCCGAGAGGTGGACCTGGTGGAAAAGCGGCTGCTGCGAAACCCGTTTCGCCGCCACGAGATCCTGACCACGCGCGAGGTGGTCTATGCCGCTTAACACCCGTGACGCGGCCAGTCTTCGCGATATCCTCGATGCCGCAGAAATCATCGCCGGTTATGTAGCGGGACGGGACTGGGAACAATACCAGCGCGACCAGATGCTGCGGGATGCCGTCGAGCGGCGAGTGGAAATCATCGGCGAAGCGGCCCGGCGTCTATCACCAGAATTTCGTGCGACGACGCCCCAAGTTCCGTGGCGGCAGGTTATGGCGACCCGCAATATACTTGCGCACGACTACGACGAAGTGGAAGATACAATCATCTGGCGGATCGCGACGTTTTATGTGCCGGAGCTTGCAGGGAGCATTCGCCCACTGTTGACTCCGCCCCCACCCGACCCGGAACCAGAGGAATGATCAACTTTTCGAGCTACTGAGCGGGGAACGGCGTCCCGCATTCGGGACAGCGATCTTCGCTCGCACGGATGTCGTAGCCACAAGCGGGACATAGTTGATGCAACAGGCGGTAGATTCGGCGCTGTTTGAAATACATCAAGATCATTAGGGTCGACATGCTTAACGCGTTCTTCGCCTACAACGGCCCAGACTCGGACATGATTCGCGACTACACCCGACAGAACCCGCTGGCATTCACCGCCCAGGCGGGATCCAACTGGGTGAGCGGCGTGCGCCCAAACTTCGGCTTTCTCAACGGGGCCGCCGGCCAGCGAGCCAGGGGCACGTGGAAGCTGATTGACTGTCCCACCGTCGTCTTCACTGACCCCAGCAACGGAGTGGGCATCAGCATCGCTCCGCACGATCGCGGAATGCCCCTCAGCGTGGGAAGCTACGGCCCGGCACCGGTGAGCCATTTCCGCAACTACGGCTACACCGACGGCCACGTCGAAGGCTTCAGCTCAAGATACGGCTACCGCTGATCCCAGCTATTTTTGCTGCCTCAACTCGCCTACCCGTGCATATCCGTCTTCAGCTTCGCCTTGTCGGCTGCCAGCGTCGCGCGGTCGTCGGCAATGGCTTGCTTGAACGAAGCCACGTCCGCCTTGAGCTTGTCCTGCGCGGCCAGCACGACCGCCGGATTGCCCTTTCCCTTGGCCGCGGCACGATCGGCCTTCAGCAGTTGCGCCGCCTGGATCTTGTCGCTCTTGAGGTGCGCCACTGCTGCGGCATGATTGCTCTTCAGCGCCGACTTGTCGGCCGCCAGCTTCGTGCGGTCATCCGACTCGGCCTGCGTGTCGCCCTTGTCATCCCGCAACTTTGCCAGATCGTCAACAAGCGTCTGTTTTCCTGACGCATCGCCGGACTTGATCGCATTCACGTCGCTCTTGAGAACGCTCTTGACCAGCGCCGTGTCGTCCAGCAGCGTCTGCTTGGCCGCCGGATCAGCACCCGCGTGGTGGGCTTCGCCAATCGCCTTGGCATCATCCCGCAATGTCGACTTCCACGTCGCGGTGTCGTCCTCGATTTTCTGCAGATCCGCGACGATCTTCGCTTTGTCCGCCGCAATGACTACCGGATCCGCACCGGCTGGCGCGGCCGAAAGAAACATCCGCTGTTCCAACGCATCCATCATTACAGGCGACTTCATTGTCATCTCCCATGGCGGCCATGGTGGCCGACAACAACCCAGCCCCGTTCCGTCGCACAAACCTTCACGAGGCTACTGTATGAGATCCCGGACCTTCCGGAATCCTTTCATTATCGTTTCATGCTCGGCCGGCGCACCCATGACCGTGGCATTACGAAATCGTAAAAGTTCGCCCCGGCGCGCATCCGAATTCGCCTTTGTGTCGAGAAAATCGCGGTTGTTAGCAATGCATATTCTCCCGTTCTCACTGCTGCCACGCTACCATGCGGCCAATGTCCAGCGCTTCGCGCCAACGCCCTGAACCTGATGCCGCCGCAGGCAATCGTTCGGTCACGGCGCCGCTGTTTGTGTGGCTGGTGCTGCAACTGTTGGCGCTATTGCTGTCGGCCGTGGGCGTATCATTCTGGGGCGACTTCCCGCGCCCGCCTGAACGCGTCGCCCTGCAGGAATTGCTCGGGGTTCAGATCATCGCCGCAGCGCTGCTGTATCCTTTTCTTCTGCGCGATTGGCAAACGTTCATCTGGCTGATGCTCACGGCCGCGCCGTTCGTGTTGCTGGCCGCCTTTCTCTCCGGGACGCCGTATGCAAGCGCTTCGCTGGCCTATATCTACCTGCTTACCTGGCTGGCAGCACTACGCATGTGGGCCGCGCTGCTCCGCACACCGGTCGCCCGGCAACTGGGCATCGCCAGCGCCAGCGGCCTGACCCTCGGCGGACCGATGCTGTATTACATCAATCTGGAATTCCGCGGCGAAAATCCGCTCCCACTCCTCTCCACTTTCGGCCCGCTCCTGAGCGCGATCAGTATTTCGCGCGGAAATGTGATGTTAATCTCCGGCTGGGTATGGACCTGCGCGCCGCTGTTGATCGGTGCGTCGCTGCTTATCGCCGGCCGACTCCGGTTGCGCTTCCGCCGGCGAACACTCGCCGCGCCAAGTTATCCACAATAGTTTTCCACAGATGCGTGGTGGTTGCCTTCCCAAACCTACCACCTGTAGCCCATTCTTTGTGGCTCTCGCCCACATTCGCCCAAGAACTTGAGAAATTTTTTCTTTTATCGAGTTTCGTTGTTGTAAAAGTGGGAAGGAGTGGTAGAAATACCCACGTAGTGGTGGTCGCCGATGACGAGTGGAACTAAAACCCTTGGAACGATTCCTCTTCGGAGAATTCGAACTCACGATCGATGACAAAAATCGATTGTTGATCCCCTCGGACGTGCGAAAACGCATTGACGCCGAGCAGGATGGCCAGGCGTTTTTTGTAATCGTCGGCGGCAACCGGAAACTGTGGTTTTATCCCGAGCGGGCCTACGAGAAACTCATCTCGCAGGCGCCCAACGAGATATCACCCGGCGAAGATCGGCTGGCCTTTGACCAACTGAACTTCGCCTTGGCAAGTCGGCTGGAGTGGGACAAACAGGGACGCGTTTTGGTCCCCGACAAACAACTCCAGCGCACCGGCCTGTCGAAGGATGTGACGATGATCGGCGCCCGAGACCACTTGGAATTGTGGAATCGGGCGGAATGGGATGCCCGCAGGGAAGAGCTGTGGGCGCGCAATCCAAGGTTCAAGTAGAGGCCGGGGAAGGCCTTAGAGACTGTTTCAAAAATCGGAGGAGAACGGGCCAATGAGTACATTGTCCCGT
>DAIOHQ010000192.1:0-9741 GCA_036744635.1 Tepidisphaeraceae bacterium | reverse complement strand
TGATCAAGGGCAAGCAGGGCCGCTTCCGCGAAAACCTGCTGGGCAAGCGCGTCGACTACTCGGCGCGGTCGGTCATCGTGGTCGGCCCGGAGCTCAAGCTGCACCAGTGCGGCCTGCCCAAGAAGATCGCCCTGGAACTCTATCAGCCGTTCATCATCCGCAAGCTCAAGGAGCACGGCCTGGCCGACACCATCAAGTCCGCCAAGAAGATGCTGGAGCGCCGCGACCCGGAAGTGTGGGACATTCTGGAAGAGGTCATCTACCAGCATCCCGTGCTGCTGAATCGCGCACCCACGCTGCACCGCATGGGCATTCAGGCGTTTGAGCCGGTGCTGGTTGAAGGCAACGCCATCAAGATTCACCCGCTGGTCTGCAAGGGTTTCAACGCCGACTTCGACGGCGACCAGATGGCGGTTCACCTGCCGCTGAGCATCGAGGCGCAGACCGAAGCGCACGTGCTGATGCTGGCGCCCAACAACATCTTCTCGCCGGCCAACGGATCGCCGATCATCGCGCCTTCGCAGGACATCGTGCTGGGAATTTATTACATCACGGTGGACCGCGAAGGGGACAAGGGCGAGTTCATGGCCTTCAACAGCGTGCAGGAAGCGTTCCTGGCGTTCGATCTGCGCAAGATCGCGATGCACACCCGCATCTTCGTGCGGCTGGGGGATCGCAATCAGATCGTGCCGAGCGACAAGGGAGCGCCGGTGCCCATCGGCGATGAATCCTGGAAGGCGATCGAGTCCCATCGCAAGCTGAAGAACCCGAGCTATGCATCCAAGGGCCGGCCGGCGAATTTTTCCAGCCACGTGGTGCTGACGACGGTCGGCCGTTGCATCTTCAACGACATCCTGCCGCGCAAGATGCCTTTCTATAACTACGCCCTCACCAGCGCCGGCGGAAGCCGCGTGATCGCCGATTGCTACGCCCAGCTTGGGCGGCCGGCGACCATCAAACTGCTGGACGACATGAAGGCCCTGGGGTTCCGGCGCAGCACGCTGGCGGGGCTGAGCTTCGGCATCACCGACATCCGCACGCCGGACACCAAGCCGGCGATTCTCGATGAAGGCCAGAAGAAGGCCGACAAGATTGAGAAGAACTACCGCATGGGCGCGATTACCGAGCAGGAACGCTACAGCCAGTTGCTGGATATCTGGGCCCATGCCCGCAAGCAGGTGACCGACGACCTGATGACCGCGCTGGAAAACGACTACCGCGACGCCGACGGCCGGCCGGTGGCGCCCAAGACCGCGGGCACGCTGAAGTATCTCAATCCCATCAACATGATGGCGACCAGCAAGGCCCGCGGTTCGGTGGATCAGATGCGCCAGCTTGGCGGCATGCGTGGTTTGATGGCCAAGCCGTCGGGCGAGATCATCGAAACACCGATCAAGGCCAACTTCCGCGAAGGTCTGTCGGTGCTGGAATATTTCAGCTCGACGCACGGCGCCCGCAAGGGTCTGGCCGACACGGCGCTGAAGACGGCGGATTCCGGTTACCTCACCCGCAAGCTCGCGGACGTGGCCCAGAACGTCATCATCAATGAGATGGACTGCGGCACGCTCAACGGCATTCCCAAGACCACGATTTACAAGGGCGAGACCGTCGAGGTCGAGCTGAAGGACATGATCATCGGCCGGACGGCGCGCGATACCGTGCGCAATCCGATCAGCGATGAGACGATCGTGACCGAGAACCAGGTGATCACCAACGAGATCGCCGATAAGCTCAAAGAGTTGAAGCTCGAGTCGATCCGCGTGCGCAGCCCGCTGACCTGCGAAAGCCCGCGCGGCGTGTGCGCCCGCTGCTATGGCATCGACATGTCCACCAACCGGATCGTCGAGGAAGGTCTGGCGGTCGGCATCATCGCGGCTCAGTCGATCGGCGAGCCGGGCACGCAGCTTACGATGCGGACGTTCCACACCGGCGGCGTGGCGACGGGATCGTTGATCGAAAACGACATCAAGTCGACGGCCGGCGGCATCGTGCAGCATCGCGACATCAACGCGGTGCAGGTGAAGGATGCCGAAGGCAACAAGCGTCAGGTGGCGCTGAAGCGCAACGGCGAAATCGCCGTGGTCGACGCCAAGGGACGCGAGCTGGAGAAATACAAAGTGCCCTATGGCTCGACGATCCTGGTGGCCGACGGCGAGAAGGTGAAGCCGCGGCAGCAGCTCGTGAGCTGGGACGCCCACATCACGCCGATTCTGGCGGAGAAGGGCGGCATCGTTCAGTACGAGGACATCGAAGAAGGCGAAACCGCCCGCATCGAGGAAGAGCGCAAGGGCGCCGGCTCCAGCGAAGGCAAGCTGGTCGTCATCGAGCACAAGGGCGAGCGCCATCCGCGCATCACCATCGTCGGCGGCGACGGCAAGATTCTCGACTTCCATTACCTTCCCGCCAAGGCGCGTATCGAAGTGACCAACGGCGAGAAGATCGAGGCCGGCCACATGATCGCCCGCCAGCCGCGCGAGGCGGCGGGAACGATGGACATCACCGGCGGCCTGCCCCGCGTCACGGAAATCTTTGAGGCCCGCAAGCCCAAGGATCCTTCCGTGCTGGCGGAAATTTCCGGCACCATCGAGTTGCGCAGCGACAAGCGGCGTGGCAAGATGACCATTAACATCAAGAGCGAAACAGGCATGGAGCGCGAGCACCATGTCCCGCAGGACAAGGAATTGCAGGTACACGCCGGCGACTATGTCGAGGCCGGCGACCCGCTGATCCGCGGCCCGCTGATTCCGCACGACATCCTCCGCATCCGCGGCGAAGAGGCGCTCTATCAGTACCTGCTGGCCGAGGTGCAGAACGTTTATCGGTCGCAGGGCGTGAAGATCAACGACAAGCACATCGAGATCATCCTCAACCAGATGCTCCGCAAGGTGAAGGTGGAGGATGCCGGCGACACCAAGTTCCTGCCGGGCGAGGTGCTGGATAAATTCCGCTTCCGCGAAGGCAACGAGCTGATGGCGCAGAGCATGAAGATCGCCGATCCGGGAGGCACCAGCTTCAAGGAAGGCGATGTCATCACCAAACAGGAATACAAGGACGCCAACGAAGGCGCTGAGGCGGCCGGCAAGGACCCCGGCAAAGGCAAGAAGCCCAAGCCGGCCCGCGGCAAGACGCTGCTGCTGGGAATCACCAAGGCTTCGCTGCAGAGCGAGTCGTTCATCTCGGCGGCCAGCTTCCAGGAGACCACCAAGGTGCTGACGGAGGCGGCGCTGGCCGGAGCCATCGACACGCTGGTGGGTTTGAAGGAGAACGTGATCCTGGGTCACCTGATCCCGGCGGGCACGGCGTTCAATCCGCACCTGAACCTGAAGATGAAGCACCTGGCCGAGCCGCCGCCGCTGATTGAGCCGGAGCCGTCGGTGCGTGCTCCGCGCGAAACGCCGATGCCGGCCGCGACGGCGGTCCGCGAAACGGCGCCGCAGGCGGGCGCATAAGCGCGGCGGATCTGAAGCAAGCGAAAAAACCCTCCGATACCCTCCGATGACAACATCGGAGGGTTTTCTTGCATCCGGGGAAGACCCCGTTACACTCCCCGGCGGTTTTCTCGGCGTTGTTTTGTGGCGATGAACTTTCCATGAGGAGGATCGGCGATGGCGCAGGGTACGATCAACGTGGCGCTGGTGGGTCAGAAATTCATGGGGCGGACGCACTCCAATGCGTATCTAAAGGTGGGAAAATTCTTCGACGTCCCGCTGCTTCCGGTCATGCACACGATTGCCGGGCGCAATGAGACGGAGCTCAATGAATTCAAGGAGCGCTGGGGTTGGCAGAACGCCACCACCGATTGGCGCAAGGCCGTGAACAATCCGGAGATCGGGCTGGTGGACATCGGCACGCCGAATCATCTGCACGCGGAGATGTCGATCGCGGCGCTGGAGGCAGGGAAACACGTGGCCTGCGAAAAGCCGCTGGCCGGCACGATCGAGGATGCGCGGCAGATGCGCGATGCGGCCAGGAAGGCGAGAAAGAGCAAGACGTTTGTCTGGTACAACTATCGCCGCGTGCCGGCGGTGGCGCTGGCGCATCAGCTCGTGGCGGCCGGGAAGATCGGGCGGATTTTCCACGTCCGCGCCTACTACCTGCAGGATTGGGCCGGGCCGGGCGTGCCCTATCTGTGGCGGTTCCAGAAGAAGTACGCCGGCTCGGGGGCGCACGGGGACTTGAACGCCCACATTATCGACATGGCCCGCTTCATCACCGGCGATGAGATCACGGAAGTGAGCGGGGCGATCGCCGAGACGTTCATCAAGGAACGCACCATCGCCACCGAAAGCGCATCGGGCGGCATCGTCGATGGCGGCAAAGGCCATCGCGGCAAGGGCATGCAGGCCACCGAGAAAAAAGGCAAGGTCGATGTTGACGACGCAGTGCTGTTCCTGGCGCGATTTGGAAAGGGCGCCATCGCCAGCTTCGAGGCCACCCGCTTCGCCACCGGCAACCAGAACAAGAACGGGCTGGAGATCAACGGCGAGAAGGGGAGCGTGATGTTCAACTTCGAGGACATGAACACGCTCTCGTTTTACGATGCCACGCTCGACCGCAGGCAGCAGGGTTGGACCGACATCATGGTCACCCACGCCGGCGATCATCCCTACGCGGGAAACTGGTGGCCGGATGCGCACATCATCGGGTACGAGCACGGCTTCATCAATCAGACCGCGGACATGCTGAACATCCTCGGCGGCAAGCAGCCGGTGGTGCCGATGCCTGATTTTGAGGATGCCTACAAGACGCAGCAGGTTCTGGAAGCGTCGATGATCAGCGCCCAGGAGCGCCGGCCGGTAAAAATCGCGGAGATCAAGTAGGCCGCAGTCGCGTAGGGTCGTCCTGCTCACACAACACGGGAAAAGGTGGGCGAGTACGCCCAGGAAATCCCCCTTTTTGCCGTTTCGATTTTTCGGGCGGTGGGGTTAGGGTCTGGGGATGGCACATGCATTCGACTTCTCGGGAAGGATCGCGCTGGTGACGGGGAGCTCGCGGGGGATCGGGGCGGGGATTGTGGGGGGGTTGAATGCCGGCGGGGCGCGATGCGTGGTGGTGTATGTGGAGGATGTCGATGGGCGCAACCGGTCGGAGGCCGAAGTGGTGGCGGCGGGGCTGGATCGGCCGCTGGTGGTGCAGTGCGATGTGGGAGATGAAGTTCAGGTGGAGGCGATGGTGCGGCGGGTGGGGGAGGAGCTGGGGAGGATCGATATTCTCGTCAACAACGCGGGAATTCTGCGCGATCGGAGCATCAAAAAGATGTCGCACGCGGAATGGGATGATGTGATTCGCATCAACCTGACCGGGGCGTTCCATTGCATTCAGAAAGCTTCGCCGCTGATGACGGGAGGGGAAGAGGGAGCGGGTGGGCGGATCGTGAATATCGCGTCGGTGGCGGCCTATCTGGGGATGTTCGGGCAGGCGAATTATGCGTCGGCCAAGGCGGGATTGATCGCGCTGACCAAGGTGGCAGCGCACGAGCTGGCGAAGCAGGGGATCACGGTGAACGCGGTGGCGCCGGGGGTGGTGGATACCGAGATGACGCGGGGGATGCCGGCGGAGGCGAAGGCGAAATTGCTGGCGGAGGTGCCGCTGGGGAGGGTGGGAACGGTGGAGGATGTGGTACACGCGGTGCTGTTTCTGTGCTCGGAATATGCGGGGTATATCACCGGGCAGGTGGTGCATGTGAATGGGGGGATGTATATGCCGTAAGAGTGCAGAACGGGAAATGCTGAATGATGAATGCGGAATGCTGAATGTGGTACGTGGGATTCGGAACGCAGAACTCAAAATGCAACATGCGGTAGTGTGTCTTACTGCGTCGCTACGCGGCACAGGTCTCGGAGTACCGCGACCTGTGGCACCCAGAAATTTCAAACTGACTCATTGCCCAAAGTTGCAGAACAACTGACGATCAGTCGCTGCCGGCGGCCGACTCATTTTGTGGGTGAGAGGATGTGGCAGTATACTCGGCGGTGATGACCAAGCACTCGAATATGCGCGTGGCGAAGCTGGGGTTGGAGGATGGGACGGTATTTACCGGCAGCGCGTTTGGGGCGGCCGGGACGGCCGAGGGAGAGGTGGTTTTTAACACGTCGATGACGGGGTATCAGGAGATCCTGACCGATCCCTCCTACAAGGGGCAGATCGTTACGATGACCTATCCGCTGATCGGGAACTATGGGATCAACCGGCAGGATGTGGAGTCGCGCCGGCCGCACGTGGCGGGATTTGTGGTCAAGGAACTCGCGGCGGTCTACTCGAATTATCGCGCGGACATGTCGCTGGATGAGTATCTGAAGCAGAACAACATCATCGGGATCGAAGGGATCGACACGCGGGCGCTGACCCGGCGGCTGCGGATGTCGGGGGCGATGCGCGGGGTGCTGTCGACGGAGATTCTGGATGACGCGGAGCTGGTGAAGCGGGCAGGGCAGTCGGCGGAGATGCAGGGTGCGGATTGGGTGCAGGCGGTGAAGCCGAGCGCGGAATATTCCTGGGATGAGGACCAGGGAGACTGGCGGCTGGGGAGGATGGAGCGCGGGGATGGGCTGCACGTGGTGGCGCTGGACTGCGGGGCCAAGCACAACATCCTGCGCCATCTGAGCGAGCGCGGGGTGAAGGTGACGGTGCTGCCGCCGGATGCATCCGCCGAGGAAATATTGCGGCATCGGCCGGATGGGTTGTTCGTGTCCAACGGCCCGGGAGACCCGGCGGTTTTGGATTACGCGGTGAAGCCGCTGGCGGCGGTGCTGGACAAGCTGCCGATCTTCGGGATCTGCCTGGGGCATCAGCTTCTGTCGCGGGCGATTGGGGCGAAGACGTATAAGTTGAAGTTTGGCCATCGCGGGGGAAATCAGCCGGTGAAGAACCTGGACACCGGAAGGGTGGAGATCACCAGCCAGAATCATGGCTTTGCGGTGGACAAGGCTTCGCTGGAGGCGGGCGGGGGGGTGGTCACGCACGTGAATTTGAACGATGGCACGGTGGAGGGATTTCGGCACAAGACCCTGCCGGTGTTTTCGGTGCAGTATCATCCCGAGGCGTCGCCAGGCCCGCACGATGCGGCGTATCTGTTCGACGCGTTCATGGAGATGATGAAGACCAAAAAGCCGGTGACGGCGGAGCGGTTGAAGGAGCTCCAGGCGATGCGCGACATACTGGGGGGTATCTCTTGATCGCGCGCAGGAGACAGGGGAAGACGAATGTACAGGAAGCGAATGTCAAACACATCCAAAGGCGAAAAACTCTATGAACGCCCTGGGCGTCCGAGGTTTTTCACCTCAGCCACTGGTGGATTACGCCGCACGCTTCGTGTTTTGAGTTCGCCAATTTTAGCTCTTGCCATTGCTGTCTGCGCCTGGACGATACCCAAGGCACAGATACACACGCTTCTTATGTGGGCGATATTTTTCGTTGGCCTTTCGGCGGCGGGTACCATTTTTGAGTTCGGGTGGCGTTGGTGGCAATACTTGGGAGAACTGGAACGTCTGCTTAGCCGATTCCGTGAGATGGTGCTTTCGAACGCCAACATTGAAGACAGGCCGGGGAGCAATTTTGCCTATTCAATTTCCGCGATTGAGGATATGGCGGGAACGGTCGTGCTGATTATTCCAAAAAGCAAGGAGGGAGGCTTGCGGGTTGGCTCAAGACTTTGGACGATCCATACCTCCACCGGTAAGTCATGGGGAACGGTTGAGGTAGTGTCGATCGAAGAAGATCGCGCTCGCGCGAAGCCGATTGATCGCTCCGTACCAGCGTTTTGGGAACGCCTCGAAGATCAAATGCGTAAAGACCCGAGCCCGCCATCAGGCTTTCATCTTGAACCGGCGGTGACACTTGGGTCTCCCATGCCTAAAATTCGTAGAAGACGTAAGAAGGATGTCCAACATGAACAATGAGTTAATCGCTGGTGGTGCAGTGGCCGCGCTTCTTAACGAACGTGAACTGGCGCTCAATATTGGAAGGGACGCTGGGGTAGCGGAGGGGATGCGCTTTCGGGTGCTCGAAAAATCAAAGGTCATTGTTGACCCACACACAAAGGGTGAGTTGGGCACTTTGCAGCGGGAAAAAGTGCGAGTGAAGGTGATCGAGGTTCACCCAAAATTCTCGATTGCACGCACCTACGAGACATATCAGTTCGAGCCAGCCCCAGCGATGGATTTTCGCCGACAATTCGCGTGGGAGCGCGCGCTCGAAAATTTCGCACGCTACAGCATTTCTGCGCCCGAAAAATCCCAGACTCGTGTGCGCACGCTGAAGAACTCGGACCGACCAGCAGGTTTTGATCCCATCAGCGAAGCGGGAAGCTACGTTGAGGTTGGAGATCCGATAGTGTTAGTCGAGGCTGCGGAAGTGGAAACTCCGAAGGCGGAACAACCTCAGAGATCCAAGGTGGCTGGATAGGCAATGGTTTGACCTCCGCAACGGTGCGACGAACAGGGAAAGTTTACCGTTCGGTGACGGTGAGTGATCAGACGCTCAACATCATCGTGACACCCGTGATTTTCATTCTTGTGTTTTTGCCCTGTCTACGGGTGATCGGGTTTGGTCTACGCGCTCTAATACTGGAATGGTCATGCGCTATCGCCGCGAGCAATATCTGGAGCTGATGACTTTTGGCCGGGTGGAGCGGCCGATGTTTGTCGAGCTGTTCGGGCCGCTGATCGGGCTGGAGGAGGAGTGGCGGCAGCAGGGGGCCAGTGACGACGAGATCAATCTCACCGCGTTTGAGTGGGATTATGTTCCAAACATCTGGTGCGGCGGATGCGTTGTCCCGATGCTCCCGCCGCCGCGCATCATCGAAGATACGCCCGAGCAGCGCATCGAGATCGACGGCTATGGCCGGACGATGAAGCTCCTGAAAAAGACCGCGACCATCCCGCTGCCGATGGATTTTCCGGTGAAAACGATGGAAGACTGGCTGCGGCTCAAGCCGCTGTTCGAATGGCGCGATGACCGCGTTCAGCCGGAAGCGATCGAGAGGGCGCGGCGGGCGCAGGCAGAGGAGGGGGCGATGGTCGTCGCCGGGATTGGCGGGGCATTTGACACCTTGCGCGAGCTGATGGGGGAAGAGATGGCCTGCCTCGCCTATTACGATCAGCCGGAACTGGTGGCCGACGTGCTGGCGACCATGACCGCAACAACAATGCGCGTGCTCGAACAAGTCAGCGAAATGATCCAGATCGATCAGCTTACAACCCACGAAGATTTCGCCGGCCGCAGCGGCCCGCTGGTCGGCCCGGATATCATCCGCAACCACTTCGTTGCCTACTACCGGCAGGTTTGGGGCCTGCTTTCCAGCCGCGGCGCCAGACTTTTCCTGATCGACACGGATGGCAACATCAATTCGGTCATCGATGCGCTGTTGGAATGCGGCATCAACCTGCTGCACCCGATGGAGCCCGCGGCCGGCATGGACATCGTGCGCGTGCGCCAGCAATACGGCCGGCGCGCCGCCGTCAGCGGCGGCATCGACAAGCATATTCTGCGGCGAAGCAAGCCGGAGATCCGCGCTGAGCTGGAATACAAGATGCAGCCGTTCATGCATGCCGGGACAGTTTTCGGCCTCGACCATCGCATCCCCAACGGCACGCCGCTGGAGGATTATCGCTATTATGTGGACACCGGCCGCGAAATCCTGGGCCTGCCGCCCCGGCAGGGCCGGGAGTGCGGGTGGGCGCGCATGGCATTTTAGCACTACAGCGCTACGTCCGCTCAACGCGGACCTTCCTTCAGCGGTAA
>DAIOHQ010000191.1:0-9763 GCA_036744635.1 Tepidisphaeraceae bacterium | reverse complement strand
ATTGCAAATTGAAAATTGAAAAATGCAAATTTCAAATTTGGGGAGTGGGCGCTGATGGTGGATGATTTGTTGGGGAACATGACTGCCTCCTTTTCAAAGTAACATCGGTCTCTCTACCTACGGGCGGAGTTGCGCGGGCGGCGCGCCGGGCGCGCAACACCTGGAGGGAGATGGCAAGATTTGCGGGGAAAAACGGGGTAAAAATCTTTCGATTTTTCGGATTTTGTGTCTGCAAGGCGTTGCGCTGGCGGCGCGGGAAATGCGCAATTCGATAGTTGCGCGCGGTAATTTATGGAAATTGCGGTAGAGTGCGTGATGGCAGGCAAGATCGAGTTGGCGTCGATACTCGGAACGCAAGGCATTGTTATGCTGCGAATGGCGTCGGCAACTCCGGTTCTTGAATATGCCGCAGCGCAGCGCGGATGCGCCCTGGCGTGGCAATCGGTGATTGCGTGCATTGGGGGGTTGGCATTCATTCCTTCGCTAAAGTGTGGATGCGGTTACCTTGACTGGATGGGACTGGCGGCAACGGTTCCTATGGCCGCCCTGGCCTGGTGGGGATTCGCGCGGCGGCTGTCATGGTCGGCCCGGTTGTTCGCCGGAATTATCGTGGCCTATGCAATGGTGATGTTGTTGACGAATGTGGCAGACATTCTGTGGTTTGGGCATAGCCCGTTGCTGCGGTGACAGGGGTGGCCATGCAGGATGAGTGGAGCCGGCTGGCGGCGATTGGATATGTGGGGCATTTGTAGGTTATTTGAAACCGCGGCGGCGTTGGCGGCTGTAGCGGGAGAGGGCGTCCTCTATGATGGGGTAGGCCATTTTTGCGGGTTGGATTTCGTCGACTTCCACGGCCTTGCCTTCCAGTTGTTTGTAGTCCTGGAAGAAGCGGCGGAGCATTGCCAGACGGTGGACGGGCATTTCGGCGGCCTCGTTGTAGGAATTGAATTCGGGGTCATAGCTGGCGACGGCGATGATCTTGTGGTCCTTTTTTCCGCCGTCGACCATGGTCATCAGGCCGATGGAGCGGGCCTGGATCAGGGTGAGCGGGGCGACGGCCTCCTGGCAGAAGACGAGCACGTCGAGGGGGTCATCGTCTTCGGCGAGGGTTTGGGGGATGAAGCCGTAGTTGGCGGGGTAGTAGACGGCGGAGTAGAGGACGCGGTCGAGTTTGATCAGGCCGCTGGCCTTGTCGAGCTCGTATTTGACGCTGGAGCCGAAGGGGATTTCGATGATGGAGGCGAACTCCTGGGGAATATGTTCGCCGGGGGTGACATCGTGCCAGGGATGGATCATGGTGAACGCTCGTTAAAGACAGACAATACTCTGGATTTAGAGGATTGTAGCTGAGCGTATGAAGAAAATAAAATCTCGGTTTGGGGATATGCTGGCAAGACCGCTGGGGAAAGGGCTGCAACACTTTGTGAAGCTGCGCGTGGTGCATGATGGTGGGGGGATATCGTGAATTCAATTGGAGCTGACGATGCGATTATGTGCGATGGCGGTTGGCGTGCTGCTGCTGTGGGGAACGATTGCCAGGGCAGAGGAGCCCGCGTCTCGGCCGACGATGATGGATGCGCAAAGGAGAGCGGCCGTGTTGATGGCAAAGGCCGGGGAAATCGCGGGGCTGCCGCCGGGCGTCAACTTACTGAAGGATGGAACGACGGTGATCAAGTCGGGAAATGGAATGGCCACCATCAAGCCGGACGGCGGCCTTGGCATGGGAACAATCGGCGGCGGCGCCGTTCCTCCTGGAAACGATCCGGAAAGCCAATGGCAGGTGGGACTGTTTCTGGTGTTATTCCGTGACACCAAGGATCTGAAGATGCTGGGGATTTCCGAAGCAATGGCGAAGGAATTGACGGACACCTACAACAACGTCTCAACGGAGCCGCTGAGCGAGAAGGGCGTGAAGCAGGCGTTCGACGCATATCAAGCGGCGAACGATCCCGATGAAAAGGCCGAGGCGGAGGCAAAGCTGCTGGAGCAGGTGAATGTGTATGGTGAGCGGCAGACGCAGGCGGCGGCGGCGCGGCTGGTCAAGCTGAAGCACCTGTTGACCGACGAGCAGTTGGAAGGGTTGAAGAAGAAGGGGGCCCCCGCCCCCATGCTGAACGGCACCACGCAGCCGGTGAAGTAGGAGGGGGAATTCTGGATTCGGGCGCCCTTCCGGGGCGGTTTGAAAATCAGGCAGATGTGGCTGGAGTACCTGAAGTGAGGAGAGCTATGTCCGCCGGCCAGATTCTTCCATTGTTGACGGAGCGGGGGCGGTTGGCGATTGGGTGTCTTACGCGGCACTGCGATGTCGGCCGCGGGTGTCTGCCGTATTTTTATACGCACATGGACAGGCCGCAGCGGGCGGAGTTGGCGATCTGGTCTTATGGCGACGGACTGGGGCGGACGGTCGATGCCCTGACGCTGCTGCGCAACATGACCGGCGATCACATCGACCACGAGGTGGATCGGACAATGCGCTCGACGCTGGTCAGCCTGCTCGGCAACGACGATCTCTCATGGTGCCCGGCTGAGCCTTGGACAATGCCGATTGCGCACACGCGGCCGGCATGGCTGCAGCAAGGGACACTGCTGGCTCTGGCCAGCTTGTATCAATTCAGCGGCGAGGAGCGTTATCACCAACTGGCGGCACGGTTGATCGACGCGATCGACCGGCTGGGGCAGCGCGACGCCGCCGGCCATTTCAGCTTTCCGGGCCAATATTTCACGCATCGCGATGGGTGGGCGGAGGCGCCGGCGGGGCCAATGGAGAAGCCGGCGGTTTACGGGACGACGGTCAACATGCCGCTGATGGTCTATCATCTTGTCACCGGCCAGGAGCGGGCGTTGAAGCTGGCGTCCGACCTGATCGATTACGGCCTGCGCGAAATGGATGGCGGCAAGCGTCTGTTTACGTTTGGCCACTTTCACAGCGACAGCCGGCTGCTCACGGCGCTGATCCTTCGCGGAATTGTTATGGGCGAGAAGCAGGATTTGCAGCTCGCGCAGGAACTGTATGGCCGGGCGCTGAGGTATGGGACGCGCAGCGGCTGGTTTCCTGAGACGATCCGGCCGGCCGACTCGACGCACTTTTTTCTTTCCGAGACCTGCTGCCTGACCGACATGCTGGAAGCGGCGATCCTGCTGGCCATGCGCGTTGATGGCAGGTATTGGAACGATGTGGAGCGCTGGGCCCGCAACCACCTGCTGGTTCACCAGATCACCGCGACGCAATGGATGCGCGAGCTGCGGCCGGGCGCGAACCGCAGGCCGCTGGGAGAAGGGCAAATCGAGAGCGAGGAGGTTGCACAGCGGCTGGTCGGGGGGTTCGCCGGGTGGGGAGGCGTCAACGAGATGAGCGACGACAGCCAGTTCAGCATCATCAACCAGCACTGCTGCAACGCGGCCGGGGCGCGCGGGCTGTACGATGTGTGGCGATACGGCGTCGGCGACGACGGCGAGCGGTTCAGCGTTCATCTGCACCTGCACCGGGCCCACGCGTCGGCGGATGTCATCGTCGTGGAAAGCGGCGGTGCGGCGGAATTGATCGTGCGAATGCGGCGGGGGCGCGCGGTGATGGTGCGCGTTCCCGAATCGTTGTCAGCCCAGGAGATGCGCGGGCAGGTCAATGGCCGGACGGCGAGCATGACGACGCCAAAGGCCGGGTATATTTCGCTTGGGCGGCTCGGAGCGGGTGATGAGGCGAGGATTTCGTATCCGCTGAAGGAGAGCAGGACGACCGAGCGCATCGGGGCTATTGAATATACCTTCCACTGGCGCGGGGCGACGGTGCGCGGCGTGGAGCCGCCGGGACGGCATGGGGCGCTGTTTGTGGACGAGCGGTTTGTTCAGGAGACGCCTGATCTTGGCGCGGCCGTGGCGCGGGAGATCAATTCGCTGGGGATCGAGCCGGTTGCGTAAAAGCGATTCGCCACGGCTCTGTGAAATCTTAGAGCGTTACGTCCACCAAAGAATTCCTCATCCTGACAGTAGCGACTGGGCTCTTCGGATGCCTGGCGCTACGTCGTTGGCCGGAACGCCAGAAACTCCTGGGCGGGCACCTTTTTCAGACAGAGCCTAGGCGGAGCGTTTCCGGCGGCGGGCGGCGAGGAGGAGGCCGCACCCTCCCAGCAGCGCGATCGATGTCGGTTCCGGGACCGGCGCGAAGGCCTGGAATTCGGTCAGGCCGTAATTCGCGTCGCCATTGAGGTAGAAGTTGCTCGAGTCGCTGCCGGTGCCGGTTGCGGTGGGAAACGTGAGCGTCAGCAAGTCGGTGTCGACGAACGGGTGGTGGAGCGTGTAGCGCATGTACTGGGCGGGGATGCCGTCGAGGGTAATCACTTCGCTGATGGCGTGGGAGTCGCTGACCGTCACGGTCTTCGGCATGTCGCGGTTCGGGTTATCTGCGAAAAAACCGAGCCCGATGCTGCCAATGGTTTTGGGGCCGTCGTTGTAGCTGATGCTTACCTCGTCTGGATTGGTGGCGTCGCGGGTCCAGTAGAGGGACGGCGTGCTACTGCTGCCGTTGCTGATCGTGCCATCGGTCAAGTTGGCGATCGAGACGCTCGAGCCGGCGCCGTAATTGGTGATAAATCCGGAAGGATTACCGGCATTGAGGTTGGGCAGATCGGTGCCGCTGACCGTGCCGTCGAAGCTGAACGAAGTCAACGGCCAGTTGCTGTCGCTGCCGGGGGTCGAATACATCGACGTCACTACGACCTCGGCATAGGAATTGGCGGCGGAGATTGGAGATGCAAAGGTGACAGTCAGCGGTGTCCCCTGGGTGTTTACCGGCACCGGAACGTCGGTATAGGTGTTGCGGTCTGTATAGATGCGGAAGTTTGAGGGCAGCATTCGGGAGGCATCGACTGCTTCGGTAAAGGTGATCGAGTTGAGCGTGGCCGGGCCGGAAAATTCGACGCCGAAGTTTCCTTTTCCCGGCACGCCGGCAACGGCCGGACTCGACATGTAGCTGCCGTTGTTAAACCCGCCGATCAGACTGACCGGGGTGAGCGTGGCCGCCGATGCCTGTTGGGAGATCACGGCCGCCGCCGCAAGTACCGCCAGAGACAGATGGGTACGCAGATTCATCGCTTTCTCCTCACGAATAAGATATTGACATCAAGACACATGCACCGCCAGCCTAGCCTCGGTCTGAAAAGGTGGCAGCCCTGTTGAGGCCGGTTGCCAGTTATAACGCTCCGCGATGCCGACAACACAGATGAGCCCGCCGTGCATTGGGAGTTTTCAGACAAAGCCTAGCGCACCGGGCGCATGATGATTTTGTTCATATCGGTGGTATCCCCATCCCGGCGCGGCATGCTCACGGTCTCGACGTGGCCGTCGAGACACAGCACATTCATCTTATAGTTATGGCGGGCGACATCGCGCACAAGGCTGTATATGCCGGCCTGAACCGTTGGCTGCACCGTAGTGGGAGGATCGCCGGTTCCGCGCGTCCGCCACACGTCGAGCAAGGTCGCGCCCGCGCCCGGCCAGAACCACAACGGGCCATAGCTGGTATTGGGGTCATAGGGAGCGCCGCCTCGGAATTCCATCTCGTCCATTCCGTCGGCAAACAAGCACGTTTCCGAGGCGCGAGGGACCTTCCAGATCTGACCCGATCCGCCGCTCCAGGCATTGTTCACGGGATCATTCGGAAAACCACATACACCCATGTTGATGTCATAACTGCATCGAATGCGCGGCCCGGCCTGCCCCAGCGATGTATACAGGGTGCAATGCCATTCGAGAATATCGCTTTGCGAGGGGCATTGGATGATGCGGGTCACGGCATTATCGGCACGCAGGTCCGCCTGCAATCCGCTGTAGCTATTCATGTCCAGCTTGACGCCCATATATCTTGCCAGCACCGCCGGCCACGGCGCCACGCGGTCGATGCCGCCTTCGGTGAAGTAAGTGTATTTCAACTTCGCGGTGTCCTTCACTTCCGCGGGATCGCCAAGATTCATGTTCCCGGTAATCGTCAGAAAACCCCGGTGCTCGTTGGCGTGCATTACCGACGCCTGCCCGATCTGTCGCAGATTGCTCGCGCACACCACCAGGTTGGCCGCCTTCCGGGCCTTGTTCAATGCCGGCAGGAGAATGGAAATCAGCAGCGCGATGATGCCAATGACAACGAGAAGTTCCACCAATGTAAACGCGCGGCGGAAATGGGATTTCAGGTATTGGGTCAGTTTCAAATTTCTGGGTGCCACAGGTCGCGGTACTCCGAGACCTGTGCCGCGTAGCGACGCAGTAAGACACAGGTCTGCGAGTACGCCGACCTGTGGCACCCAAACTGACCCACTACCGGATTTCATCATAACAGCGCCCATCAATCACCTTCGCCATTGGTGAACTCGCCGTTGCGCCGGTACCGACGCAGCGCTACCAAGCTTCCCATCAAGCTCAACGCGCCCAGCGCCCCTGGTTCGGGGACGGCCCCGTCGGTCACGAGAAGATTGTCGGCATAACCGATGCCGAGTGACGTGTAGTCGCTGCCGTACAAGCCCACGTATGCGGTCGCGGCGTCCGTGAAGGCCGTGGTGGAGAAGGTATACGTCTGGTTCTGGATGCCGTCCGGTCCGGTCAGCTTTGCATTGGATATCCCGCCGGTCGTGGTGTCGACGCTATAGGAGAGCCGGTAGAAAGCGTTGGGGTTGAACGCCGCGTTGCCGAAGAGTGCCGGGTCGTACGGGATATCCGCTGCCTCTACCCCATTGACGAACAGCCGCACCGCGCCGGCCGGAGCGGCGGCGGGGGACGGTCCATAGTCGGGATTCAGCACGAGGCCCGTGAAGCCCGGTGCCCCTCCATTGCCGGTCGTCTGGAATTCATTGTTGGGATCAGTAAAGCTGTTGCTGCTCCAGAAACCCACGCCGATCCCGTTGCCTCCTACTTGCAGGGTCATCGTTCCAAGCCGACAGTCCAGCGACACCGCGAACGTGGTCGGCTTGGTGTAGCCGTTGCCGCTGGCCAGCGGCAGCACACCGGCATCAATGTCGAGCTTGACCGCATCCCCCGCTCCGGTCGGGCCGGTTATGGTTGCCACAGCGCCATACCCGTTGTCGTACGTATACGGTGTGGATGACGCGGTTGGAGTATGGATATCCGGCTGGTGGGACGACCACGCAGTCCCCGCCGTGTCGGTGAACGTGTCAGAGTAGATGATGTCGGCACGCGCCCCTGAGCTCAGCAACCCGCCGCTAACGATGGTGCAACAGATCAATTTCCGCATAGTCTCTCCTAGAAATGTGAAACGACTTGACATTGACGTTCAGACAATGGCAATCTACTGCCGATTTCCGGCGGAGCCAGTGAAATCGGGGAGCATAATTGCGCAAGAATAGCACCAAAATGAACCTGATTGATGCGCCGAACGGTGCGGAGAGTACAATGTGGTGCAATGCCCCGCCCGCCGCCCGCGCGAAATGTACCTTCGGGGTCCCCGTTGCCTGCGGCTAACCCCGGGGATGACGACTCTTGCCACGGGTTGTTAGCGTCCAAAGGCCGAGCCGTTGACGACTTTGAATTGGGCCCAGGACTGGCTGGTCCACTGGTCGCCGTCTCGGTCTTGGAGGGCGGATGAGTTCATGTAACCGATGCCTTGCGGTGGGGTGCGGAAGTTGGCCACGTGTCCATCGAAGAACAGGTAGTTCAGCCCGGGATGGGTGTACGTTCCCGCCGGCCGCGCGCCGCCGCTCGGGGCAGCGCCACTGGCCAGAAAATCCTCCTGCATCCCAAAGCGGCTGATCCAGATCCACGCCGACGACCCGGCCTCGCACAGCAGCACCACATCCGTAGCCTTGCGGACCTTGCTCAGGAACAGGCAGTCGAAATTGCCGTTGATCTGCGCGCCGCCGGCGCTGTTGGCCACGGTCGTGTAGGCCCAGGTGGTGAAGTAGGGCATGCCGTAGTTGGAGGTGACGATGTCCGGTCCGAGGCTGCTCTGATCGAACTCCGGGCAGTAGAAGACCTGGAATCGGCGGCGGAAGTCGATGTGCTGGTTGTTCGCGAAGCGTCCCTCGTAACTGAGGGCATAGTCGTTGCCGCTGACGTCCGCGCCTTTCCAGCCGAGTTGCATGGCCGCGGCGTCGGTCCACTCGCGAGCCCGCAAGGACCAGTCGTTCCCGTTGCCGGCGCCGAAGGCCCAGGTGATCCACGGCGCGGTCGGAACCGGTTGGCCTTGGATGGCGGGCGGGGCCGTTTCCAGGAGGTTGGCTGAGTGGTTGGGCACGCGCCCGCGGTTGCTCTGCCCGTACATGATCAGCGCCTGCCCGATCTGGCGCAGGTTCGAGGCACAGGCCACCGCGCGAGCGGCGCGGCGGGCGCGGTTTAGCGCCGGCAGGAGGATGGCAATGAGCATGGCGATGATGCCGATGACCACCAGCAGCTCGACGAGCGTGAAGGCGGCGCGGGGGCGGGACGAGGCGCCGAAGGGGCGGATGGGACAGCTCATGGCGTGTTCCTTTCTTTGCAGCGGCCCAAAGCATTCTGTGCAGCACGCTGCAGACCGCGCCCAAGTGTGGCATCCAAGCGATTACCTGAATCAGCCACTTGCTTCGCGCGCCGGCCTCGGCCCCTCCGTTGGTTCCGGCCGAAACCAGTTGAGCATCCCCATCGCCGCGTCAACTGGATCCGGTCGATCAAGCTCCATCCCGCCTGATCGACCGGAACGCAGAGACGCTAACCAAGCACTACCAGCCTTGCCGCCGTCCGTACTTCGGTCAGTTGCGCCGGCGCCGACGCAGCGCCAGCAGAGTTCCCGTCAAGCTGAACAGGGCAAGCGTCCCCGGTTCGGGCACAGCACCCCCGTCCGTGACGAGAAGATTGTCCGCATAACCGATGCCGAGTCCGTTGAAGTCGCTGCCGTACAAGCCCACGTAAGCGGTCGCGGCGTTCGTGAAGGGCGTGTAGGCGAAGGTATACGTCTGGTTCTGGATGCCGCCCGGTCCGGTCAGCTTTGCATTGGATATCCCGCCGGTGGTGGTGTCGACGCTATAGGAGAGCCGGTAGAAAGCGTTGGGGTTGAGCGCCGCGTTGCCGAAGAGCGACGGGTCGTACGTGAAGTCCTGGGTGTCTGTACCATTGACGAACAGCCGCACCAGACCGGCCGCGGAGGTGGCGGCACCACCCGGTCCGGAATAGTCGGGAGCCAGTAGGAGGCCCGTGAAGTTCGGGGATGCATCGCCACTAAGGATGTTGGTGCTCCAGAAACCCAGGCCGATCCCGTTGGATGCTACTTGCATGGTCATCGTTCCAAGCTGAATGTCCAGCGACACCGCGAACGTGGTCGGCTTGGTATAGCCGGTGACGATGTTGCTGGCCAGCGGCAGCACACCTGCATCAACGTCGAGCTTGACCGCATTGGGCGGCGTTCCGCTGGGGCCGGTCATGGTTCCCGTAGCGGCAGGGCCATACCCGTTGTAGTACGTATACGGCGTGGTTAACGCGGTTGGAGTATGGATGTCCGGCTGGTGGACCGACCACGCAGTTCCCGCCGTGTCGGTGAACGTGTCAGAGTAGATGATGGCGGCACGCGCCCCGGAACCCAGGAACCCGGCACCGACGATAGCGAAACAGAGCATTTTCCGCATTGCCATAGCTTCTCCTAGAAGTGAAACGACTTGACATTGACGTTCAGATAATGGCAATCTACCGCCGATTTCCGGAGGAGCCAGTGAAATGGGGGAGCATAATTGCGCAAGAATGGCACCAAAATGAACCTGATTGATGCGCCGAACGGTGCGGAGAGTACAATGTGGTG
>DAIOHQ010000190.1:0-9798 GCA_036744635.1 Tepidisphaeraceae bacterium | reverse complement strand
GCACCGCCACCCGATCCCGCTTCCCCAGCTTCTCCACCAGCTCATCCAGCAGCGGGGCCAACTCCCGCCACCGCTCCTCGCTCATCGGCTCTTGTATTTCCAAGTTCATTGCCGCCGCCTGCTGTTCATGTTTGTCCCGCCGGATTTTCGAACGCAGCGCCATGGCCGCGGCGCAGCGGGTCACGCCGAAGAGCCAGCCCGTCAACACCACGCCGCGCGTCAGCTTGTCGGCCTGCCGCACCAGAGCCAAAAACACCCCCTGCGTCACAGCCTCGGCCAGATGGGCATCGCCCACTTGGCGCAGCGCCGCCGAATACACCCAGGCCAGGTGCCGGCCAACCAGTTCGGCAAACGCCTGCTGGTCCTTCTCGCGGAGGTATCGCTGCAGAAGCTCGATGTCGTTCATTCACGCTCCATCCTACAAGTAAGTTGCCGGCCACCGCCAAACCGGACAGAATAAATCCTCCGACCAGGAAACAACCGCAATTCTTCCCCTCCGCTCTCCCCCCGTCCCCCGTCAAATCCCCGCGCGCAACTCCGCAATTGCGCGCCCGGCGCGCCGCCAGCGCAACGCCTAAAAACCACAAAATCCCCAGAATACAGATTTTTTTTCGCTTCGCCTCTTCCCCCTCTTCGCGCCTAACTCCCGCCCAATCCAGCATCTGTGAAAATCTGTGCCCCATCTGTGGCCAAACCCTCCCACAGGTGTTGCGCGCCCGGCGCGGCAACCGCGCAACATCCCCCGTTATATGGAGGCACGCATTATGACGACCTGCAACGGACCACGGACAACGGACCACGGACAACTGACTCCCGACAACCCCCGCGCCCACTCCCCATTTTGCAATTTGCATTTTTCAATTTTCAATTTGCAATCCCCTCCTCCCCGCCGCTCCCAATGTCCCACTCCCCAGAAAATGTCCCAAATGCCCTCCTCTCCACAACTGCCCAAAACCACTGGACTAACAGCAACCTCATGTCCCAAAATGTCCCCAAATGTCCCACATTTCATTTTCACTCTCTCCGCGCCCTTCCCCCCGCTTGTTCGCGAAGATGATCCTTTCTATAGTGTCCCACCCCTTTTAAGGATTTGCATGTACAAGTTTTTCCAGCGAAATCAGAAAAAATTGATGGCCATCTTCGCCGCCGGCCTGATGATCGTCTTCATCCTGCCCAACAACGCTCGCACAGGCGCCAACCGCGACCGGGTCGAAGGATACTTCGGAAAAGACGTGCTCAACGCCAACGAAACCGAGAACGCACACCGCGAATGGCAACAGCTTCAGCACATGAGCATCGGCAAAAACGGCATGTCGATGGGATACCTGCTGCAGCAGATGCTCGGGCCGCGGGCCATGCAGGAAATCGACGGCCATCGCGAAATGTACATATTGTTGATCAAAGAGGCCGAGAAGATGGGCATCTCCGTCAGCCGCGACTCGATCGAGACGCTGCTCGTGAATGATTTTGGTTTGGACGGCCCAGGCGCTCTGCAGACCGACGCGGCCGCCAACCTCCGGCAGATGCTCACCCACCTGTTCCTGGTGAAAGGCGCCTACGAGCGCGCCGCCAGCATCGTCAAGGTCAGCGACCCCCAGCGCGAGCACGCCCTGGCCGAGGAATATCAAACGATTCGCCTGAACCTCGTCGAGCTTTCCGCCAACGGCTTCGCCGCCGCCGTCGCTCCCACCACCCAGGAAGTGGACAAGCAGTTTCGCGATTACGCCCTGGAGGACTCCGATACCATCAACGGAATTCAGGACCCGCAAAAGCTCAAGCTCTCGGCCAACCCGTTCGGCTTTGGCTATCGCTATCCCAACCGCGTGAAGCTGCAGTTCATCACCATCTCGCGCGATGCGGTGGTACAGGCGGTGAAGGCGAAAAACAGCGAGTACGACTGGGATGTGGCCGAGCGGATCTACTACGGTGAGCACAAGGCCGATTTCCCCACCCCCCCTGCCACCAAGCCCGCCCCTACCACCGCCGAGCTGATGCTGGGACCGTCCAGCCAGCCCGCCACCGCGCCGACGTCTCAGGCCAGCACACAGCCGGCAATCCAGCCCTTCGAGCAGGTGCGCGACCAGATCAAGGAACTGCTGGTCAAGCCGGAGGCCGACAAGCTACAGCAGGACATCCGCGAGCGCATCGCCTCGGTGATGAGCGCCGACTTCAAGGCCTTCCAGGCCAAACGCTCGGCCACCACCGCCCCCGTTTCATCGCTGGGCGTCGGATATGACCAATACGAATATCTGCACAACCTGGCCGACATGATTCAAAAGCAGTTCGACGTGCGCGTCTCTGCCCAGGATCTCAAGACCGGCTATCTTTCGCAGAAAGACCTCAAGGCGCTGAAGGGAATCGGCGACGCCGAATACCGCGGCATTCCCTTCCCCACCTATGCGATGTTCGCCGACAAGTTCTTCTCCCCTGACTCAGCGGAGGCAAGAAATCCCATGCTGCTGGCGGCGTGGAAGCCGTCTGCCCCACTGACCGACAAGGACAACAACATCTACATCTTCCGCCTCACCGACCTCGAACCCAGCCACGCCCCGGCCACCATCGCCGAGGTGCAGAACCAGGTCGAGCAGGATGTGAAAAAGCGGCTGGGATTTGAAAAGGCCAAAGAAGCCGCCGCCAAGCTTGAAGATTCCGCCAAAAAGCTCGGCAGCCTCCAGGCCGCGGCCAACGCGGAGGGGGGGCAGGGGGAGCGGGAGAAAATGCTCACCACCAATGCCTTCCGCGCTGATGCCGAGGCCAAAATCGACAACGTCGATGTCACCGGCCCCTCCAAGCTGCTGTTCATCAGCGAGGCGTTCAAGCTGTTGGAGGTCGCCTCCAAGTCCAACCCGCATCCGATTCGGACCATCGGCCTCCCCGAGGCCGGCAAGGCGATGGTGGTCGAGCTGGATGCGGTGACCACGCTCTTCACCGACGAGACCAGGCCTTTCGTGAACATGCGCATCGACGAGCAACTCTCGCAAATGATGCGCACCTCTCTGCAGGGCGACTGGTTCACCTACGATTCGGTGGTGACCCGCCTGAACTATCGCCCCGCCCAACCCCCCAAGCAGACCAAGCCCGGCGAAACCCCCACCCCCCCTGCCGAGCCGGCGCCGCCCGCGGTTGATCCGGTGGGAAAATGACGGAAAGAAGGCACGGAGGCAAGAGGCACGAAGGCACGAAGTGAATGCTGCCTCTTCCCTCCGTGCCTTCGTGCCTATGTGCCTTCGTGCCTTCCTCCGCTTGACATCGCGGCCAGCGCCGCTAAAGTTTTCGGCCACAGCGCCATTAGCTCAATTGGCAGAGCAGCTGACTCTTAATCAGCGGGTTGTAGGTTCAAGTCCTACATGGCGCATTGCAGTTTCGGGGGATTTTCCGAAGTGATTTACGGCGGTGAGTTGCCAGGCGGCAATTGGCTATTGCTTGCGCAGCGGGGCGGCCTCGAAGAGGGGATTGGTGATGGCGAGCTTGACGGGGCTGGCATCGATGGCGCGAGGCTGGCGCGGGTTTGGGGCGGGCGCGGGGGAACGCTCCGCGGGCGATTCCTGGCCATCGCCGTTGCCATCGGGGATTTCAGCGTCAGCCGGGGCGGTATCCGGCCGATACAGCCGGCCGCCGAACGCCTTCATGTATTCCGTCCAGTTTCCGCCGCCGCCATCGGCCGCGAAGCCGGAGACGGCGCTGCCGCGGGTCGCCGCCAGCGACATCATCATCTTGGCGTCGAGGTTCTCCACCACGTGAACCATGATCGCCTCGGGCGTGCTGGGCGGCTTGATGGCGCCGAATTCCGGCACGCCGTGGTGGCTGATGATGATGTGCTGCAGCACGTCGATCAGCGGCTGGGGAATTTTTTCCCCGAGCAGGTCCTCCGCGATCTTCGCCTTGTGCTCCACCCACATCGCCGACTTGACGATGTGGCCGACGAGCTGGCCGCCGTCGGTGTAGCCGAAGGCGCAGTCGTAGCTCAACTCCCAGGTCTTGGCGATGTCGTGCAGGAAGATGCCGGCGATCACGATGTCGCGATTGAGGCCGGGATAAAACTTGCAGATCGCATCGGCCACTTCGATGGCGTTGAGGGTGTGCTCCAGCAGCCCGCCGACGAAGGCGTGATGAAAGGTCATCGCGGCCGGCGCCTTGCAGAAGCTGTTCATCAGCTCTTCATCATCGAGATAGGTCTGCAGCAGCGCGTTGAGGTGGCGGTTCTGCACGCTCTGCACCAGCTCGAAGAGGCGCTGGCACATGGCATCGACGTCTTTGGTGGTGTGGGGCAGCAGGTCTCCGACGTCGAAGGTGCCATCCTTGGCCGGCCAGATCTGCTCGATGATGAACTGCAGGTTGCTCTGGTAGTTTTCGATGCGCCCGCGAATCTTCACGAAGCCGGATTCGGGAAGGCGGTCGTACAGGTCGCGGGTGGCGTTCCAGAGCCGCGCGGTGAGCTGCAGCGTCTTGTCGGAGATGAAGGCCTTGACGAAGAATTTTCCGGTGCTGGTGGCGGAAAATTGCTTCTGGCTGAGGACGTAGACATCCTCGACCACATCTCCGGGCTGACAGTTGGACAAATAGCTGCGGCGCATGAGCGATCCTCTAACACGAGCGGATTCCCGCCCCGGAAGAACGATGCAGAACGGGACAGTTGCCGGGGACAAACGTTGGCGACAAAACCGGCGACCCCGGTGGAATCCATCTTTTCCCGCCGCGACTCCTGGCCAAGCCCAGCGCCATCTCGCGGCCGACAGCACCCGCTCAGCGCCCCGCTGCAAAGCCAGCCGGGACGGGAGCTATAAAAGCGTACGATATGTGGAAGAAATCGTCAAACCACGCGCATTTGCTGATATTTTTGGCGGTTGTTGCTTTGCTTCGAATCGGAGAGTTTTCCGGATCGCAGCCAAGCTGCAGCAGCGTCGTGCAACGCCTCGGTCGCAAGCATTTGGTCTGTCACGTCTTATGATGCGGCTTGCAACCGGCGAGCACGAAGCGGTGGCCGAAGTGTCGAAAATATGCGGCGTAGGGAATTTCCGCCTGATCGCGAAGATCGAGAATCTCCCGCTTCACGAATGCCTGGGCCACCGATGCCGGGGCGTCATGGCGAACGATGCGCCCGGCGAATGCCGAGAAAATCCTGATCCAGAAATAGGCCCGGCGATGGCGGAGCAGGTCGGCGATGATGACGCCGCGGCAGGCGAGGCGATTCATCTCGCGCATCACCTGCACAACCTCCGCCTCATCGAGATGGTGCAGGAACATATTTGTCAGCACGTAATCGAAGCTGCCATCGGCGAAGGGAGGATGCAGGGCATCGCCGCGGACGATGATGAGCGACGGATCGGGGTTTTCCGCCAGCGCTGCCGAGGCGGTGGTGGGATGCAGATCGAGCCCGGTGACGTGGAGGTCGAAGCCACTGCGCCGGGCCCATTTCAGGATCGCCCGCGGAATGTCGGCCGAACCGGTGGCCAGATCGAGAATGGTGATCCTCTCGCCCGCCTTCCACGACCGCGAGAACCGCTTGAGATGATGCAGGGTGGCGCGGGTGTAGCCGAGCAGCACGTTGATCCGCCGGATGAAGGCGAGCGCCGAGCGCAGCTCCTCCGGATCGGCATCGGCCCGATCCATCAACTCCTCCACTCGCTCGCGCGATTCAAGCATGATGATAGAATAATCGCAGCAGGGGTCAGGTGCGAAGGGACATGCGAAATCACACGCCTCCCGATTAATTTCGGCGCTCGTCTCAAACCGCCTCGCATGTACATGGAATGCGTATCAGAGGCGCCTCATGTGAATGCGGCGACCACCCCATATGCCAGAAGCCCAGCGATCTTCTCCCGTAGCATGGGTTTTCCTTAACCCATGCCTAGCAGTTCGGTCGGAGCGACAGACCCGATTTCTCAAATGACGTGCCGCGTGCGCAGATTGACACACTGGGCACGGGTTAAGGAAAACCCGTGCTACTTGAGAGCATGCACTTCTTAGGCGGATAGCTGATGCCACAGCAGGCGCCGGCCCAAGATGAACCTCTACAAATGTCGCTTCAGAAACCCCGCCGCTGCTTCGGAAAACAGCGCCGACTCCCCCGCCTCCGGATTCGGATATTCGCTGCGATAGCGGATTTCGCACTCGACGCCGAACTTTTTCAATCGTTCAGCCAGCACCTGCGCAAAGCGGCCATGGTGGATGCTTTCGTTGACCGTCATCGCTCTGTCCGCCGGCACATCCGGCCGCTCGTGAAACATCAGCGTCGGCACGGCACGTTCATCGACGAACTCAATCGGCGACCCCAGCTTGAACGTCTCCCGCGCCCACGGCGCATCGAATTCCTCCGTTGGCACCTGAAACAGCAGCGGGATCACTTCGTGCGTCCAGGCGGGGCCGGGAATGTGCGCGCGGATGAAGTGCGGGTCGTAGCTGCAGTGGGCGGCGGTGTTGCAGGTGCAGGAGAGCCGGGTCGACAGCCGGGCCACCGGATCGCGGCTGGCCGGGTCCGCCAGGTCCGCGTGATAGGCCAGCCAGAGCGCCGCGCCCCCGCCCGCCGAGCAACCGCCGGCCGCCACGCGAGATGGATCCAGATTCCACACCGGCGCGAAGTAGCGCAGCATCTGGATCGCCCGCCCGCAGTCGTGGAACATCGCCGGGCAGGGCGCCTGCTGGCTGAAGCGATAGTTGGCCGACGCCACCGCGATCCCCGCCCCGAGCAGCGCCTCAATCAACTCCGCCGGAATCAATGACTTGTCCCCCGCCACGAACCCGTTTTGATGAAACCAGACAAACAATGGCCAAGGTTTATCGAGTTCCCCCGCCGGCTTCCAAAGGTCAAACGTGTTCCGCCAGTTCGCCCCATACACAAAATCCGCCACGTCCGGCGCCGGCTTTGCCGTCTCCATTCCGAACTCCTTAACTCCCCTTGGCGAACTTTTCTTTCCATAGCCGGATCAACTCCAGCGCCTGCGTCGGCGTGAGCGTGTCGGCCGGGACTCCGGCGAGCGCGCTCAGCAGCTCCCTGGCCGGGTCGCTGAACAGCGGGAGCTGGCTGCTGTCTTCCTGGCGGCTGCGCGACTTCTTCAGCGAGACATGCTGCACGGCCAGCTCCGAGAGCAGCGTGCGGGCGCGGTCGAGGATTTCCCGCGGCACGCCGGCCAGGCGGGCGACGTGGATGCCGTAGGACCGATCCGTTCCCCCTTCAACGATGCGGTGCAGGAAGATCACCTGGTCTTCCCATTCGCGCACGGCCACGTTGAAGTTGCGCACGCCGCTGAAGCGCTGCGAGAGATCGGTCAGCTCGTGGTAATGGGTGGCGAAAAGCGTGCGGCAGCGGACGAAGGCGGCGATGTGCTCGGCAATCGCCCAGGCCAGCGACAGGCCATCGAGCGTGCTCGTGCCGCGGCCAATCTCATCCAGGATCACCAGCGAGCGGTCGGTGGCGTTGTTCAGAATGTTGGCGGTCTCGGTCATCTCGACCATGAAGGTCGATTGGCCGGTGTGCAGCTCATCGGATGCGCCGATGCGGGTGAAGAGGCGGTCGATCACGCCGATGGTGGCGCTTTTGGCCGGGACGAAGGAGCCGATCTGCGCCATCAGCGCGATCAGCGCCACCTGCCGGATGTAGGTGGATTTGCCGGCCATATTCGGGCCGGTGATCAGCATCAGCGAGTCGCTGTCGGAGAAGCGCACGTCATTGGCGACGAACTCCGAACCAAGCTGCTGCTCGAGCACGGGATGGCGGCCATCGATGATCTCCAGCACGCGCTGCTCCACCATCTCCGGCCGGCAATAGCGGCGCTCCTGCGCCAACGCGGCCAGCGAACTCAGCACATCCAGCCGCGCCAAGCCGTCGGCCAGCTCCTGAAACTGGCCGATATGCGGCAACAGCTCCTGGCGGATCTGCTCGAAGAGCTTGGCTTCCAGGGCGATCGAGCGATCCTGCGCCCCGATCGCCTCGTTCTCAAACTCCTTGAGCTCCTGCGTGATGTAGCGCTCGGCATTCTTGATGGTCTGCTTGCGCGACCATCCGGCGGGAACCTTGTCACGATGGGAATCCGTCACCTCGATGTAATAGCCGAAGACCTTGTTGTAGCCGATGCGCAGCGATGCGATGCCCGACTCGGCCGCGAGCTGAGACTGATATTTGGCCAGCCACTGCTGGCTGTTGGTGCCGATGTCGCGCAGGCGATCCAGCTCGGGATCGAAGCCACCGGCGATGACTCCCCCTTCGCGCAGATGCGGCGCGGGATCGGGAAGCATGGCGCCGGCGAGATACTTCGCGCGCTCGGCGCAGAAGATGCGTAGGTTGAGCAATTCCGGGGCGACATCTTCAGTGCGGCCGAGCGATTGCAGTTGCTCGAACAGCGCCGGCAGCGCTGCCAGGCATTTCGCCAGCGCTGCCAGATCGCGCGGCCCGGCCCGGCCAACCGAGACGCGCGAGATGATCCGCTCGATGTCACACACATCATCCAGGGCCGCGATCAGGCTCTTGAGGACGCTGGGCGATTCCAGCAGCGCCGCGATGGCCGACTGCCGCGCGGCGATGTGCTCCAGATCGCACAGCGGCGTGCGCAGCCACTGCCGCAGCATGCGCCCGCCCATGGAACTGGCGGTGCGGTCGATGGCGCTCAGCAGCGAGCCTTCGGTGGTATTGGCGCGCACCGTGCGGTCGATCTCCAGGCTGCGCCACGAGGCGGGGTCGATGTTGAGATAATCCTCGACCACGTGCCGGCGCAGCGGGCGCAGATGCGCCAGCGACGATTTCTGCGTCTCTTCCAGATAGCTCAAGACCGCCGCCGTCGCGAGCACCGCCGGATCATCGTCCGCGAAGCCGAACCCCCCTGCGGTCATCGTCTGCCACTGGCGGGCGAGCTGTTCTTTGGCGTGATGCACCGTGAACTGCCAGCCGGGGCGGGCGGTGATCGCCTTCACACCCAGCGCCTCAATTTTCTTGGAAATGTCGTGCGGCTGGCCGGACGGAAGCTCGGGGATCAGCACTTCGGCGGGGCGCAGGCGGGCGATCTCGTCGAGGATTTGACCGTCGTTGCCGGACAGGGCGATACACGCCCCGGTCGAAAGCTCAATCCACGCCAGCCCAGCGCGATAGCCATCGGACTTGGTGAGATGAAATGCGACGGCCGCCAGATAATTCTCGCTGCGCCCATCCAGCAGCGGCTCATCGGTCAGCGTCCCCGGCGTCATCAGCCGCACCACATCGCGTTTGATGACGCCCTTGGCCAGGGCCGGGTCCTCCATCTGCTCGCAGATCGCCACCTTGTGCCCGGCCGCGATCATCTTGCGGAGATACGCCTCGACCGCGTGAAACGGCACGCCGGCCATCGGAATGGCATCCTCTGCATCCACTCCCCCGCGCGAGCGGCTGGTCAGCGCCACGCCCAGCGTCTTGGCCGCCAGCTTGGCATCCTCCCAGAACATCTCATAAAAATCCCCCATCCGAAAAAACAGCACGTAGCCGGGATATTGCTGCTTGAACTGCTGATACTGCTTCATGGCGGGGGAGAGCGGCGATTTTTCCGCCGCGCCGCCGGCCGGCGCAGCGACGCCCGCAATTGCGCGGCGTTTGCGCGGCGCAGGTTCCGGTGCGGGCGATTCCAGTGCGGTATCAGTCATCAGTCGCTTCCCTCGCAGGCAATGAATGTAAGAACCGCAGCGGATTGGATCAAGAATGGGCGGCGATGGGCACAGATGCGGCGCAATAGATCCTCCGCGGCTTCATGGAAATACGCGCCAAGCCCAGCGAGAGATGATATACTTACTGACCGTTGCATAAAAAAGTTTAAGTAATAATAGTGACGTAAGATAGGC
>DAIOHQ010000189.1:3118-9870 GCA_036744635.1 Tepidisphaeraceae bacterium | reverse complement strand
GTGAGTACACCTGCCACTCATCCAGCCATGACAGACAAGAATGTCTGCCCCACCATTGTGAGTACATCTGCCGCTCATCCAGCCATGACAGACAAGAATGTCTGCCCCACCATTGTGAGTACACCTGCCGCTCATCCAGCCATTGCAGACAAGGTCCGCACCACCCCGACGGATTTGCGCGCGTTGCATCTTCTTGACTGTGTGGCGATTATGGCGTATTCTGCTTCACCTTTTGATCGCGGCGGCTCTTGTCGGAAGTGGTGGCTCGCAACCGGTATCTTTCGTCGCGAAGGAGAAATGTCACCCGTGGCCAAAGCACTCGCCAAGAAGAGTCCATCCAAGAAGCATCCTGCCATCAAGGCGGCCAAAAGGCCCGCGGCCAAGCCAGCCGCCAAACTCTCCCAAAAAAATCAGAAGCACGACAAGAAACAAGACAAACAGGTCAAGGCCGGGTCCGAGTCCAAGCCGCTGCTGGCCAAGTTTGCCCGCCGGCCCAAGCCGCGCGCCGATGAAATTGACCCCCGCCCCTCGCCCGTCTCGCCCGTTCCCACCGACGGCAAACCGCGCCGCAACCAGGCCGGGCTTACCCCCAAGGAACTCGAGCATTACCGCGATCTTCTGCTTGCCAAGCGCCGCGAGCTGGTCGGCGACATGAGCTCGATGGAACGCGAAGCCCTGCGCACCGGCGGCGGCAGCAACCTCTCCAACCTTCCCATCCACATGGCCGACATGGGAACCGACAATTACGAGCAGGAATTCACCCTTGGCTTGATGGAAAAGGACCGCGACCTCCTCCGCGAGATCAACCAGGCGCTGGCCAAGATTCAGGATGGCACCTACGGCATCTGCGAAGGGACCGGCAAGCCCATCGGCAAGCCCCGCCTCGAAGCCCAGCCCTGGGCCCGATATTCAATCGAGCACGCTCGGCAGATGGAACGCGGCGTGATGATCCGCTAAGCGTTCATTGTCCGCCCATCAGCAGCGCCAGCAATCCCTTTTGAAAATGCAGCCGGTTCTCCGCCTGCGCAAACACGCGGGAATGTGCGCCTTCCATCACTTCCGCGGTGATTTCCAATCCGCGATAGGCCGGCAGGCAGTGCAGGACGATCGCGTGCGGCGGCGCCAGCGCCAGCACGGCAGCGTTGATCTGGAACCCTTCAAAATCGCGCAGCCGCTTTTCCTTTTCCGCTTCCTGGCCCATCGACACCCAGGTGTCGGTGTACAGCACATCCGCGCCGCGCACCGCCTCACTGGGATCGATCGTGGTCTGGAAATCCATCGTCGGCACCTGCGTCATGATCCGGTCGATCTCCTCGGCCGGCAGTTGATACGGGCCGGGGCAGGCGCAGATGAACTTCATGTTGAACTTCCCGCAGGCCACCGAAAGCGACCGCGCCACGTTGTTCCCATCACCGATATACGCCACCGTCCGCCCCTCCAGCGATCCAAGCTGCTCTTCGATGGTCATGATGTCGGCCATCGCCTGGCACGGATGGCTGTAATCGGTGAGGGCATTGATCACCGGCACCGTTGCATACTTGGCCAGGCCGAGCAGCTTGGAATGCTCGAAGGTGCGGGCCATGATGCCATCGGTCATGCCCGACAGCACGCGCGCCACGTCCTCGACTGGCTCGCGCCTGCCCAGGCCGACTTCTTCATCGCGCAGCAGCAGCCCATTGCCGCCCAGATGGGTCATCGCCACCGCAAAGCTCACCCGCGTGCGCAGGCTGGGCTTCTCGAAGATCATCGCCAGCGTCTTGCCGGCCAGCAGCGGGACGTTGCGCCCGGTTTCCTTGAACTGCTTTTTGAGCCGCTTGGCCACGTCCAGCGTGTGGCGAAGCTCCTCGGCGGGCGTCTCGGCGATGGAAATGAAATTTTTCAAAGCACAATCTCCGTCCCAATCCCCGCTTCGGTATAAATTTCCAGCAGCAGCGCGTGCGGAATCCGGCCGTCGATGATGTGGGTTTTATTGACGCCGCCGCGCAGCGCCGTCACGCACGCTTCCACCTTCGGCAGCATGCCGCTGGAGATCGCCCCGCTCTTCACCATGTCATCGATCTGCGAGATGGTCAGATGCCGCACCAGCGACTCCGGATCCTGGGGATCCATGCGAATTCCATGGGTATCGGAAACCACCACCAGCTTCTCGGCGTTCATCGACGCCGCCACCGCGCCGGCCGCGGTGTCGGCGTTGACGTTCAGCCGGCCGCCGGCCTGGTCGCGGGCGATGGTGGCGATGCAGGGGATAGAATCCGCCTGCACCAATAGTTGCAGCAGCCGCGCATTCACCGACCGCACTTCTCCCACCAATCCCAGATCAATCCGCCGGCCATCCGGGCCGTTCAGATACGTCTTCTCCGCGAAGAGCACCACGCTCGACAGCGAGTGCAATCCCATCGCCTCGCATCCCTGCGACTGGATGAAGTTGACGATGAACTTGTTGATCTGGTTGCACAAAACGTGCTCGGCGATGGCGATGGTGCGCTCATCGGTGTAGCGCCGGCCCATCACCATCTGCGGCGTCAGCCCGGCCGTCTCCATCGCCTGGTTGATCGCCTTGCCCCCGCCATGCACCAGCACCGGCTGCATCCCCACGTAGTTCATGAAGACGATGTCCGACAACAGGCTCGACAGCGCCTCGTCGTTGTCCATGATCGACCCGCCCACCTTCACCACCACCACCTTGTTGTGGAAGCGCTGAATGTATGCCAGGGCCTCGGTAAGAGCGGCGGCCTTGGTGATGGCGGCGGTCATCTGCATCGCGAAAACTTCTCCGATTTTTGAAAACCGGCGAGTGTAGCAACTGTGGGAACCCTGTCAAAATCCCGCTACCATCCGGCGCATGTCCAAAGCGCCCGGAAAACCGCAGGTGTTGATCGTGACCGGCAACGCCGGCGTCGGGAAGTCCACGCTTACGCGGGCATGGGCATCGCAATGCCGAGGCATGCTCATCAGCCAGCATCCCGTCCGCCTGCACCAGAAGGTAACCCCGCGCGGCGGCGGCATGAGCGAAAAGTACAAGCCTTGGGTGGACAGCCTGGCCAACACCTACCGCGTCACCGACATCAACTGCGTGCTGATGATCGATGCAGTCATCAGTGAACGTGCTCACCGAACCCGAACCCAGGCTGATGAAGCAATGGATCAGCGCCTTCCACAAGGCAGCCGAAAATCTCCCCGCTCTGCTCCAGTGGCAGGCGAAGGAAGAGGCGAAAGAAACCAAGTCAAAGAAGAAGGCCTCCTGAGCGGCGCGAAAGTGGCCGAACGCTGAACTAGCGCCGTCGCGCTCGACGTCGATTGTGGTATAGTGTGCGGATATGGTTGCTCACAGCTACACGTTCACGGTTTTGCTTGAAGCCGACGACGAAGACGGCGGATTCGCCGTGCATGTCCCCGCCTTGCCGGGATGTCACACCGAAGGGGACACGCGCGAGCAGGCGATCGCCATGGCCCAGGATGCCATCACTGTCTACGTCGAATCGCTTCTGCTGCACAATGAGCCCATTCCGATTGAACCCAACCCCGCCGGTCCTGTCCTGGTAACGGTGTCTTGCTGATGCCGGTCTAACGGTCGACCAATTGCACGAGTTGCTCTAAAGGACTTTCGTAGCGACACCACCTGCTTGCCCGTGCCTTCGCGCATTCTTCCCGAGAATGCCGCCGCCTTTGACGCACCCGCCTCCTCCTCTACAATCGCCACTCAACGATTGACCAGAGGACCTTATGCTGAAACTCGCCGCCTTTGCCGATGAAATTTCGCCGGAACTGGATGAGCAGATTCGCGGCTGCCGGGAGAATGGAATCACCCATTTTGAGCTGCGCAGCGTCTCTGGCAGGAACGTCCTCGACTTCGACACCGCCCTGCGCTCGGAGATCAAAACCAAGCTCGCCGCCAACGGCCTGGCGGTGGCGTGCATCGGCAGCCCGATCGGCAAGGTGAAGATCAACGATTCCTGGGAGGATCATTTCGAGCGCTTCAAAATCGCGGTCGATGCGGCCGATTTCTTCGGGGCACACCTGATCCGCATCTTCAGCTATTATCCCCCCGCCGATGGCGGGGACATCCGAAAATACCGCGATGAAGTGCTTCGCCGCATGCGCGCCAAGGTGGACTACATCAAGGGCCGGGAGATCACCCTCGTCCACGAGAACGAGCGGCATATTTACGGCGAGAAGGGAAAGGAATGCCTCGACCTGATGCAGTCGATCAACTCCTCGCAACTGCGCTGTGCCTTCGACTTCGCCAACTTTGTGCAGGTGGGCGAAAATCCCCTGGACAATTGGCCGCTGCTCAAGCCGTTCACCGCCCACATTCATGTGAAGGATGCGACTTTCAAGGAGGCGAAGGCGGTTCCCGCCGGGCAAGGCGACGGTCACCTCGGGGAGATCCTGAAGGATGCCTACGCCAGCGGCTATCGCGGCTTTCTCAGCCTCGAGCCGCACCTGGCGGCGCAGGGACAATTCAGCGGATTCAGCGGCCCGAAGCTCTTCAAGACGGCCGCCGATGCGCTCCGCCAGGTCTGCCGCGAAAACGGCATCCCCCTGGCTTCGTGAGCGCGAGCCTGCGAACGTCGAACTCGGCGGCTGTCAAAATATTCTGTTGGTGGGGCAGACATTCCTGTCTGCCACGATACTATCTCTCTTGGTGGGGCAGACATTCCTGTCTGCCACGGGACTGTCTCTCTTGGTGGGGCAGACATTCCTGTCTGCCACGGGACAATCTACTGTGCCGGGAGCATGCCGGCGCGATCGCTTCTTCTCCTGACAAGAACACCGCCCGATGAAGTATTTCGACGTCCAGATTACCCGGGTTGGCGGATGGAGCCTTAAGCCGCGCGAATTTCGCACCATCGCCCCGGCGCCCCGCCTCTTCATTCCCCTGGCCGCCCACGATGACGGCTCGACGGCAGCGCCCAAGGCCCCGGGGACGATCGTCGCAGCCGGCGAGCCCATCACTTCTGAGATCGGCGAAACCCTGCCCGCCGCGCTGTCTCCCGTCGCCGGTATTGTCCGCGCCGCTACCACGATCACGCTTACTTGTGGTCGGCAGATCCCCGCAGTGGAAGTTGAAGCCACTGACACCGCCGCCCCCGAGCCCGATCCGATCAACATGACCCAGGCGGAAAAAGCCCTGCCGGAGCTGGAGAATGTGCATCCCGCCGACCTCTTCACCTGGATCGACCGCATCCGCCATGCCGGCATCACCGCCCATCGCAAGACCAGCCCCGATTTCCTCGCCCAGTTGCACCAGTCGATCAAGCGCCCGGTCGATACCATCCTCTGCAACGCCCTCGACGAAGATGGCAGCGCCCGCCTGAACAGCGTCGCGGCGGCGCGCTGGTCGCCGGCCATGATCGTCGGCCTGGTGCTGCTGGCCCGGCTCACCGGCGCCAAACGCAACTGGATCATCATCGAAGGTGAATCGCCCGGCCGCTGGTGGCGCCACCTCAAGCGCCTGGCCGGCAAGCGCGTGCAGCTTGTCTCGCTGCGCAACGATTATCCGCAGCCCGATCCCACGTTGCTGCTGCACACCGTGGTGGATCGCCGCCTGCGGCCGGGCCGTTCGCCGGTCGAACAAGGCCTCCTGGTGCTCGATCCGCCCACCGCCGCGGCGATTGGGGAATGTGCCGCGCTAGAGCGTCCGATGCTGCGCGTGCCGATTGTGCTGCGCGATGATCGGAAGGGAGAAACCCACCTGCTGCTGGTTGCGGTCGGAACGCCCCTGTCGCACGTGTTGAAGGAACTGGCAATCCCTTCCAGCGGCGTGATCGTGCGCGCCGGCCACGCGTTGCGCGATATCCGCGTGCCGGCCGACGTCATCCTGGCCGGTGGCGAGTTGACCCTGCACATCGGCCACGAAGAGGCCCCCAACATTCCCGAGCCCTGCATCCGCTGTTCCTGGTGCATCGAGGCCTGCCCCACCCAGATTCAACCCGCCGGGCTGCTCGAGGCCAGCCAACGCGGCGACCTGGCCCTGGCCGATCATTACGGCCTGGAAGCGTGCATCGAATGCGGCCTCTGCTCCCACGTCTGCCCCTCCCGCCTCCCCCTGCTGGAAGGAATCCGGCGGATCAAACTGCGCGGCGAAGCTGTTCCTCAGGCTGCCGAACATGTCACGCCTTCCTCTGATGCCCCTGCAATTTCTGCAACTTAACCATCCCGCCTCCCGATTATGTTTCAATACCCTCATGCGGCCGCCTTCCCCAATCCTCGCCCGCTTCATCAACTCCGTCCACCGCCGGCTGCTTCTCGTGCGCATGCTGGAGTGGACGGGAATCGGTCTCGCCGCAGGCGCGGCGGTGGCGCTCATCCTCATGACCATTCTCATCTCCCGCGATCAACCAATCCTTCCCCTGGGCCTCGCCGCACTCTCACTAGGCGCGGCATGGGGCGCTATCTGGGCGATCATCCGCCGGCCATCGCACCTTGACGCCGCCATCCAGGCCGACCGCCAGCTCGGCCTCTCCGACCTGCTCAGCACCGCCGCCACCATCTCCGCCGATGATCCCTTCGGCCAGGCCGTGCTGCACATGGCGGAGTCGCGCTGCGCCAAGCTTTCGCCATCGGCCGTCATCGCCCATCGTCTGGGCGCCCGCGCCTGGGGCGGCATCGGCCTGGCCGCGGCACTGGTCCTCACCGTCGGCATCACGTTTTCCACGGCTTCGATCTCCCCGACCAACGCATCCGACCGTGGCTTTCTCTCGCCCGCCGAGCTGGCGGACCTGGTGTCGTTCCTCCAGAGCCGCCGCCAG
>DAIOHQ010000189.1:0-3108 GCA_036744635.1 Tepidisphaeraceae bacterium | reverse complement strand
CCCGCCGAGCTGGCGATGACGCGCTCAGAAAAAATCGAACCCACGCCGACGCGGCGCTTCCCGCGCACCCCCGCTGACCAACCTTCGGAAAACTCTCCCGATGCTTCGCGCCTCGGAACAGGCAGCGCCCAGCCGAACCCTGCCAAGACAGAGAACCCCACCGACTCCGCCTCCGCCCGCGGCCATTCCACATCGACCGAGGGCGCCGGCGGAGGAGAATCCCACGGTGCCGACCAACACCCGAACACCGCCACCCCCCCCGACCAAGGCACCAGCGCCGCGCATTCAAACAACGGCGGAGCCATCGTTTCCGGCGCCGGCCAAGCCACAGATTCGGGCACTCCCGGAACCTCCTCCAGCGCCGCCGCCGGCGCCCCCGATCGCCCCCATCGCGCCGCTCCCTGGTCTGCCAGCGCCTGGCCCGCCGCCCGCGCCGCCGCCGGCGACGCCCTCCGCCAAGGCGCAGTCCCCGACGCCTACCGCGACCTCGTCCGCGACTACTTTGCAAAAGAATAAGGGACGCGGCCTCGTTATCGGGTAAAATATGGTCCGTGCGAATCTTCTCCACCATCCGCTGTCCCGCCTGCAAGAAGCGCGTCCGGCTTCTCTATCTGAAAGCCGCGCGCATCTACCGCTGCCCCGCCTGCGGCCAAGAATTGCAGGGAGGCACTTCCCGTTGGGAAATCCTCGTTTGCGTTCTCGCCCTCGGACTTGCAGTCATTAGTAACCATCCAGTCGCCGCATTACTTCGAACGATCATTCTGATTCTGCTGTACTGGATCACGAAAATCCTGCTGCCATGGAAGCGTGTCCCACCCACGCGCAGCACCAACTGCCTGCAATGCGGCTACGACCTCTTCGGCCAGTTCCTCGCCGGTGGCGAAATCATCTGCCCCGAGTGCGGCCTGCCGCATTCGCCCGCGCCGTCCCAATTGGAGGTGCGCGATTCCTCTGCTAAGATGCCCGCCGCGCTAGTGTCGTCGGCGCAGAAGCGGAATTGAATCGGCATGGCGGTCAAGTTTGAAATTTATCGGGAAGGCCAGCGGCTGGCGGCGTTCGCGCCGATGGCCGGCATCGCCATTGGACCGGAAAGCGTCCCCATCCCCGGCGAAGTGATATTCAAGGATGGCCTGCTGCAAATTGTCCGCTCCGATGAACACGCCCTGGGCATCAGCCTGCTCTGGGACGTCGGCGCCGCCGGCCAGTTCCAGCTCGAAACCACCCGCCTGCAGCACCGCGAAGAGGCGTACAATCTCAACGTCGAATTGGCCCGCTATCGGCTGATGAAAATCGTCCAGAAGCAGGAAGACTGGAACCTCTTCGACTTCCCCCGCGCTGAACGCCTTCAGCAGCGCTTCAAGGACGCTCAGAGCCTCTTCTCCGACGCCCTGGGCAAGCTGCACGAACCGCCCGAAGCCGCGAAGCTTGCCGATGAGTCGCTGGCGATCTCGGTCGAGCTCGGCGAGCAGATCGCCAGCTTCCACGCCGACCTGCTTATTAATCGGCGCAGGTCCGGCTCTCAGTTCGTCAAGCACATTTTCGGCTGCCGCGTCGATCCCACCATTCAGAACCAGAAATACAAAGAGCTGATGATGGGCTCGTTCGATTACGCCATCTTGCCAATGTCGTGGAAGCAGCTTCAGCCCGCGGAGGGGACGTTCAACCCCGAGAACGTCGACGCCTGGATCGAGCTGCTGGCCAAGAAACGCATGCCGGTCATCGCCGGGCCGCTGATCCATCTCGAGGAGTCGGAAATTCCCGACTGGATGTTCATCTGGGAGCACGATTTCGACACTCTGCGCGAGCTGGCCTACGAGTACGTGCAGCAGGTGGTGCAGCGCTACCGCCGCAGCGTCGCGGTCTGGAACGTCGTGGCCGGCCTAAGCGCCGGCGGGCTTTTTCCGATGAGCTTCGAGCAGATCATCGAGCTTACCCGGCTGCTGGTCTCGCAAGTGAAGTCGATGCTCCCCAACGCCCGCACCATCATCACCATCACCCAGCCGTTCGGCGAATACCACGCCAAAAATGCCAGCAGCGTGCCCCCGATGCTCTACGCCGAAATGGTCGGCCAGGCCGGCATCAGCTTTGAAGGGTACGGCCTGGAGCTGGAAGTGGGACTTCCCCGTCCCGGCATGTTCATGCGCGACCTGTTTCAGATCAGTTGCATGTTGGACAAGTTCTCGACACTTGGCCGGCCGGTCTTCCTGACCGCCGTCTCTGTGCCCGGGCGCAACAATTCCGATGCCGGCGACCGCTCCGAAGGCAAGCTCGATCCCGCCGCCGCCGGCCGCTGGCGCGGACCTTGGGACCCGCAGCTTCAGGCCGACTGGATGGAGGCGGTCTACCGCCTGGCCCTCTCCAAACCCTACGTGGAAAGCATCGCCTGGGGAAACCTCGCCGACATCCATCAGACCGTTCCCGGCGGCGGCCTGGTCGATGACCTCTTCCAGCACAAACCCGGCTTCACCAAGCTGCAGGAAATGCGCAGCAAGTTCCATCAGTGGTCGAAGAAGTAAGCAGGAGGGGCCCCCGCCGATGTGGAATCCATCGCAGCGCAAAATAATCCTGCTGCTGGTCATCGGCCTGGGCGTTTACGCCGCCATCCTCTATGCCCGCGGCCGAACCGTCATCCCCGACCCGCTGGCCGGCAATGGCCCGCGGTTCGCCGAAGTGCAGGACCGCATTGACCCCAACGAGGCAACCTGGCAGCACCTCGCGGCCATCCCTGAACTGGGCGAAAAGCGCGCCAAGGCCATCGTCACCTATCGCGAGCTGATCGCCAAAAATCATCCCGGCGAGAAAGCCTTTCACCACCCGGCCGATCTGCTTGCGGTCAAAGGCATCGGCGTGGCGATGATGACCAGGCTGCAGGAATGCCTCATTTTCGACGAGCTGTCGCCCGCGACCGCCCCGGCGCAGAGGCAATAAGATTTGCAGTTGAATTGAGCGCCGATCTCACATAGCTCCGCATGTACATGCGGAGCTATGAGCACACTGCAGCCTTATGTAGGGTCCGCTTCAGCGGACGGGATTCTGCTCACTCGCCAGCACGGCGTCCGCTGAACACGATTTTGCATGAAGCCTCAAGCGGCGACGCTTTCTTGGGCC
>DAIOHQ010000188.1:0-9878 GCA_036744635.1 Tepidisphaeraceae bacterium | reverse complement strand
AGGACGGGCCAATGAGTACATTGTCCCGTGGCAGACAAGAATGTCTGCCCCACCAAGAGAGACAATCCCGTGGCAGACAAGAATGTCTGCCCCACCAAGAGAGACAAGGCCATGGCAGACAAGAATGTCTGCCCCACCGAAGAGACGTGAGGATAGGCCAATGCCATTTGAAGCGAAACATCGATTTGCCCGGATCGCACCGCGGAAGGCGCGGCTGATCGTGGATCTGATCCGCGGGCGCGACGTCGACGATGCCCTGACGCTGCTGCGCTTCAGCAAGCAGCGGGCGAGCGTGTTCGTCGAGAAGGTGGTGAAGTCGGCGGTGGCGAACGCCAACGAGCGCGAGACGCCGCCGCGCAACACGCTGTACGTGCAGTCGGCCTGGGTAGATCCGGGTCCGGTGATCAAGCGTTTCCAGCCGAAGGATCGCGGCAAGGCGTATCCGATCAACAAGCGCACGAGCCACATTGTGGTGTCGCTGGACGAGCGAGCTTAACTTCGTAATTGAGTACACTATGGGTCAAAAGGTCAATCCACTTGGGTTTCGGGTCGGCATCACCGAGGACTGGAAGTCGCGGTGGTACGCTCCGAAGGCGGCGTTTGGCGACTTTCTCGGCGAGGACTTCAAGGTCCGCAAGCTGATCGATCAGAAGTTGAACCGTCGCCCTCCGTTCGCGGCCGTCAGCGACATCCTGATCGAGCGCACGCGCGAAGAGGTGACGGTCACGATCAAGACGGCGCGGCCGGGTTTGGTGATCGGGCCCAAGGGCGCGGAAGTGGACAAGCTCCGCGAAGAGTTGGAAGACATGATCAAGCGCAAAGTGGCGCCGATCAAGGTGATCGAGGTCAAGAACCCGGATTTGAACGCACAGCTCGTGGCCGAGGCGATAGCCGAGCAGCTTAAGAAGCGTGCCAGCTTCCGCCGCGTGCTCAAGCAGCGGGCCGAGGCGACGATGCAGGCCGGGGCCAAGGGAATCAAGATGGTGGTGAGCGGCCGGCTGGGCGGGGCGGAAATCGCCCGCAGCGAGATGAGCGTGACCGGCTCAATCCCGCTGACCACGCTGCAGGCGGACGTGAACTACGGCTACGCGATCGCGTTCACGACCTACGGCACGATCGGCGTGAAGACCTGGATCTTCCGCGGAATGTACGGCGAGGAAGTCCTGGAGACGGATGTGCGGCCAGGTGGCGCGATGCGGCGAGGACGGAGATAAGTTTTGGATCGATGAGGCTGGAAGCAGCCGTGCTTGTCATTCTGAGCGGTACTCCGCGAAGAATCTGGCACAGGAGTTCGAGGCCAGATCCTTCGCCGAGTACGGCTCCGAATGACAGTTGTGTGGAATGATGGTAGCACGAGGTGAAACATGCCAATGATGCCAAAGCGGGTGAAGTTCCGCAAAAGTCAGCGCGGGAAGATGAAGGGGAACGCCACCCGCGGCAATACCGTGGCGTTCGGCGAGTACGGGCTGCAGAGCCTCAAAGCCTCGTGGATCAGCGCCCGGCAGATCGAGGCCGGGCGCATCGCGTGCAGCCACTTTCTGCGGCGCGAAGGGCGCGTGTTCATCCGGATTTTCCCGCACAAGCCGGTGTCGGCCAAGCCGCTGGAAACCCGCATGGGCAAGGGCAAAGGTGAGCCGGAGTTCTGGGTGGCAGTGGTGAAGCCGGGCACGATGATGTTCGAGATCACCGGTGTCGACGAGCCGACGGCCAAGCGGGCTTTGGCGCGGGTGGCGCACAAGATGCCCGTGCCGTGCCGGTTCGTGCATCGTCGCCATGCGGTGGCGTAAATCGGCTGAGTTTTGAGCAATACGGAAGTGGTTATGACGGTTAAAGAGATTCGCGAGAAGGAAAGCCAGCATCTGCAGCACGAGCTGCAGGAGAAGCTGAAGCATCTGTTCGACCTGCGCAGCCAGGCGGTGACGGAGAAGCTGGAGGATCCCAGTCAGCTTCGCAAGACGCGGCTGGAGATTGCGCGGATGAAGACGGTGCTGCGCGAGCGGCAGATCGCCGAGAGCAAGCAGGCGGCGGCGAAATAAGGTAACGAGTTTGTCCGCCGGGCCCTGCGGGCGCCGGCCGGACAGAAGGCAACAGACCCATGGCAGAAGCGAAAACAACTGAAACCGAACGTCCTTTGCTGCGAACCATCGAAGGCGTGGTGGCATCGGACAAGGGCGACAAGACGATCAAGGTCGTGGTGAACTACCAGACCCGGCACCCCAAGTACGGCAAGTACATCAAGCGCCGCAGCGTTCTGCACGCCCATGACGCCAAGAATGAGGCCAAGGAAGGGGACACGGTGGAGATTGCCGAGTGCCGGCCGCTGAGCCGCACCAAGCACCATCGGCTGCTGCGGATCGTGACCAAGGCGCCGGAGCGCGCGGTGCAGGTGTCGGCCGAGGAAGTGATGACCGGCAAGGCGCCGGAAGCAAGATAGTCAGCAGTGGGCAGTGGGCAGTCAGCAGCGACATCTTTACTGCCGACAGCCGACTCTGTGCTTTCGCTGTCAACTACGAAGAGTGAACTATGATTCAGCAACAGACGGTCGTGGACATCGCGGACAACACCGGCGCGAAGCAGGCGATGTGCATTCGCGTGCTCGGCGGCTCCAGCAGCAAAGGCCGCATGAAGCGGCGGATGGGCGCGATCGGCGACATCATCGTCTGCGCCGTCAAGAAGGCGCTGCCGGCCGGCGACGTGAAGGATGGCGAGGTGGTGCGCTGCGTGATCGTGCGGACGGCCCAGCCGATCCGCCGCGCCGATGGCAGCTATGTCCGATTCGACAACAACGCCGCGGTGATCATCGACAAGGAAAACAACCCGCGCGGCACGCGCATCTTCGGAGCCGTCGCCCGCGAACTGCGCGACAAGAACTTCATGAAGATCGTGTCGCTGGCGAGTGAAGTGGTGTAACGGTCCGTTGTCCGTGGTCCGTTGTCCGTTGTTGAGACGTGATAACGAGCACCTGGCAACGGACAACTGACAACTGACAACGGACAATTGAAATGGCACGACACATAAAGACTGGCGACACTGTGATGGTGACGACCGGCGCGGACAAGGGAAAGACCGGCCGCGTGCTGCGGGTTATCACCGACAAGGATCGCGTGGTGGTGGAAGGAATCAACCGCGTGTGGAAACACGTGAAGCCTTCGCAGCGCAACCCGCAGGGCGGGCGCATTCAGAAGGATGCGGCCATCCACATCAGCAATGTGATGCCGCTGGACCCGAGCACCGGCAAAGGCACGCGGGTGCGGTTTGAGAATCGCGACGGCAAGAAGCACCGGATCGCGACCAAGAGCGGCACGGACCTGGGCGTGCTCGGCAAAAACAAGCAACGCTAAGCAAACTAGAGGCGAGCGATGGCAGAGAAAGAGAAAGAAAAGCACGAAAAGAAGCCCAAGCAGCCCCACAAGGGCGAGCAGGGCGGCGGCGGCAAGGTCGAGAAGAAGGCCAAAAAGCCCAAAGGCGTGGCCACCGAGGCGCAGGAAGAGGCGGGTGGCGATGAGCCGCAGCAGCCGGCGCCGACTCCCCGCCTGTTCGAGCGCTATCAGCAGCAGATCGTGCCGGCGCTGAAGGAAAAGCTGGGTAAGACCAACGTGCTGGCGCTGCCGCGGCTGGAGAAGATCGTTATTTCGATGGGCCTGGGAAAGGCCGTCACCAGCGGCGAAAAGGGCAAGATGGAGCAGGCCGAGAAGGAGCTGGGCGTGATCGCCGGGCAGCGGCCGGTGCGCTGCAAGGCCAAGAAGAGCGTCAGCAACTTCAAAGTGCGCGAAGGGCAGGAAACCGGGCTGAAGGTGACGCTTCGCGGCAACCGGATGTACGAATTCCTCGACCGTTTGATCACGCTGGCGATCCCGCGGGTGAAGGACTTCCGCGGGCTGGATCCCAAGGGATTCGACAACGCCGGGAACTTCAACTTCGGGTTCAACGAACAGACGGTCTTCCCCGAAGTGAGCCTGGACACGATGACGTTTCAACAGGGGATGAACATCACGATGGTGACGACGGCCAAGGCCCCGGAGCAGGGGCGCGAGCTGCTGAAGCAGTTCGGCATGCCGTTCCGCGACGACACGAAGCAGGAAAAATAATATGGCAACGACAGCCTGGGTAATGAAGCAGAAGCGGCGCGAGGCTCTGGTGAAAAAGTATGCCGATCTGCGCCGGCAACTGAAGAAGGACAAGAATTTCGCGGCGCTGGCCAGGCTGCCGCGCGACTCGAGCCCGACGCGCTCGCATATGCGCTGCCAGTTGACCGGGCGCTCCAAGGGCAACCTGCGGAAGTTCAAGATTTGCCGCATCATGCTTCGCGAGCTGGTGAACGCCGGCAAGATTCCGGGCATGAAAAAGGCGAGCTGGTAACGAAGAGTCCTGAGTCCTGCGTGCTGAGTTTCGGGCAAGGGACGATTTAGCGGAGAATTGATAAGCGATGAACAACCAAGATCCCATCGCGGACATGCTGACGAGAATCCGGAACGCAAACCGGGTCGGTCGGCGCATGGTGTTGATCCCCAAGAGCAAAATCTGCACGGGCATCGCGCAGGTGTTGAAGGAGGAGGGATACATCGAAGAGTTCGACCTGATCTCGGACACGGCACAGGGCCAGATCCGCGTCAAGCTGAAATACTCGAACACCGGGCAGAAGGTGATCCACGACATCGACCGCACCAGCAAGCCGGGATGCCGCGTCTACCGCAAGGTCGAGGACCTGCCGCAGGTGCTCAACGGCATGGGCATCGCGGTGGTGAGCACCAGCAAGGGCGTGATGAGCGACCGCAAGGCCCGCGAGTCGAACGTCGGCGGTGAATTGCTTTGTACCGTCAGCTAAAGGTGAGAACATGAGTCGAATCGGAAAAAAACCCGTTCCGCTGGGCACCGCCAAGGTGTCGGTGGCGGACCATCTGGTCAAGGTGGAAGGTCCCAAGGGCAAGCTCGAGTTTACCGTTCATCCGCTGATCACGGTGAAGATGGACAACGACACGAAAGCTCTGGTGGTGACCCGGCCCGACGATCAGAAGCAGAGCAAGGCGCTGCACGGCCTGACCCGCTCGATCCTTGCCAACATGGTCGAGGGCGTGACCAACGGGTACAAAAAGACCCTGGAAATCCAGGGCGTCGGTTACAAGGCCGAGCAGAAGGGGAAGAACCTGGTGCTGTCGGTCGGATATGCCAACACCATAAGCGTCGGGATTCCGGCCGGTTTGACGGTGACGCTGGAAGGCGTCAACAAGATTCACGTGGCCGGCGCCGACAAGCAGTTGGTGGGGCAGTTTGCCAGCGACGTGCGCAAGATCCGCAAGCCCGAGCCGTACAAGGGCAAGGGCATCCGCTACGAAGGCGAAGTGGTCAAGATCAAGGCCGGCAAGGCGTTTGCGGGCGCTGGAGCGAAGTAAAGATGGTCATTCGTCATTTGTCATTTGCGGCAACATGCAAATGACCAATGACTAATGACCAAGGACAAATTTATGGCAGACAAACAGAAACAAAAACAGAAGCGGCTGCAGCGCCGCAAGTGGAGCGTACGGGCGCGGGTGTTCGGTTCGCCGGAACGGCCGCGGCTTTCCGTGTTTCGCAGCGACAAGCACATTTATGCCCAGCTCATCGACGATTATGCCGGCAAGACGCTGGCGGCCGCATCGAGCGCCAAGGTGGAAGTGCGCGGAGAATTGAAAAACGGCGGAAACGTCGCGGCGGCCAGGCAGGTGGGCAAGGCGATCGCCGAGGCGGGCAAGGCGGCCGGCATCACCACGGTGGCGTTTGACCGCGGCGGGCGGCAATATCACGGCCGGGTGAAGGCGCTGGCGGACGCGGCGCGCGAAGGTGGACTGAAGTTCTAAGCAACTAACAACGAGTCACGTATGGCAGAACAGGAACAGACGCAAGACCAGAACCCGGCACCCCAAGCGGCAGCGTCAGAGCAGCCCGCGGCCCCCGCAGCGCCCCAAGCCGCCGAGGCGGCGCCGACTCCAGCGCAGGCCCCGCAGGGACAAGCCCCTCAGGGCAGCCGCGGTGGTGGAGGCAGTGGCGGCGGCGGAGGAGGCGGACGCGATGGCGGCCGCGGCCGGCAGGGCGGCGGACAGCGCGGCCCGCGCAATCGCGAGCGCGACCGTGATGAAAGCGGCGTGGAATCCGCCGTTGTGCGCATCTATCGCTGCTCGAAAGTGGTCAAGGGCGGGCGCACCTTCAGCTTTGGCGCACTGGTGGTGGCCGGGGATCGCCGCGGAAACGTCGGCATCGGCTACGGAAAGGCCAACGAGGTGCCGCCGGCCGTCGAAAAGGCGACCAAGGATGCCCGCAAGCAGATGTTCAAGATCAATTTGAAGGGCGGCACGATCCCGCACCAGGCCCGCGGCACGAGCGGCGCGAGCACGGTGGTGCTGGTGCCGGCACGGCCGGGAACTGGCGTCACTGCAGGCAAGAGCGTGCGGCCGGTGGTTGAATTGGTCGGCATCACCGACATCCTCACCAAGGCCTACGGATCGACCAGCCCCAAGAACCTGGTGAAGGCGACGATCGCGGCGCTGCAGCAGTTGCAGAACCGCGAGCAGGTGGAAAAAACCCGCGGCGTACAACTGGCCGGCAAGGTCGGCGAGTTGGCGACGGCGTAAGAATACTGTCAGTTGTCCGTGGTCCGTTGTCCGTTGCAATGCGGGCATCGAAGCCTCTGCAACTGACAACGGACAACTGACAACGGACGAATCCCCATGAGCATGGCGCATGAAATCACGACCGGGGTGCCTCGCAACAAGCTGCCGAAGCGCAAAGGCCGCGGCGAGTCCAGCGGGCACGGCAAGACCTCCGGCCGCGGCAACAAGGGATCCAAGGCCCGCGTCGGAACGTACATCAAGCGCGGCTACGAAGGCGGCCAGACCCCGATCTTCCGCCGCGTGCCCAAGCGCGGCTTCAGCAACGATGACTTCGAGAGGCGATTCCACATCGTCAATCTCGGCGACCTCGCCGCTTTTGACGAAGGCGCCATCGTCGACGCCGCCGCGCTCAAGGAAGCCGGGCTGGTGCCGGACCTGAAGCAGCCGGTGAAGATCCTCGGCGAAGGCGAAATCAGCAAGAAACTGACCGTGGTGGTCGGGTGGTACAGCAAGTCAGCGCACCAGAAAATCACCGCCGCCGGCGGCGCCGCCCAGAACGCCAAGGGCGAGCCGTTCGCGTTCCCCAAAGAAAAGAAGCGTTTCGTCCCGCGCGAGCCGGTCAAGAAGAAGAAGGGCGAGGAACCGGCCGCCGAAGAATCCAAGCCTGCCGAGGGCGCCAAGCCCGCGGAAGGCGCGTCGGCGTAATTGGGAACTGAGACCGAACGGAAAGAATGTCATTCTGAGGTACTCCGAAGAATCTGGATGGATCGGTGGTGGAGGCCAGATCCTTCGGAGTACCTCAGGATGACAATGCAGTAACGCCAAATTGCACGGAATTTGTCGGCAGGTTGCAGCAGGTGAAGCATGTTCAAGACATTCATCAACATCTTCCGCGTCCCGGAGCTGCGCAACAAGGTGCTTTTCACCCTGTTCATGTTGATGATTTATCGCATCGGCTATCACATCCCGCTGCCGGGGGTGGATCAAGTGGAAATGGAGAGAAAGGCCCAGGGTCAGAAGGATGACACTGCGGCCAATCGTCTCGCCAGCTACGTGTCGCTCTTCTCCGGCGGCAGCCTCTCACAGAGCACGATATTCGGCCTGGGAATCATGCCGTACATCTCGGCATCGATCATCTTTCAGCTCCTGGGAACGGTGGTGCCTTCGCTTGAGAAGCTGCAGAAGGAAGGCCAGACCGGCCAGAAGAAGATTCAGGAATGGACGCGCTACGCTACCGTTCCGTTGTGCTTTATTCAGGGCGTGTTCTGGCTGAGTTATATGCGGCAAACCGGCCTGGTGATGAAAAACCTGCAGGACTCCGCAAGCTTCTGGATTATGGGGGTCACTGCGCTCATTGCCGGCTCAATTTTTCTCATGTGGCTCGGTGAGCAGATCGACGAATATGGCCTGGGCAATGGCATCAGCTTGATCATCCTCGCCGGCATCGTCGCCCGCATGCCCAATGCCATCCAACTGCTCATCACCCAGACCAGCTTCAAGAGCGGCGATACCACTCACACGATCAATGCCGGGAAAATTCTCTTCCTGATTGCCGCGTTCATTTTCGTGGTGGCCGGGTCGATCCTGATCACACAGGCGCAGCGGCGCATCCCGATCCAGCAGGCCAAGCACACCCGCGGCCGGCGCGTCTATGGTGGACAGCGGCAATATCTCCCGCTCCGCGTCAACCACGGCGGCGTCATGCCGATCATCTTTGCCCAGTCGCTGATGCTTTTCCCCGGCTTTCTGTTGGGCAAGCTTTACGAATGGTTCCCCTCAAACGCGGCTATCGGCTTTCTCAACCGCGAATTTGGCCGCGGGGCATACATCTATATGCTTACCGAAGTGGCGCTGATCTATTTCTTCGCCTACTTCTGGACCACGGTGCAGTTCCAGCCCAAGGAAATGGCCAACCAGCTCCGCGACTACGGCAGCTTTATTCCCGGCCTGCGCCCTGGAAAGCGCACCAGCGATTACCTTGAGAAAGTGATGATGCGCATCACCTACGTGGGCGCCGCGTTTCTCTCGATTATTGCGGTAGTGCCCACGGCGATTGCCACGTGGCTTACCATCCCCTGGCAGATTACCGCGTTTCTCGGCGGAACGGGTCTGCTGATCGTCGTCAGCGTGGCCTTGGACATGGTGCAGCGCATAGAGGCCAACCTGCTGATGCGAAACTATGGCGGATTCCTCAGTGGCCCCGGGCAAAAGGGCAAGCGGATTAAGGGACGGCAATATTAGTAGGGGCGGGGTCTCCCCGCCCTCGTCAGCGACCCCCACGCGAAGAATATGGGCGGGGATACCCCGCCCCTACAAGCTGTTATGCCGATCGTCCTCAAAACCCGCCGCGAAATCGAGATGATGCGGCGGGCGGGACAGATCGCCAACAACATCCTGGCGAAGATGCGGCAGGCGGCGGTGGTAGGCGTGACGACGCAGGAACTCGATGACCTGGCCGCGGCCGAGCTCGCGAAAGTCGGCGGAATAGCGCTGTCGAAGAATTACCCGACGTACAAGCCTGGCGAAGGATTTCCCGGCCACACGTGCATCAGCATCAACGAGGAGGTCGTTCATGGCATCCCCGGTCCGCGGGCGCTGAAGGCCGGCGATATCGTCACGCTCGACCTGGCGATGAGCCTCAACGGCTATTGTGCCGATACCGCGACGACTGTGGCGGTAGGCTCGATCCGGCCGGAGGTGCAGCGGCTGCTGGACGTGACCAAAGAGACGCTGGTGCTGGCGATTCAGCATATCCGCCCGGACCGGCGCTGGTCGGATATTGCCCGGCTGATGCAGTACAACGTCGAGCATGCCGGGTTCAGCGTGGTGCGCGAGTTCGTCGGCCATGGCATCGGCCGCGACATGCACGAAGACCCGAAGGTGCCGAATTTTGTCACCGGCGAGCAGTTGCGCGGCGATTTCAAGCTCAAGCCGGGCATGACCATCGCGGTGGAACCGATGGTGGTGATGGGCGGCCGGGATGTGAAAATGCTGTCTGATGGCTGGACGGCCGTCACCGAAGACCGCAAGCCCGCGGCGCATTTTGAGCACACGGTGGCGGTGACCGACGTAGGTGTGGATATCCTCACCGATGGCCGGGCGCCGTGGGGTTTGTAGGTTTGTGTGCGGTTTAGCCCGCTCGCTTGCGAGCGGCGTGTTATCGGCTGAGTAGCGCCCACACAAGCGCACCGCAAGTGGGGCGGCAAAACCGCGCGCCGCGGCGCAAGTGTGCGGCGTCGGGTAGTGGGTCAGTTTGGGTGCCACAGGTCGGCGTACTCGCAGACCTGTGTCCTA
>DAIOHQ010000187.1:0-9949 GCA_036744635.1 Tepidisphaeraceae bacterium | reverse complement strand
AAGACACAGGTCTGCGAGTACGCCGACCTGTGGCACCCAAACTGACCCACTGCCGAGAAGTTCGGTCCCCGGCCGGCCGGACCCTGTGTATATCCCTGCACCTCGAAGACCACAGCGCCGGCGAAGATGCCCAGAAAATAGCGCAGCCAGCGGTTGCCCTGGTCGATCTGCACCACCTGCACGTAGGTGATCGGGGCGCCGTTCGCCTGCGCCGCCGCGGCCTCGGCCGGAAGCACGGTCACGTTGAACCGCTTGCGCAGCTTCTTTGCGAAGGCGTCGGCGAACGTCTGAAGAACCGGCGCGGCATCGAAGTCGGTGTTGAGGGTGGCGCCGCTGGGGTCGAGCCCCAGCACCATGGTCGGCGCCCCGGGCGTGTTCAACTTCGCAGCAGGCTGGAAAGCGTCAAGCCAGCGGATATGCTTATCGGCCCTCACCCGGGGCTTTGCCGTCTGAGCTGCAGTCAACCGGGGAATGGCAAGTGGAAAGGAACAGGTTTTTGATATGGATAAGATGCGGATTGGCGTTGTGGGATGCGGTGCAATTAGTGGGGCGTACCTCGGGATGGCCAAGAATTTTCCGATCGTTGAGATCGTGGCCTGCGCGGATTTGAACGCGGAGGCGGCGAAGAAGCGGGCGGAGGAATTCAAGGTGCCGAAGGTGATGGAGGTTGAGGAGCTGATCAATGACCGCGGCATCGACATCGTGCTGAACCTGACGGTGCCCAAGGCGCATGCCCCGGTCGCGCTGGCGGCGCTGGAGGCCGGGAAGCACACTTATGCGGAAAAGCCCTTCGGCGTGAACCGCGCCGAGGGACAGAAGGTGATCGACGCGGCCAGGCGGAAAAATCTTCGCGTCGGCTGCGCCCCCGACACCTTCATGGGGGCGGGAATTCAGACGGCGCGCAAGCTGATCGACGAGGGGGCGATTGGCCGGCCGGTGGCGTTTACCGCATTCATGATGGGGCGGGGACACGAGTCCTGGCACCCCAGCCCGGAGTTTTATTACGAGGTGGGCGGCGGGCCGATGTTCGACATGGGGCCGTATTATCTCACCGCGCTGCTGAACCTGCTCGGGCCGATCAAGCGGCTGAGCGGGCTGGCATCCATCGCCATCCCCGAGCGCACGATCACCAGCAAGCCGAAGTTCGGCAAGAAGATCAACGTGCAGACGCCCGATCACATTTGCGGCACGATTGAGTTCGAGCAGGGGGCGGTGGGGACGATCATTCAAACCTTCGCCACCTATCACGCGCCGATGGATTGGCAGAATCCGATCATGGTGTACGGAGAAACTGGGACGATGAAGGTGCCCGATCCCAACGGCTTCGACGGGCCGGTGTTCATCCGCAACGCCGATGACAAGGATTGGCAGCCGGTGGAGCACCAGTTCGTCAAAGGGTACGGGCGCTCCGTCGGTCTGGCGGATATGGCCTATGCGATCGGGTCCGGCCGGGAGCATCGCGCCAATGGCCAGCAGGCCTTTGCGGTGCTGGATGCGATGCAGGGATTTCTGGATTCATCGCAGCAGAACAAGACGGTGACGCCGACGATCCAGTACAAGCGGCCAGCGCCGATGCCGGCCCATCTGCCGTTTGGGGAGTTGGATGCCTAGCGGCTGCATTTGCAGCGGGAGTTTTTCCATGCGTATATCGCTAACGATTGCGGCACTTGCGATGGCGTTCTGCGCGGGGTGCGGCGCCAGGGCGCCGAAATCCGCCACGGATTATCGCCTGCTGCAGCGTGTGAACGTGGGCGGCGAGGGACGCTGGGATTACGTGGCGGTGGACGAGAAGTATCACCGCCTGTTCGTGCCGCGCTCCACGCATGTGATGGTGCTCGACCTGAGCACGCAGGAACTCAAGCAGGTGGGGGACATCCCCCAGACGGATGGCGTGCATGGGGTGGCATTCGACTACAAGGGCGGCCACGGATTTACGAGCAATGGACGAGATAATTCGATCACCGTTTTTGAGCTGAAGACGCTGAAAGTGATCGGGAAGGTGAAGGCCGGAACCAATCCCGATGCGATCGTCTTCGACCCGGCCAGCCGGCGGGTTTTCGCGATGAACCACACCAGCGGCGATGTGACCGCATTCAGCGCTGAAGGCGATTTCACCCGGCCGGTGGAAACCACCACCATCGCCGTGGGCGGCACGCTGGAGTACGCGGTGGTGGACGAGGCCGGACACCTTTACGTCAATGTGGAGGACAAAAATCAGACGGTGGCCATTGATACGCGGACGATGAAGGTCGATGGTCGGTGGGAACTCGGAGAAGGGGAGGAGCCAACCGGCCTGGCCATCGACATCAAAAGAGGCCTGCTGTTCGCCGTCTGTCACAACCGCAAGCTGGTCGTGCTGGATTGCCACTCCGGGAAGATCGTTGCGACGTTGCCAATCGGGGGAAACGTTGACGGATGCGCCTTCGATTCCGACCGCAACCTGGCCTTCACCTCCAACGGGGAGGGCACCGTCACAGTGGTCAGCGATGCCGATTCCGCGCGGCCAACGGTGGTTGGAACGGTGACGACGCAGCGCGGGGCAAGGACGATTGCGGTAGATTCAGCAACGCACCGGCTGTATCTGCCGGCGGAGGATTCTGACGCTAAGCCGGCGGGGACGGCTACGACTCGGCCGGCGCCGGCGCAGGGGAGCTTTGTCATTTTGGTTGTCGGATAATTCCGCGGCCTTCTGCAATGGTAATGCTTATATCGGCCGTATTGATTCTGATCGCCCGAGAGAGTGATCAGGACTGCTCATAGGCGCGCAGGAAATCGGGGCGTGCAATCCCAGCCTGCGTGCAGATGGTGCGCAGTGTCGATCCTTTGATATGTGGGTGATTCGGCAAGGTTAACGGGGTCGTACTGCCGTCAGCATTGCGGCGAAGCATTGCAATGTGCTCACGCTCGCGAATGATTTGAAAGCCGAGCAACTGCAGGGATCGAATGACTTTTGCCTTAGGCGCATCTACGGGAAACCTGGGCATCAGGCCACCTGCGCCTCGGTGATGTACACCTCCAGTACAGGCGACTCCTCATCCAGCACATCGCGGCCGAACGTTTCGAGATGAAACCTGATGGCAGACTGGACGTCCGCGAAGGCTTGATCGTAGGTATCGCCTTCGCCGACTACGACGCCCTTGAGGCCCAGGGGATAGGCCACGTAGCCGTCGGGATGGCGCTCGATGACGATTTTCATAGCTATAACCAATCGCGGCAATCGCCGTTCACATTGGACTTATCGCGGCACGCCGCCGGGGAGGAAGCCTTCCAGCTTCCTGGCGCGGACGGGATGCTGGAGCTTGCGGATGGCCTTGGCTTCCACCTGGCGGACGCGCTCGCGCGTGACCTTGAAGATGCGGCCGACTTCCTCCAGCGTATAGGTGTAGCCGTCGCCGATGCCGTAGCGCAGCTTGATGATCTCGCGCTCGCGATAGGTCAACGTCTTAAGCACCTGCTCGATCTTGTCCTTGAGCATCTCCTGGGTGGCGCTTTCGACAGGATTGTCGGCCTTCTCATCCTCGATGAAGTCGCCGAAATAGCTGTCTTCGGATTCGCCGACGGGGCGATCCAGAGAAATCGGATGGCGGGAAATCTTCAGCACCCGCCGCGTTTCGCTCACGCTCATCTTGGCGCGCTTGGCGATCTCCTCAATAGTCGGCTCGCGGCCAAGTTCCTGCATCAGCGCCTTGCTGATGTTGCGCAGCTTGCTCATGGTCTCGATCATGTGCACCGGGATGCGGATGGTGCGGGCGTGATCGGCGATGGCGCGGGTAATGGCCTGGCGAATCCACCAGGTGGCGTAGGTGCTGAACTTGTAGCCGCGGCGGTATTCGTACTTGTCGACGGCGCGCATCAGGCCGGTGTTGCCTTCCTGAATGATGTCGAGGAAGGACAGGCCGCGGTTGCGGTACTTCTTGGCGATGGAAACGACCAGGCGGAGATTTCCGCCGGACAATTTGCGTTTGGCGTCTTCGTATTTGAAATAAATCTTGCGCACCGCGACCACGCGGCGGTGCAGGTTCTGGGCGTCTTCCAGCACCAGGTCTTCCAGGCCGCTGAGCTCTTCCTGGCAGACTTCCAGGTCCTCGCCGGGCTCCTTGACCTTCTTGAGTTCTTCGATGCGCTGCTCGAGTTCGACCATCTTGGTGGAGATGCTCGACAGCTTCTTCATCAGCGGCGTCACCTTGCTGGTTCGCAGCGACAATTCTTCCAGCAGCTTGACGCTGCGGCGGCGGCGGCGGCGGATCGCCAGCGTCAGCTCTTCCTGTTCCTTCTTGATTTTGGCCTCGGCAAGGCCTTCCCAATCTTCGCGGTTGCGGAGCAACATCCGGCGGACGGATTCCAGGTTCAGCGGGATGCGCTGGCCGATTGTGGCCTTGTCGGCCTGGTTCTCGGCGGTGCTGATCTTCATCGTGCGGTCGAAGGGCAGATCGCCTTCATCCACCTGCTGCAGAATCTCGACGGCGCTCTGGAGGCAGTAATCGCTCTCGAGCACCTTGGAGCGGAAAATCTTGCGGAAAATTTCGATGCGCTTGGCGAGGGAGATTTCCTGCTCGCGAGTGAGCAGGGGAATCTCGCCCATCTGCGTCAGGTACATGCGGACCGGGTCGTCGATGCGCTTGGTCGAGGCCTCGGCCAATTCGGCTTCGAGGTTGAGATCGATCTCTTCTTCCGCGCCTTCGACGGCCAGTTCCTCCGCGGCGGCTTTGGCGACGGCCACCGCGGCGGGTTTGGCGCCCTTGCGCGGGGCCTTGGCGAATTCGCCGATGTCGGCTTCGTCGATGAGCCGGATGCCCATCTCGTCGATCATCATCAGCAGCGAGTCGAGCTTGTCGGGGGAGACCACCTCATCGGGCAGCCGCTCATTCAATTCTTCATAGGTGAGATATCCGCGCGAGGTACCCATCTGCAGCAGATTGTTCACGCGCAGATCCACTTCTTCCTGCGAGCCTGACCCAATCAAGGGTGTCGTTTCCATAAACCAATTCCTGCCTGCTAAGTGCGAACCAAACCCAGGGCACACAAGCCCCCGAAGCGAAGCATCTCACCGGCCAAGGCCTCAGGGATATTCCTGAGCCCTGCAACGAGCGCGAACGTTTCGCTTTCAATATGAAGATCCGCGTCAGCCCAACCGTCGTGGTGTGGACGCCATCCCTGGTGCAGATCGTTGTCACGAACCCCCGCGCCGCAAATCCGGGCCGATCCTGGTCAGATCGGGTTTGTTTTTCTCCATCATCTTCTGCAGCAATGCCCATTGCTCGGGATCAGGACGCTCATCGCTTGTACGTCGCGATTCGGCCAGAAGTTTTTGCTCTTCGCGCCGGCGCCGCATCCGCTCCAGATGAGCGATGGACTCGGCGAGCACCTGATCGATATCAGGCAGGGCATCGGCCTCTTCGAGCAATTCTATGGCCAGCTCGACCAGCGAGGCATCCTTGAGTTCACTGAGGAACTCGTTAAATACCGGCTCTCCCAGGTCTCGTTGATGCATCCAGTAAATTTCCGCGAGCCGTCGCCGGCGGTCTTCGGTGAAATCCTCCGCGTGTACCTGATGCTCTATTGTGCCCCACGAATGGGGATGTGCCAAAAGTGTTCCAAGAATCCATCGCTCGGCCCGATCCTGGGCATTCCACAGCCGTCGATCGACCACGGCGGGCTGGGCCGTTTGTTCGGCCGGCGCAACCTGTGCCGCCGGGCGAGGTTGTGAGAGTTTACGCGCCCGGAAGCGTCGATTCAATTCCTCCACCGGAATTTCCGTCAGCCGGCTCACGCGGGTCAGGGCGGAACCCCAGCGCATGGCGTCCACCGGACCGCTGGCACGGGCGGAAGCGAGCAGGCTAAGGTACTCCTCCACAGCTTTTTGCTGTCCGGTGAGATCGTCGGCGTCGGCCGTGAAGCGGCGAGTAAGCTGCCGCCATTTGAAGGAAAGAGCGTCGGTAGCATTCGCCAGCACCTTTTCGAAGGCTTCGGCTCCATTCTTGAGCAAGAATTCGTCAGGATCCATGCCATCGGGCAGGGAGGCGATGGCGATTTCGATGGGTTGACGCAGGAAGAGTTCCAAGGCCCTGTCGACGGCGGTGTCGCCGGCGGAATCGGGATCGAACAGGAGCACGATCCGGTCGGCGAAGCGGCGGAGCATCGTGAGGTGATCTTCGGTCATGGCGGTGCCGAGGACGGAAACTACGTTGCTGACGCCGAATTGGTGGGCCATGACCGTGTCGGTATAGCCTTCGACGATGGCGACGGTGCGGGTTTCGACAATGCGCTGGCGGGCGAGGTCGATTCCGAAAATGCAGCGACCTTTGGAGAACAGAGGGGTTTCGGGCGAATTCAGGTATTTGGGGGGACTTTCGCTCCCCGGCATCTCGCGCCCGCCAAAGGCGATCACTCGGCCGGATTCATCGCGGATGGGAAACATCAGGCGGTTGCGGAAGGTGTCGTAAAAGCCCCCGCCGCGTTCGCGGACTTTGACCAGGCCGGCGCTGGCGAGTTGCTGTGGCGTGAATTTTCGCGACAGACCTTGCAGCAGCGCATCCCACGATTCCATCGCAAAGCCGATTTGGAAGCGTTGAATGGATTCGGCGTTGATGCCGCGCTGGACAAGATACTCGCGGGCGGGCTGGCCATGCTCTTTATGGGCGAGCAATTTTTCAAAAAAGGCGCAGGCTGCGGAATGGGCGTCGAGCAAAGCCTGGCGTTCGCCGGATTTTTGCTTGGTGCCGCCGAACTCGGGCATGTCTATGCCGGCCTGCTGGCCAAGCAGACGCAACGCCTCCTTGAATTCGATGCGGTCATGCTTCATCACGAAGTCGATGGCGTTTCCGCTGGCTTTGCAGCCAAAGCAGTAAAAAAACTGCTTGGCCGAGTCCACGTGGAACGACCCGGTCTTCTCTTGATGAAACGGGCACAGGCCGACGAAGCTTTTGCCGCGGCGTTTGAGGGCGACGGTCTGGCCGATCAACTGCACGATGTCAGTTGCGGCCAGTACCTGCGTTTTGTAATCGATGCCGCCAGATGGATTCACGCCGGTACACCCTCACTGCCAGAAGACGTTTGCATCGTAGGGTGGGCGTACCCGCCCACCGTCTGCGCACCGGTGGGCGAGTACGCCCACCCTGCCTGACTTTCTTCAACTATGTCGTCTCGCGATCGCGCCAGTATCCCGGTCGGCGGCTCAGATGCATCACCGCCAGGAGCAGGATCATGTCTTCGCGCACTTGGTATATGAGGCCGTAGGGGAACCGATGCAGCAGGCATCGCCGCGAACGACGCGAGACTTGCGCCCACGCTTTCGGATGCGCCCGAATTCGCTGTATCGCCTCGCCAACCTCGTGCAGGAACCGTTCGCCCAGATCATCTCCTTTGGCATCGTAATAGGCGGTGGCGTCCTCCAACTCCTGGGCTGCCTGCTCGTCGAACTCCAGCCTCATTTCCGGCGGCCCCGCAGCTTCTTCATGACTTGCTCGGCCGGAATGGTCTTGCTTCGGCCGCCCTCATAGTCGTCAATTCGGCGTTCGACCTCCTCAGCCCATGCCGCATCGATCTGCGGGTTCGTCTGTGAAAGGTTCTGAAGCAGCGCGTCGGCTACCCGGGCCTTCTGCTCGGCCGACAGACGCAGGACCTCATCGATGATTTGTTCCGTGCTCATTGGACCTCTCTTGGTATCTAAGCGGCACCGCCGGCGAACGTCAACTTGAAAAGATGCTATAAATTACACCCCGCATCGCCAGACGCGCGTCGCAGGGAACGCGGCTGAACATTACAAGGACGCGGGCGGGGGCCCGTGTTACGACAGCGCCCGGCTGTGTTCTTCTAACCGTTGGACGAGTTCGGAAGCTTCTTCCTGGCGGTCGCCGACGGCGCTGGTCCAGATCAGGGACTCATTCTTGGCCAGGGCGCGCTCGATGCGGCGGCAGGCGCTGATGACGGTGCTGTGGTTGCGCTTGCCCATTCTCATGCCGATCTCGGGGAAACTCAGCTTTGCCGTTTTTCGGACGAGGTACATGGCGACGCTGCGGGCGAGGCTGATGGTGCGCTGGCGCCGGCCGGACATCAAATCTTTGTTTTCGATGCCGAAGTAGTTGCAGACGGATTGGAGAATGTTCTCGGGCTTGACCGGAGCGACGAGCTGGCGGTCCAGATCGCCGAGGGCGGACTGGGCCATGGCGACATCGGCGGCACAGGAATTCAGCTTGACGTGGGCGTTGATGCGGGTGACAGCGCCTTCAAGCTCGCGGACGTTCTGGGTCACCCGGCGGGCGACCCAGGCGATAACTTCTTCGCTCAGCATGGTGCCGTTGCGCAGCGAAAGGGCGCGGAGGATTTCGCAGCGGGTGGCGAAGTTGGGGGGGTCGATCCGCACCACCATGCCGCTGACGAAGCGGTTGATGAGGGACTCGCCGAATTCCTCGATCATCTTGGGGTGGTTGTCGCTGGCCATGACGACCTGGCGGCCCATGGCCTCGATGGCGTTGAAGGTATGGAGAAATTCTTCCTGGGTGGCGCGCTTGCCGGAGAGGAAGTGGACATCGTCGATCACCAGCAGGTCGAGATCGCGCATCTTGCGGCGGAAGATGTCGAGCTTGTTGCCGCGCATGGCGGAGAGGAACTCATTGGTGAACTCTTCGCCGGTGAGATACATCCAGCGCTTGGTGGGATGAATCTCGATGAAGCGCTTGCAGAGGCCCTGCAGGAGGTGGGTCTTGCCCAGGCCGCAACTGCCGTGGATAAAGAGCGGGTTGTACTGCACGCCGGGGAATTCCGAGACGTACATCGCGGTGTTGTAGGCGAGCTGATTGCTGGGCCCGACGACGTAGCTTTCCATGTCGTGGCGCAGGCGCGGGCGCATGGAGTAGGTATTGACCGAATCGCGCGAGGAGATGGTGCGCTGCACGGGAAGAATCTGCACCGCGGCGGCGCTGACGGCGCCGCCGAAGGCGCTGGCCGGCTGATGGGCGGGAATGGCGCCGGGCTTGATCTTCGATGGCACCTTGGGAAGGCCATCGTCGTGCTGCATGCGGGCAGCGGCCTTCACTTCGAAGAGCTGGGGGACGACGCTGAAGCGCACCGGCAGGGGGCAACCGAGCACCTCGTGGGCGGCTTCCTGGATCGGCTTGTTGAAATGCGTGCCGATCCATTCACTGATGAAGTCATTGGGGACGGCGATCTCCAGGCCATCCTGCTTCAAATCCAGGCGAGTTGAATTGTTGAACCAAACGTGAAACCGCTGTTGTCCGACGCGTTGAGCGATGGCGTCGGCCAATCGCACAAGCTGCGGATCGTGTGCACTGATACAGGTCACGCCGATCTCCTTCGTTCCCAAGCCGCGTTCACACTGCGGGCGCCGTTGGCGGCCTGCTCCGAGACAGCAGACCAGCGCCCGCGAGTCATCAACCCGCGACAGCCTCAAGCTCCTCCGGAAGCTCGATGCCGCCTCTGGGACCACTCCACCCTGCGATCGGCGCGACTGGCGCGGCGATCGCGGTTACAGCATTTCCCCGGGTGGAGAATGGCATCCTGCCTGTGTTTTTCATCCGTGAATCGCGTCCGTGCGATGTGCTTTGCTTCGTGTCAGACGTTCGGGCTGTGTCGCAACCTGCCGTTGCGGCAAGCGTGATTCCCTCACACAACCTTCATGCGGCCCTGATCATCCCTGAACCGTGCGTGCAAAATAGTCTCGCGCGGCTGTACTGGCAAGGCCGACTTTATCGGATTTTCCGTCCACACCGCTCTTTCCATCGGCAGGTGCAGGACGAAGCGCTTGCAAAAAATTTGTTCTCAACATGCAATCCCCATGATTATTGGACATGTGGAGGAAAGGTGGACGAGGAAAGATTTTTTGCGATTTGAGCGAGAGTCATGTCCGGTGGATCGCGAAGATATGGCTGGATTCGGGCAGATGAGTACACCTGCCGCTCATCCAGCCATTGCAGACAAGAATGTCCGCACC
>DAIOHQ010000186.1:0-10035 GCA_036744635.1 Tepidisphaeraceae bacterium | reverse complement strand
AACCGGACATTTTAACTTTGGAGAAATACCGGACATTTTAACTTTGGTTTGACACGATATTCCCTGACCCGCTCTGAATGGTCATGCAACCAAAGTGCATTTTCCCAGCCTGACAATCGATTTTCCTTCGAGCGAAGCACCTTCTGCTCCCCTGCCACTCGATTTTCCTGGCGGCGGGGTGGGTTTTCCCTGCCTGGCAATCGATGTTCTTTGCAGCGCCATAGGGTGCGTTTTTCGCACCGGTGGTCGTCGGGGGAAGCGGTGCGCGGAGCGCACACTACGGGACTTGCAGGAGAGCCAGAAGTTTTCCGCATGGTGTCCCTCCGCCCCTCGCCGATTCCCCGTTTCGCCCCTCCGTTCTTCAATCCTTAGCCTCGCGCGCCTCCGCCGGGATGGTCAGATGATCGCCGGCCTTTGCCCCGGCGCGGGTGGCGGCGTCTTGGTTCAGCTCTATGGCGAAACGGGCCGGGCCGTCGCTCAGGGTGGAGGTTTCCTTGTACGGCTGCATCTGCTTGATCGACACGATGGTGCCATCGGCGGCGACGTAGATGATGTCCAGGGGGATGCGTGTGTTCTTCATCCAGAAATCCAGCGGCTTCTCCTCTTTGAACACGAAGATCATCCCGTGGTCGGCCGGCATTGAGTCGCGGCGCATCAGCCCGACGTCGCGGGTCTCTTCGCTGTTGGCGATTTCGAGGGTGAACTGGCGGGCGCCGATTTTCATGGTGGTGGTCGGCAGGCCGGACTGCGAGGATTTCTGGCAGCCGGCGGCCAGGGGCAGCGCGCCCAGCAGGCAGCAGGCCAGGAGCAGGCGGGATCGCATCATAGATCTCGCTTTCTCGCCCGCTGGCGCAGCCGCCAGGTCAGGCGCATGTCGATCAGAGCCAGTAGGATGATGGCCGCCAGCAGGCATAGCACGCCGAGCATCAGCATCGCAACCGTGCGCCCTTCGAGATTTGGCCGGAACATCGCGAAGAAACAGCCGGCCAGCAGCAGCATCAGCAGGCCGCCGGCGCGGCGCAGGCGGGCGCGGAGGCGGTTCAGCCGGGCATCTTCCAGAGGGGCAAGATTCTGCACGGCCCGGGAATAGAACAGATAAAACCAGCCGGCGATGCCGACAAGCAAAGAGAAGATGCCGGCCAGGATTTGCACCGGCAGAATCGTAGGGCAGACGGCCGAAAGTGGGTAGGGCAGGCGGTGAATTTCTGATGCGGGTGACCTTCTTGTTTTGGCGGGGCAGATCATTCTTGTCTGCCGTGGCCGGAGGAGCGGTGGATGTACTCATCCGCCCGAGTCCGGCCACATGATCGGTGCGAACATGGCTGGATTCGGGCAGGTGGGTACCCCTGCCACTCATCCAGCCATGACAGACAAGAATGTCTGCCCCACCAATTGTGGGTACCCCTGCGGCTAATTCTCAACGGGGGTTTGCCGGTCGTGCTGGCCGCCGATAGGATGCGCGCATGCGCTGGCTGTTGCACGGGCCGATGACATCCGCGGTGGGAGAGGCGCTGGTGCGCCATGAGCAGACGAGCAAGGATCTGGCGGCCGCGAATCTGCCGGCCGATGCGGTGCCGGTGGACATTCTGCAGGCGGCGCAGACGCAACAGCTTGAGATATTGACCACCGAGGCGGTCATGGCCAATGCGCCGTTCGCGCTGGATTTCTGGTTCGGACGCTGCATGGTTTTTTTGCAGCTTGAAGGGGGCGATGTGGAGCAGGATGATGCGATCGACCGCTTGTTCGCGCGCTACCGGCGGCTGACGCCGGGGCGGCTGTATACGGTGACGGGAACGCGCGTGAAGGTGAGGCAGTTGCCGGGTCATAAATAATGCCAGGTGTATGAAATTGGTGGGGCAGACATTCTTGTCTGCCTTCTGCCTTTTGAACGGCAGACAGGAATGTCTGCTCCACCATAAGGAGAAACGCATGTCATTGCTGGTGACGGGATCGATCGGGATTGACACGGTGGAGACGCCGTTTGGCAAGCGCGATGATGTGATCGGCGGGTCGGCCATCTATTTCTCCTACGCCGCCAGCTTCTTTGCGCCGGTGCGGCTGGTGGGGGTGGTGGGGGAGGATTGGCCCCAGCAGTTTTGCGAGTGCTTTGCCGGCCGGGATGTGGACACCTCAGGCCTGGAGCAACGCAAGGGGAGCAAGACGTTTCGCTGGCACGGGTCTTATCTCAAAGACATGAACGAAGCGGTGACGGTGGAAGTCGACCTAAACGTGCTGGCCGAGCGGGCGCCAAAGATCCCCGAAAAATTTGCCGACAGCAAATACGTCTTCCTCGCCAACACCCATCCCGTGCTGCAGCAGCAGATGGCCTCTTCTCTAAAGTCGGCGAAGCTGATCGTGGCCGACACCATGAACCTGTGGATTCAGACCGAACGAAACGAGCTGGCGAAGCTGCTGAAGCAGATCCACGGCCTGGTGCTGAACGACGGCGAGGCGCGGCTGCTGACCGAAAAGAAGAACCTGATCGAGGCCGCCCGCGAGGTGCTCAAGATGGGGCCGAAATTCGTGGTGATCAAGAAGGGCGAGCACGGCTGCCTGATGTGCAGCGACCGCGATACCTTCGTGCTGCCGGCGTTCCCGGCCCAGCACGTGGTCGATCCCACCGGCGCCGGCGACAGCTTCGCCGGGGGGATGATGGGATATCTCGCGACGCAGGGGAATTTTTCCTCGGCCACGATCAAACGGGCCCTGGCCTTCGGAACGGTGGTGGCATCGTACACCATCGCGGACTTTTCGCTGGGCGGCCTGAAGGCCACCGACCGCGACCAGATCGACGACCGCTGGCACCAGTTCAAGCAGGCGATGTCATTCTGAGCCCGCATGTGCCTTCGGCACACTCGTAATGGACAAGATCGGCCTCGTGGTCTCACGTAGGGTCCGCTTCAGCGGACGGGATTTTGCTCCCTCGCGCCAGCACAGCGTCCGCTGAAGCGGACCCTACATGAGGAAGATCGTTTTCAGAGCAGCGCTATGCGTCTGTTTACCGCCATCGAGCTTCCGGACGATGTGCGTACACATCTGGTGGCGCTGCAGGATGTGTTGCGGCCGCAGGCCGGGCGTGTGTCCTGGACCCGGCCGCAGTGCCTGCACATCACCTTGAAATTTCTGGCAGAGGTGCAAGAGGCGGACGTTCCCGGTGTGTGCGATGCCCTGAAGGATGTGCCCGGAGCCGGTCCGGCGACGCTCTCCATGTCCCATCTGGCGCTATTCCCGCCGCACGGCGGAATCCGCATCGTCGCGGCCGGGGTTGGCGGTGAAACCGACAAGCTGCAGGAGCTCATGCGCGGAATGGATCAGCGCTTGGCGCCCCTCGGATTTGCCAAGGAGCGTCGCCCGTTCATCCCGCACGTCACGATCGGCAGACCGCGCGCTCCCCTCCCGCCCGCACTGCGAGGGCCGCTTGCCGAATCGTCCGCGCCGCATCTTCCCGGGTCGGAATTCGTCGCGGGAAAATTCGCGCTGATGCAGAGTTTCCTGACTCCCGCCGGGCCGGAATATCTCAGGCTCGCGGGCTTTATTCTCTGACGAAAAATTTTTTATTTTTCCTCTGGCATTCCTGCCGATGCGTTTCTATACTGACCGAACAAACACTGAACAAGGACGGTGAGGTGACTTCCGTCGAGTTCAGTCGCGATTTGAGCAAACGGATGCTCAGGATCGCACCCAAGTCACCAATTCCTGCGCCTCCGTCCCGCCTCCGAGCGGCTCACGGCGTCGCAAAACATGCCTCCGGCTGACAAACATACCCGGCGGCAAGGAGCACATCATGGCCAAGTCCATTGAAAAGACGGATGGGAAGAAGGATCTCGCGCAGAAGGATATCACCGCCAAGGAGATCATCTCCAGGGAAGGTCCCGGGCATCGGCCGGGCGATCCCAACGTGCCGGTGCGCGATCCCAACCGCGATTCGGCCCTCAGCAGGGCGCTGCAGCAGATCGAAAAGCAATTCGGCAAAGGTTCGGTGATGCGCCTCAATGGCGACGTCAAGACCAACATCGACGGCATCCCCACCGGAAGCTTGAGCCTGGACATCGCCCTCGGCGGCGCGGGCGTGCCGCGCGGGCGCGTGCTGGAAATCTTCGGCCCGGAATCCAGCGGCAAGACGACGCTGACGCTGCACATTATTGCCAATACCCAGCGGCTTGGCGGCGTCGCCGCATTCATTGACGCCGAACACGCCCTCGATCCCGCCTGGGCCAAGCGCCTGGGCGTCAAGCTCGACGATCTGCTGGTTTCCCAGCCCGATACCGGCGAGCAGGGGCTGGAGATTTGCGAATTGCTCGTGCGCTCCAATGCCGTGGATGTGATCGTGATCGACTCGGTCGCGGCGTTGATTCCCCGAGCCGAAATCGAAGGTGAAATGGGCGACAGCCACATGGGCCTGCAGGCCAGGCTGATGAGCCAGGCGCTCCGCAAGCTCACCGGCGCTATCTCCAAGAGCCGCTCGACGGTCATCTTCATCAACCAGCTCCGCGAGAAGATCGGCGTGATGTTCGGCAACCCCGAAACCACGCCCGGCGGCCGGGCGCTGAAATTTTATGCCTCCGTGCGCATCGACGTCCGCCGCACCGGTTCGATCAAGGAAGGCGAAGTGGCCATCGGCAACCGCACGCGGGCTCGCGTGGTGAAGAACAAGATCGCCCCGCCGTTCCGCGATGCCGAATTCGACATCATGTTCGACCGCGGCATCAGCTACGAAGGCGATCTGCTCGACCTGGCCGCGATGGCCAACGTCGTGGAGAAGAGCGGCGCCTGGTACAACTACAAATCGACGCGGCTCGGCCAGGGGCGCGAGGCGGCCAAGAACTTCCTGCAGCTCAACCCCGACCTGGCGGCCGAGATTCGCCAGGGTGTGCTGGAGAGCAAAGGGCTGATCGAGGCCAAGCGGGCCAGCGATGCCCCGCTGGAAGCGGAAATGGCGGACGCGTAGGCAAGCACCGTCAATCATCAGCAACCGTTCTCGTAAGGGCGGGGTCTCCCCGCCCTCTTTCTCACGCAAACGAAAGAGGGCGGGGAAACCCCGCCCCTACGATTGATGGCGCATCAATTACCCGTTTGATGCGCAGTTATCGCTCGCTTCGGGTTGGCGACGCCGCACCGCGGTTTTGAACTTTCCCTTTGAAAACGTTACATTTGCCGACGAAATCGCGGCGGAAGGCAGAGGCTCCATCGAGTGCCGCGGTTCGGTCCAGCATTTGCTTTTGACTCTTGGCGCTGCCGCGCGCGATCCATGCGCGTCACGGCGAATGGGCATCCAGCGCGTGCTGGATCGGGCATTCGGGCTGACTTGCGTCGGGGTTGTAAATGGAACGACGTTTTCTGCTGCAAAGAGGCAAGATCATTCTGCCTGCGCTGCTGGCGCTGGCGGCCATCGGCGCCGCCGCATTGCACTTCAGCAATCTGCCGTTGCTCAACGCGGCCTCGGCACAGGTGGAAAGCGATGTGTCGGCGGTTGAAGAGCGCGACACCCTGGAAATCGCCGGCCTGCAGCGCCAGTTCGAGAAAGTCGCCGCCCGCGTCGCCCCCGGCGTAGTGGCCATTTCCGCCTCCATCAACACCGTCGATTCCGACGATGTCCTGCGCGCCCCGGAGATGAACGCCGAGAAACTGCAGGCCATTCTCGAGCGCACCACCCGCACCGTCGGCACCGGCCTGGTGCTCGACTCCGGCGGCTACATCCTCACCAACGAGCACGTGATCGGCGAGGCCGAGCAGCTTTGGGTCACCACCGACGATCACAAGGTCTATCCTGCCATCGTCGTCGGCTCCGATCCGCGCAGCGATCTGGCCGTGCTGAAAGTGCCGGCCGGGAAACTCAAGGCCGTGGAATTCGCCGATCCGTCCAGCGTGCATCGCGGCGATTGGACCATCGCCATGGGCAATCCCTACGGGCTGGCCGGTGCGGGTGAAATGTGCATGAGCGTCGGCGTCGTCAGCGCCACCCATCGCTCGCTGGCCAAGCTGTCGCGGGATGAGCACCGGCTCTATACCAACCTGATTCAGACGACGGCACAGATCAACCCCGGCAATTCCGGCGGGCCGCTGTTCGACATGGAGGGAAAGGTGGTGGGGATCAACACCGCCGTGATCCTTCCGCAAAAATCCACCAACGGGATCGGCTTTGCGATCCCGGTCGGCCCACAGGTGCAGGGGATGGTGCGCGACCTGCGCGAAGGCCGCGAGATCGTCTACGGCTATCTCGGCGTCTCGACCATCGCGCCGACCGCGCGGCAGCGCGAGCAGGCGGGCGTGACCGAAGAGATCGGCGCCTGCGTCGAGACCGTCGAACAGGTGTCGCCGGCCGAGGCGGCCGAGCTGAAGGCCGGAGACATTGTGACCAAATTGAATGGCCAGCCGGTCAGTGACAGCGATGAGCTGGTGCGCCTGGTCGGGGCAGCGCCGATCGACAAGCCGACCCCGATGGAACTTTTTCGCCACGGCAAGCGCCTGGCCATCGACGTCACACTCCGCAAGCGTCAGCTTCCATCAACCAGCATCTCGCGCGCCAACCAGCGCTTCCGCTGGCGCGGCATGTTGCTTGGCCCGGTGCCCGCGAATTGGGAGGCAGGCACATCGCAAAAGCCGGCCAAAGGGCTGATCGTCATCGGCATCGACAGCCACAGCCCGTTCGTGAAACAAGGGATCAGCCAGGGAGCCATCATCACCTCCGTCGCCGGCATGCCGGTGGCCAGCGTGCCGGACCTGCAGCAGGTCATCAACGACTCGCACGGCGAGAAGTGGGATTTGGAACTGGCCGGGGCGCGCTCGGCGGTGGTCTCGGTTGGGGAATAAATCCTCCGGGTCCCCCAAGACATTGCTGCTCTCGCCTGCACTATCGCCGTGGCCACACTTGATTCTCACGCGATTCAAAACTTCCATTTCTTGAAGCCTGCGGCTACTTCGTAAATAATACGGAGCTTTTCCCTGGCCAAAGGTTCTATGACTTCAGCGCAGATCCGTCAGCAGTTCATCGACTTCTTCGTGGCGAAGCACGGGCACACGTTCGTGCCGAGCTCGCCGGTGGTGCCGCAGGATGATCCGACGCTGCTGTTCACCAACGCCGGGATGAACCAGTTCAAGCCGATCTTCCTGGGCCAGGAAAAGCGGGATTACACGCGCGCCGTCAACACCCAGAAGTGCATCCGCGCCGGCGGAAAGCACAATGATCTGGATGATGTTGGCCGCAGCCGCCGGCATCACACCTTCTTCGAGATGCTGGGCAACTGGAGCTTCGGCGACTACTTCAAGCAGGGCGCCATCGAGATGGCGTGGGAGCTGCTCACCAAAGTCTGGAAGCTCGACCCCGCGCGGCTGCACGTCTCGTGCTTCGAAGGCGATGAAAAAAACGGCGTGCCGCGCGACACGGAGGCCGCCGACATTTGGAAGCGCGTCGCCGGCCTTTCCGACGATCACATCCACTACTTCGGCAAGGATAATTTCTGGGAAATGGGCGACACCGGGCCTTGCGGGCCTTGCACGGAAATTTACATTGACCGCACGCCCGACAAAACCGGCGGCAAGGATGTGAACGGCGAAGACCCGCGGGTCATGGAAATCTGGAACCTGGTCTTCATCCAGTACAACCGCAACGCCGACCGCTCGCTGACGCCGCTGCCGTCGCGGCACGTGGACACCGGCATGGGCTTCGAGCGCATCTGCCAGGTGCTGCAGGATGTCAGCGACAACTACGCGATCGACCTGTGGGTGCCGTTCTTTGACTCGCTGACAAAGCTGAGCGGCATAAAGTATGCCGGGCTTTATCCGCCCACAAACGTAGCCGACCCCGCCGCCGAGGCCGCCAATCCCCAGCTTCGCCACGACATCGCCTTCCGCGTGATCGCCGATCACGTGCGTTGCCTGACGTTTGCGATGACCGATGGCGCGACGCCTAGCAACGAAGGCCGCGGCTATGTTCTTCGCCGCATCCTGCGACGGGCCGTCCGTTTCGGCCGGCAGCAGCTCGACCTCCGTGACCCGTTTTTACACAAGTTGGTCCAGGTGGTGGTAGAGGGAATGGGAAACGCATTTCCAGAACTGAAGAAAAATCCGCAACGCGTCGCGGAGACGATCAAAGATGAAGAACTCAGCTTTGGCCGGACGCTGGATCGTGGCATTTTTTGGTTTGATCATGCTGCGGTCTCGGCCATTCGCGCAGCTCTCGCCGAACTTCATCCGGCTGCGGATGTATCAATGTCGATGCATTTTGCCGGTGCATCCGAACCGTTCTTTGCTCAAATCGTCATCTCGGACGACCCAGTCCCGATTGATATTCCGAGGAATTACGGTGAGTTTGTTGCCTCACGTTTTTCAAAACCCCCAGTGATCGCCGCGCAGGACGCCTTCAAACTCCACGACACCTACGGCTTCCCCATCGACCTCACCCGCATCATGGCCGAGGAGCGGGGGATGACGGTAGATATCAAAGGGTACGAAAACCTGATGGAAGAGGCGCAGGAACGTTCGCGATCGGCTCGCGATGTTGGGGGCGATTTTCCCGTAACATATTTGCCACCTGCGGCACTCGTCGAGCTCGAGATCTACTTTACCCGAGAAAAAACAGATGATTCCGCCAAATTCAAACTTGAGCCTATCACTGCGACCGTAATGGCGATCTGGCAGGGCGTCGCGTTTCCTACACACGTGTCGGCAGGCGAGTTTGACACTCTCGCCATCATTCTGGATAAAACGAATTTCTACTCCGAGATGGGTGGACAGATAGGCGATAGCGGTACTCTCGGTGCCCCCGGCACATCGTTTATCGTTGAGACGACACGATCAATCAGCGGTTACGTATTGCACGTGGGACGGCTTATGTCGGGCGCGATTAAAGTAGGAACAACCGTAACTGCAACTGTCGAAACTTTCTCGCGCGCTGGAACCCAAAGGAACCATACCACCACCCACATCGCCAACTGGGCACTCCGCGAAGTCCTCGGCGATGACGTGCAGCAGAAAGGCTCGCTGGTCGATCCGGAAAAACTCCGCTTCGACTTCTCCCATGGCAAGGCGATGAGCGATGAGGAACTCGCCAGGATGGAGACGCTGGTAAACCAGGGCATCGAGAAGACGCTGCCGGTCTATGCCGAGGTCGCGCCGCAGGAGCAGGCGCTGAAAATCCACGGCCTGCGCGCCGTCTTCGGCGAAAAATATCCGCCGATGGTGCGCATCGTCAGCATCGGCGCCCCGGTGTCTGAATTGCTCAAAGACCCCGCCAATCCGAAGTGGCGGGAATATTCCATCGAGTTCTGCGGCGGCACCCACCTGCGCAGTTCCGCCGAAGCTGGCGGGTTCGTCATCACCGGTGAAGAGTCGGTCAGCAAGGGCATTCGCAGGCTGATCGCGCTCACCGGCGATGCCGCGCGGCAAGCCCAGAAGCAGGCGGCCCAGCTCGATGCGGCGCTGGCGGCGGCGGAAGCCCTCGCCGAACCAGCGCTCCCCGCCGCCATCGCCGGGTTGCAGAAGCACCTCGGCCAGGCAGCGATCCCGCTGCGGGCCAAGCGCCGGGCGCAGGCGGCAATCGCCAAGCTGCAGGCGAAACAGAAAGCGTGGGAGAAAACCAACAAGTCGCCGCCCGCCGGCGCGGCCGCAGCGGATGCCGTCAGCGCCGCGGCCAATCTACTCGCCAAGTCTGTCGATCTCGCCGGCGGAAAGCTGATCGTCGGCGAAATCCCCAGCGCCAGCGATGACCAGCTTCGCTCGGCCATGGATTCGCTGAAAAAGAAGGCCCCCAGCCACGGCATCATGCTGGCCAGCGGCGGCGACGGCAAAGTCACCTTCGTCGCCGCCGTCAGCGACGATCTGATCGCCAGAGGCCTCAAGGCCGGCGACTGGGTGCGCGAGACCGCCAAGGTCGCCGGCGGCGGCGGCGGCGGCCGGCCGCAGATGGCGCAGGCGGGGGGAAAGGATCCATCGAAGATCTCCGAGGCGCTGCAAACCGCCCAAGCCTATGCCCGGCGCGCCCTGGGTGAGTGACACTTCAGGCGGCTTTGCCTTGATTTGGTGGGACAGACATTCTTG
>DAIOHQ010000185.1:0-10088 GCA_036744635.1 Tepidisphaeraceae bacterium | reverse complement strand
CAGGAGATAGCGCGAATTTGAAACACCCTGGCGCGCAATCGTGTTCAGCGGACGCTGTGTTCGCGAGTCAGCAAAATCCCGTCCGCTGAAGCGGACCCTGCATCTACTGCAACGCCTTATGCAGGCTCTTCCGGCAGCGGCGCCGATTCGATTCCGCCATCGGGAGCCTTGGAGATCAGCTCGATCTGCTTTTCGGCCTGGCTCAGCACGTTGCGGCAATGCTGAATCAGAAACGTCCCGCGCTCATACTTCAGCAGGTTCTCCTCCAGCCCGATCTCGCCGGACTCGATCTCCCCAAGAATCCGCTCGAGCTCCTGCAGCGCCTCTTCAAAACTCTTGGGCGGTGTCTGGTTTCGCTTGGCCATATGCGGCAGTATAGGAAATCCGGCATCGTCGTGCGAGAACGAAAAACGGCTGCATTGCCAAAGCTGTCATGTCTGCAATGCGCCTCCTGCGCGATAAACTGTTGCCACACCAGCCGCGCGTACAGCCCATCCCGCAGCAGGAGTTCTTCTTGCCTCTCGGACATTGTCTAATCCCACCAGAAATACCACTGCGGTGATTGCCAGAGGATCATTCCGAGATGCAGTATGGATCCGACTCCTTGGCTTACGATGTCACTGCACAGCTTGGAATGTTCGCGCGCCAGCGCCATGGCAGCCATTTCCGTCTGCGGCGGACGGTCAACAGAGAACTCAACGACATCATGAGTAATGACCGCGGGCACAGCGCCGAACCGGCGATTCCAATCGAGAAAAATCGCGACCAGCACCTCATCTCGCGGCACCTCATTCCAGCCGCCAAACCCCAGATGTGCCGGCGCGTGTGCTGGGTGTCGTGCAGATACAAGTGCGATGCCACACGCCCCCAGCGGCGTTCGCATCCGTAAATCGAAAACGCCAGTCAGTTGCAGCGCTCCGCCCGACATCGGCTCTTGCGGCCATGGCTCGCAGGACTCGTCTTCGTGCTCATTATCTTCCTCGGTGGCGACTAGCTCATGGTTATAAACAGGCAGCTCCGGTCGTCCTTGGGATCGCAACTTCTCATTCATTAACCGCAGCCCCTCGTTAATAGCCTCCCATTCCCTTGCCCTATACGCATCTAGCACCTCCGCCACCGTCCCACGCGGCACGCGCGCCAGCACGGCTTCGACATCAATCGGCGGCGGCGAGGGCGCATCGGCGATCTTAGGCGATTCGCTCCGCAGTATCTCGCCGCGGAGAATTGGCCAATAGCCGGTCTCACCATAGCGGTCGCGCAACGCCGCCCAAGTCTCGATCGCTGGCTCGCCGCCCGGGATCGTCGCCTCCAACACACCCGGGCAGTAGCTCGATTCTTGCCAATTCCGATCAACCAGCCCAAGCTCGCCAAGCACTTCGCGCATTACATCGTTCATAGCATCTCCCGGCACACGGGCTTTGCCGCCTCCGCTGTCGCCTAACACTCTACGGAAACCGCAGCTTGCGATTCGCTTCCGAACCCTGATACCACTGCCCGCGCTTCAGCGCGATCTTGCGCAGCCCCGTCGACTTGCAGGCGCACAAAATCTGTTTCTGCAGACCGGCCAGCAAGAGCTGCTTGAGCTCGTACAGGTGCGATGCGCTGTCCACGATCACCGTCAGCGTGCCGCGGGAAAAACTTTCCAGGGCGCAGTGCTCGCAGAACATTTCCGGCACCAGCTTCTGCCAGCACTCCCCGATCACCCCGATCTTCGTCTGCCGCTTCTCCACCGACTGCTTGAAAAACCCGATCAACTCCTCGCGCAAACTGGCAGTCGCCGGCGGCGGCGACCGCTTCACCCGCTGCGTCCGGGCAAACTGCTCAAATTCAGAATGTTGCTGCGCCCTTCCCATGACCGCTCCATCCTATCAAACATCCGATGCGCCCGCCGCTCCCCCGTAGCACGGGTTTCCAACCCGTGCCCAGGCGCGTTCGATACTCTTCGCGCCTCCGAACCTGCTACCCCTCCATCGTGATTTGGTGGGGCAGACATTCCTGCCTGTCCTACCGCCGCTACGGCGATGCCTTCACACCAAACACCGCCACAACCACCAACGCCGCGCCGATTCCAATCCACACCCAGCGCCGCACCAGCACAGATCTGCCGGCCCACAGGAATGCCGGTAATGCCGGCAGCATGAACCGCGGAAAATGCCGAAATCCCCACGGGCTCCCGACGCACAACTCGAACAGCGTATTGCCGGCCAGCCAGGGCAGCGCCAACGCCACCAGCGGATCAGCTTCTTTCCGCCGCCGCGCCCATTGAACCACAAGCGCCCCGCACGCGCCCAATGCCGCCACCACATGCGCCCAGATATGCACCAGTTTTCCCCAGCCAACCTGTTCATGGAATGGCGTGGCCAGCAGCGCATGCATCGGCCACTGCAGCATGTGCCCCGCGTACGCCCCCGCATTATCCCGATAAACCCGCACGCCCTGCAGCGCATCCCCCGTCCAGCAGTGCATCGCCGCCACGCCCGCCAACACAACCGCCGCCGCCGCCAATGGTGCGATCCAAACCCGCGGCCCCATCCCCTTTCGCCACCCCCACAGCACCAATCCCGCCACCGCAAAGCACGCCATCGGCCGCACCAACCCGGCGCATCCCAGCAACACGCCCGCCAGCACCAGCATAAGCCAGCCAGCTTTTTCCCCGGACTTCGCCGCGTTCATCCCCGCCCACAACCCGCACACCGTCAGCGCCAGCAGTGGCCCCTCGCTCATCGCCATCGAGGAGTTGATCAGAAAATGCGGGATCAGAATCGTCATCCCCCATCCCACCCGCCGCTCGCTAAACACCAGCGCCCCCACTCCCGCGGCCACCCCCGCCGAAATCCAGGTGATGATCAGCGCCGCCCATTCCAGCGGCATCCCGCCCCGATGAACCGCCGCAATGATTGCCGGATATCCCGGAAACACCCGCCGGTCGTACTCTTTCAGCTCCCCATACCCCCGCTCTCCACCCATCGCCCCCGCCATCGCCAGGTAACTTTCCCCATCGCCCTTGCTGGCGTACTCCCGCACCGAAACCTGCCACCCCAGCACCACGCAACAAAACACCGCCACCCGCAGCGCCACCGCCACGCTAACAATCGCCCACACCTCGCGCCGCGCAGGCGCCCCATCCCTCGCGGTCACTGCAAATTCACCGGCATGATCACATACAGAAAATTCGCCCCGCTCTTCAGCAATCCCGGCCGATTGGGCGCGCTCAGCTCCAGCGAAATCTCATCGCTGTCCACCACCCGCAGCGCCTCGACCAGGAAGCTCGGATTGAATCCCATCTCAATATCAGCGCCCTCATACTTGCACGGGAAATTGATCGTAGCCTCGCCCGACTCCGGACTGCGGCTGGTCAGCACCACGCCCTTCTTGCTGAACGCCATCCGCACGCCTTTGCTCTCCTCGGTGGTCAGCAGCGCCGCCCGCCGGATCGCGCTGAGAAAGTCCGCCGTCCCGGCCGTCATTATTTTGTCCGCATCCTTCGGGATCACATCCTCGTACGGCGGGAACTGCCCTTCCACCAGGTTGCTGGTCAACGTCGCGCTGGAGGTATGGAAGATCACCTGGTTCTCCCGCACCTGAAAACCCACCGCCTCTTCCGGGTCATCGATCAGCTTGTCCACCAGCGTCAGCGCCTTGGCCGGGATGATCGCCGTCGCTCCATCCTTGGGCAGATTATTGGCGCTGACCAGATCCCCCTTGGCCATCGCCAGCCGCCGCCCGTCCGTGCTGACCAGATTCACCTTCTTCTGCTTGGCGTTCAGCAGCACGCCGTTGAATGCATAGCGCGTGCTCTCCTTGGCGACCGCGAACAGCGTCTGCCCGATGAGCTGCTTGAGATGCCCGCCGGCGATCTCAAACTGCGCCTCGCCCTCGAAGTCCGGCACCGGCGGAAAGTCGGCCGCCTTCTGCGTGAAAATCTTAAAATGCGCATCCTGCCCGCGAATGCTGGCCGTATCCCCGCTCACTTCGATCGACAGCGTATCGTCCAGACTCTCGCGCACGATGTCGCGCAGCTTATCCGCCGGCACCAGCGTCTCGCCCGGCTGCTCGATTTGCACCTGGGCATCGCTGTAGCGAATCGCCACTTCCAGATCGGTCGCGGCCAGCGTCAGCCGATCGTCCGCCGCCGTCAGCTTCACGCAGAGCAGTATGGGCTTGGGCGTGCGGCTGGCCACCACATTCCCCGTCACCGTCAGCGCCTCCAGCAAAGCCCCTCGATTGCAAATCACTTTCATCGCACGTGCCTTTCCGATTCGTGGCCTTCGACCGAGTTTCCAACAGGTCTGCTACTCTACACGTATTCCTATCTTATTAGAACTTTACATACAGTAGTCATAGTGATGATGCCTGGCGCAATGTGGATAACTTCTGCATGAGAAAAACAAGTCTATTTCCCGCCAGAAGTTACACGCGACATTATCGGACATTGCGTGTGGATAACTTGTCGCGGCACCTGGCGCGGCCGGCCGCCAACTGACTCATCCCGCGCCACCGCAAGACCCTCTCCCCCCTCGCCTGACGCCAGCCACCCCTCCCCGCATCCCCGAGTTATCAGACCCTCCCCACGGTGTCCACATGCCGTCAACTGCGCTTGTGGATCAATACGGTCGCTCCAAAACCAGCGCCGGAATCATCCCAAAATGCTTTTCGTTCTTTGTTCGCAAGACCAGATTCTTCTCGCATGCCGTGGCGGCGATCAACGCATCTGGCAACAGCAGGCCGTGGCTCAGCCGATACGTCACCATCAATCGAAAAGCAGTGCGGGAAATGTTTTCGGTGATCGGAATAACTGATACCGTAGCTAGGAACTGCTGAACCCCCGCGAGTTCAATCTTGCTTCGGCAACCGGTTACCAACTCCATCGCAGAAATGATGCTGATCTGGACTTGAGCTATTGCCTGTGCTGCGCTGAAATATTGCATCGCTTCTGGCACCCTTCGCGCCACGTCAATGAGAATATCCGTGTCCGTCAATCCCGCCGGTTGGTTCGCAGTTGCCATTGCTCGCGCTCCTTGCGAACCCATTCCGCACTGTCGGCCATGTCTTCCCGGTCGGCCCACATGCCGACGAAGGGCAACGATGAAATGTCGGCCGCGGGCGTCGAATCCGGTTGTGCTGCCGGCGCCTCGATATGCACCGTCACCTCAGTTCCCTCCGGCAACGGAAGCGCTTTTGACAGCACAATCGCGCCGCGCTCAATCCTTCCATGTTCCGTCAGTGTCATCAGAATCACCTTCACACGATTCTATCATGCGCCCACCTTCACCTCCACCTACATATCCTCACCCTCGCCGGATCTCCTCCCGCTTCTTCAAACAGCACCAGCGTATTCCGGTCCTTCAGCCACTCCGCGGGCAAATGATAATACCGCTGGCTCGGCTGGCCGACCCGGTCCTCGCCGATCGCCTGCCGCAGAAAGTGCATCTGGCTGTGTCCCGCGCCGATGATCAGCCAATAGCGACCGATGCACTGCCCGTTCAGGTACGCCAGCCCCTTGTTCATCCCCTGCAGATCGACCGCGACCGGATCGTTCCCATCCGGCCGGGCAAACGTCGCCCGATACCACCGCAGCGGCCTGCCCGCCTGGGCCTTGCCCGCCTTCCAATTCACCAGCTCCCCGCCATCTCCAAAAATCGCCCCGCGCTCTCCGACCAATCCCCCCTGCATATGCCACGGCCCCTTCAGCGGCTGATGGTTCAGAAACACCCTGCCGAAAATCCCCTTTTTCTCCTCCACCATGTTGTGCTGCCCCAGCATCCAGTCCCCCTTGATCAGCCCCAGGGCGGCGCACAAAATCGACAGCCGGTGCTTCCCCTTCTTCAACTTCAGCTCGAACTCCTGCTTGAAGTCATCCTTGTCCAGCTCCCGGTTTTCCAGCAGCGGCAGCTTCGTCGACGCCGCCAGCTTCCCATTCACAAACACGTAGACCACATCCGCCGCCTTATCCAACGTCAGTGTCGCCCGCCCGCCGTCGCTGCGTATCTTGGTTGAATACCAGCAATAGTCGCTCCGATCCCGCGTGATCAAAAGCTGCTCCACCGGCTCATCCGCCACCACCTCATCCTCCGCCATCTGCTCCGGCCAATCCTGCGGCATCGGCTCGTGCCACGACCCAAACTTCGCCAAATCCACGTCCACCGGCTGATACGACCGCCTCACTTCCAGCCCCGCATCCAGCTTGGATGTGTCCAGCAGCACCTTGCCATTCTTCACGATCAAAACCGTCCGCGCCGCCAGCGTGTGCTTCTTGCCATCATGCTGGAAACTGGCCGGCGCCTGCTCATCGTCATTGCACAAAAACGTCAGTCTCCCCAGCGTGTACATCCGCTGCTTCTCCCCGACCGCTTGCGCCGCCGGCCGCGGATGCGCCAGCAAATCCTCGCTGTGCTCCGCCAGAATCCGGTGCAGCTTGGCCAGGTGCTTCGCCTTGGTAGTCGGCAATCCAAAATCATCCAGCGGGCTGTCCAGGTCATAGCTGGTGGTCTGCAGATACATCGTCTCCCGCCCGAAATTGGTCCCGCCGTGCCACATGTAATAGTTGATCCCCGTCCCGCCGGCCGCAAAAAACCTCGCCACGCCATACATCAGATCCGGCAGCTTGCGGATGTGGTGCGGATACCCCCAGGTGTTGTACCAGCCCGGATAGGCCTCGGTCCAAAGCGCCGGCTGATCGGGATGGTTCGCAAAGTGCTCCTCGATGTGCAGGTGCCCGTAAAATGCGTTGATCGTCTCGATCGCCCCCTCCGATGCCCCATAGCACATCACCCACGGAATCCCCAGGTTCAGCGAATGGCCCAGTTCCACGCACCATTGCAGATATTTCTTCCCCTCTTCCCCATAGTTCTTGGCCACGTTGTTGTACTCGTTCTCGATCTGCGTAAGGATGATCGGCCCCCCGGCCGGCGCGAGCATCGGCTTCAAATAATCGCACAGCAGCCGCATCCACCCCGCCATCTCGCGCTTAAATGGCTCGTTGTTGGTGCGCATCTGCATTCCCGGCAGATCGCGCAGCCAGGCCGGGAATCCCCCATAATTCGTCTCCGCGCACACGTACGGGCCGATGCGCAGAATCACGTACATCCCCTCCTCCTGCGCTGTCCGGCAGAACCGCATCAGATCCAGCCGCCCGGAAAAATCGAAGATGCCCCGCTCGCGCTCGTGCAGGTTCCAGAACACATAGGTCTCGATGGTGTTGATCCCCAATTCCTTGCTGCGCCGAAAGGTCTCCCGCCACATTTCCGGCGTAGACCGCGGGTAATGCACCGCCCCGGCAAAGATCAACGCGGGCCTGCCATCGACGGTAATCGCCCCCGGCGTAAAGCTGATGTTCATATCAGGAATTGGTACAGCAACCGAACCACCCTGTACAGCGCCGCGTAATTGATCCACCGGCAGCTTTTTAGTTGCAATATTTCGGCGTGTTGGGATATTATCATTCTCTGGAGGCCAGTCCATTGCGGATGGCAGTTCCTGTCTGATTCGCGGTCATTTTCTTAGCTTGGTGACATATGAAACGGAGACGTGGCTTTACCCTCGTTGAGTTGCTGGTGGTGATAGCGATCATCGCCTTGCTGATTTCCGTGCTTCTGCCCAGCCTGAACAAGGCGCGCAAGGCCGCCAAAGACCTTGCCTGCATGTCCAATCTGCGGCAAATCGGCATCGCTCTGACGATGTATCAGCAGGCCAACAACGGTCTCTGCCCCAACGGCACCGACTGGTACAGTTGGTCCTGGGACAACAACTGGTGTTGGGATGAAAAGCTCCAGCCCTATCTGAGCAAAGTGATTACGATCTCCGAGACGACTCCGACCGGTCCGCAATCCGGGCCGGGCAGTCCGCCGCCGGGATATTCCCGGTGGATCCTGGGAAGTCCGGTTTTCACATGCCCGGCCGCCACGAATTATCAAATGTCCAGATCCGACTCCGATGCCCCCGCCAACCGCACCTTCCGGGGATATGGCTACAATTTGGCGTTGATCAACTACTGGTACAACTATGGCGGAGCCGGCTATACGATCCCGGTAAGAATTCCCGCCAGATACCCTTTCATCATCATTATGGGCGATCGCAACTTGGCTACCTACTTCGGCCTCATGGAGGGAATGGACCTTGGCCGTCCGACCAATGTGGCATATGCCGCCGACGTGGAAACCACCTATCAAACCGCCCGCCGCCACAACATGAAGACCAACTATCTCTTCGCCGACAAGCACGTGGCGCCGCTGACGCTCACTGAGGCGATGGACAGCAAACTCTGGGACTGGCCCCGCCAGATTCCCCCATGATTTGCGCTGGATAACCCACGCACAAGAAGGATGGACCTCACCGCCCATCCTTTTTTTGCGCGCCGTCGCGTTCATGTTCGTCTAATGTGACCACTGCGTCGGCTGCCGGTCCCAGCGATGATTTCGCAGGCGGGCGTGCAGCTCGGCCGGCAAGGGACCGGCATTGCCCACGCTGATATTTGCTTTCACGTGGTTCAGCTTGCGCATCCCCGGAATGATCGTGCTGACGGCCGCCTCATTGAGGATGAACCGCAGCGCCATCTCAGCCATGGTCATGCCCGCCGGAACCAATGGCTTGATCGCATCGGCGCGCCCAACGCTGGCATTGAGATTCTCCGGCACAAAATAGCTGTTGCGCCAGTCCCCCTGGGGCCATTTGCTCTCCGTGGTCAGCGTTCCGGTCAGCGTTCCTTCGTCAAACGGAACCCGTGCGATCACGGCCACATCCTTGTCCACGCAGGCCGGGAATAGTTCATCTTCCGGATTCTGGTCGAAGATGTTGTAAATCACCTGCACCGCGTCGATCAAACCGCTCTTCACCGCCTGCACTCCGTTCCACGGTTCCCAGCGGTTGATGCTGATCCCCACCGCGCCGATCAATCCCTGGCCGCGCAGCGCTTCCAGCTTCTTCGCCCAGCGGTCATCAGTGACCCATGAATCCTCCCACGTATGAAACTGCATCAGGTCGAAGCTCTGCAGCCCCGCATTGCCCAAGCTGCTGTGAACATATTTTTCAATGTGGTCCGGCGGGAAACAATCGTCCAACGTAAATTGCCGCCGGCTTGGCCATGCCATGTTTTTCGGGGGAATCTTCGTGGCCGTATAGAGCTTCTTGCCGGGATTGGCCCGCACCAGGTTCCCCAAAAACCCTTCACTCCGCCCGCCGCCATATCCCCACGCGGTATCGAAGAAATTGCACCCCATGTCCACGGCCAACTGCAGCGCGCGTGCCGATTCGGCATCATCCGAGCCCGTCCACCCCGCCATGCCCCACATCCCATACCCGATCTCGCTCACCTGCCACCCGGTGCGTCCAAATTTCCGATGGTTCATCGCGCGCTCCCGTTCAGCAATCTGTCTCTGACATTATCGCACCACGCGCCCGCCGTTGACATCCAGCAGGGCGCCGCTGGTAAACGAGCTGGCCTCGCTGACCAGATACACCACCGCCAGCGCCACCTCCCGGGCCCGCCCATTCCGTTTCAGCGGCGTCGCCGCCCGATAGCCGGCCAGCCGCTCGGGAGGCGTGGCGTCGTGGTGCTGCGTTTCGATCACGCCCGGGCACACGGAATTCGCCCGAATTTCCGGCCCGTACTCCCTGGCCAGCGTGCGGGTGAAGATGTGCAGCGCTCCCTTGGCCGCCGCATACGCCCCCGCTCCGAACGTCCCGCCGCTCTCCATCGACGCCGACACGATGTTCACGATCCGCCCGCTGCCGGTCTGGCGAAGATCAGGAATCGCCCGCTTGGTGACCAGAAACGCGCTGGTCAAATTCACCGCCAGCGTCTTTTCCCACACCTCCAGCGGGCACGTTTCAATCTTCTCCCGGCCAATCAGCGCGCCTGCGTTGTTCACCAGAATATCCAGCCGCTTCGCCCGCGCCGCGAATTCATCCACCAGCGCGTTGCATTCCTGCTCTTTCGACAGGTCCGCCCGAAACACCATCCCATCGCCGCCGCGCTGCCGCACCAGCGTCAAAACCTCGCCCGCCTCCTTCTCGCTGCGATGAAAGTGAATCCCGACAAACGCCCCGGCCTCCGCGCACGCCAGGGCAATCTCCCGCCCCAGCCCCACCCC
>DAIOHQ010000184.1:0-10148 GCA_036744635.1 Tepidisphaeraceae bacterium | reverse complement strand
GGAGTACCGGGAGAGGGGGTAAAAGGTGGGGCCGCCACAAACAAGAGTTACACCCCGCTCATCGGGCCATGGCCGACAGGAATGTCCGCCCCACCAGATCAAGATGCGGCCGTCGAACCTGTCCCGCACTCGTTGCTGTTTCTCGAATCGGCGGGCAGAGGATCATTCGTGGCAAATGGCTACAATAGGGCAGTATGCAAAACTCTCAGCACTATGTGGAATCGGTGGCGATGGCGGCGCGGGCGGCGGGGCATGAGCTGGCGGCGGTGTCGGGGGGGGTGAAGATCGCGGCGCTCAAGCGCATCGCGGCGGCGCTGCGGGCGAACAAGGGGAAGATATTGGAGGCCAACGCGGCTGATATCGCGGCGGCGAAGGAGGGGGAGCAGGGGGGGCTGGCGCAGCCGCTGGTGGAGCGGTTGAAGTTGAGCGAGAAGAAGGTGGAGGCGATGGCGCGGGGGGTGGAGGAGATCGCCGAGCAGGTGGATCCGGTCGGGCAGGTGATCGAGGGATATGTCCGGCCCAACGGGCTGCGGATTCAGAAGATTCGGGTGCCGATCGGGGTCGTGCTGTTTTTTTATGAGAGCCGGCCGAACGTCACCAGCGACGCGGCGGCGCTGTGCCTCAAGAGCGGCAACGCGGTGATTTTGCGCGGGGGGAAGGAGGCGTTTGCTTCCAACCGGGCGATCGCGGGCGCGATTGGCGAGGCGCTGGCGGGGTCTGGCATTCCGCCGGCGGCGGTGCAGTTGATTGAGTCTACCGACCGGGCGCTGGTGCCGCCGCTGCTGAAGCTGGACCAGTACATCGACCTGGTGATTCCGCGCGGGGGGGAGAGTCTGATCCGGGCGGTGGTCAAGGATTCGACGATTCCGGTGTTGAAGCATTTCACGGGGAACTGTCACATTTATGTTGATGCCGAGACGCAGGGGATGGCCGGGGAGGTGGAGGAGATTTGCGTCAACGCCAAGACGAGTTATCCCGGCGGGGCGGTTTGCAACGCGGTGGAGAAGCTGCTGTTTCACAAGGATGCGGCGGAAACCCTGCTGCCGCGGGTGTGTGCGGCGCTGGCGAAGAAGGGGGTGGAGATTCGGGGAGATGAGCGGACGCGGGCGCTGTATCCGCAGGCGAAGGAGGCGGTGGAGTTGGATTGGCCGACGGAATACCTGGCGTACATCATCGCGGTGAAGGTGGTGGATTCGCTGGATGCGGCGGTGGAGCACATCAACCGCTACGGCAGCCGGCACACCGATGCGATCATCAGCTCCAATGCGCGGTCGATCGATCAGTTCATCAAGAAGGTGGACACGGCCAGCGTGATGGTGAATGCCAGCACGCGGTTTGCCGATGGCGGGGAATATGGGCTGGGGGCGGAGATCGGCATCAGCACGGACAAGCTGCACGCCCGCGGGCCGATGGGGGCGGCGGATCTGACGACGTACAAGTGGATCGTGACCGGGGAGGGGCACGTGCGGACGTGAGAGGAAGAATTATTCACCGCAGAGACGCAGAGGCCGCAGAGAAGATTTTTGCCACGGATGGGGCACAGATCAACACAAATAACAAGGTCACGCCAAGGCGCGAAACGTTATCTCTTTTGCTTCTTCATCTGTGTCCATCTGTGTTTATCTGTGGCTAATTTTCTTCTTTATTCTCTGCGCTCTTTGCGGCTCTGCGGTGAATCTGCATCTTTCCCATTTGGGTCCGATTTTTTCTTTTATGCCACTCCCCTGCCGGTTCCGATAACCATGGTAGGTCATCGGGAGCTTCAGCTATGCGCGAGATTGCGTCGACGGCACAACGATTGAAGGCGGTTCACAAGGCGCACGAGCATTTTCTGGCGCTGTGGGCGCTGGAATGCTTGATGAAGCGCCCGCTGGACCGGATCGCCGAGGACCTTTCTTCCGTCGCCCACGACAGCCCGCCGGTGCAGAAGGACGACACGCCGCTGTATCGCGGGCGCTGCCAGGAATGAATCGCGGGCACCTGCGGTGAGCAATTCCGCGAGATTCAAAACACCATGGGACGCATCACAACTGGCATCGGTCTGGTCAGCGGTATCAATTCCAAGGATATCATCGATCAGCTCATGGCCCTCGAGCGGCGCCCGGTGGACCTGCTCAAAACCCGCATCGACGCGGCCAACCAGCGCAAGGCGGCGTTCACCGATCTGGGGACCGGGGTCAACGGACTGAAGACCGCGGCCGACCTGCTGAAAAAGCCCTCCACCTTTCAAAACGCCATCGCCAACAGCAGCGATGAGAACGTCATCACCGCCACGGCCACCAAGGGGGCTGCGCCGGGTTCGTATGAATTCCAGGTCGCCCGGCTGGTGACCAGCCAGCAATCGGTCAGCACCGGATTTGCCACCTATGACCGGGCACCGGTTGGCGCCGGCACCATTACCATCGAGGAAGGGGGCGGCGAGGTGAGCACCCAGACGCCGCTGGCGCAGCTCAACGGCAACCAGGGCGTCCGCCGGGGGGCGTTCCGCATCACCGATCGCGCCGGCAGTTCCGCCGTCATCGACATCACCGCCGCGGTGACGCTCGATGATGTCATCAAGAAAATCAACACCACGCTGGACGTCAACGTTCACGCCTCGGCCGGGCCGGATGGATTGATTCTGACCGACCTGACCGGCAAGACGGCGGGCGATCTGGTGGTGCAGGATCTGGCCGACGGCAGCGCCGCCAGGGATCTGGGTATCGCGCAAGACGTGGCGGGCAATACGCTGAGCGGCACATCCATCAACTATCTTTCCCGCGCCACTTCGCTGGAAATGCTGAACGATGGCCGGGGCGTCCGCCACGCCGCCAGCGGGGATGATTTTTCGATCACCACCGCCGATGGAACGGTGGTCCGGATCAACCTTGCGTTATCAAATACCCTTGGCGATGCGATTGACGCGATCAATACCGCGGGCGGGGGAAAGGTGGTGGCGGCCCTCGCCACGGACGGGAAGAGCCTCAAGCTTACTGATGCAACCAGCGGCGGCGGGACGCTGACGGTCACCGACATCGGCTCTAAGGCGGGCAAGGACCTGGGACTGGAGAATGCGCCGGCGGGCAATATCATCAACGGTTCGCGGCTGAGCGCGGGGTTGAATACGGTGCTGCTTTCGTCGCTCAAGGGCGGCGCGGGCCTGGCCGCGCCAGGCACCATTTCGATCACCGATCGCGCGGGCGTGACGACGCCGATCGACCTGTCGGGCGCGCAGACCGTTCAGGATATTCTCGACAAGATCAACAAAGTGCCGGGCATCAGGGTCGTCGCCTCGCTCAAGGCATCGGGCAACGGCATCCAAATCAGCGACATCAGCGGCGGGACGGGCAACCTGACCATCGCGGATGTAAGCGGCACCAGCGCGGCCGATCTGGGGCTGTCCGGCACGTTTGACTCCAGCATTCCCGCGGCGCAGGGTGCGAATCTGCAGCGGCAGTGGGTGACCGAGAACTCGCTGCTCTCGACCCTCAACGGCGGCAAGGGCGTCGGCCTGGGAAAGATCAAGCTGACCAACTCCGCCGGCGCCGCCGCCAGCGTCGACCTGGCCGGCAGCAAGAACGTCGGCGATATCATCAACGCGATCAACGCCAAGAACGCCGGCATCACCGCGTCGATCAACGCGAACGGCGACGGCATCCTTCTCACCGATACTGCCGGCGGCAGTCAGAAATTGACCGTGGCCGACGATGGCAGCACTACGGCGGCCGACCTGAATCTGGCCGGCGTCGCCACTACCACCACGATCGACGGCTCTTATGAAAAAAGCCTGGTGATTACCGCCACCGACACGCTGGCGAGCATCCAGACCAAGATCAACACCCTGAATTTCGGCGTGCAAGGCACGATCATCAATGACGGGACGGCGCAGTCGCCCTTCCGGCTTTCGCTTACCGCCAAGAACACCGGGCGCGAAGGCCGGGTGGTTTTCGACGCGGGATCGACCAAGCTGCAAACCCGCAATCTGGTGGAGGCGCAGGATGCCGCGGTCTTTCTGGGCGGCAGCGGGGCGGCCGAGCCGCTGCTGATCACCGGCAGTTCCAACGAGCTCAGTGGGATCATTCCGGGCGTCAACGTCAGCCTGCACGGGGTCAGCTCCAGGCCGGTCACCGTCAACGTCACCCGCAACGCCGACAACGCCGTGACCCAGGTGAAGGCATTCACCGACGGCTTCAACAGCATCAGCGACAAGATCAAGGATCTGACGAAATTCGATCCCGACACGCAGAAGGGTGGCCCACTGCTCGGTGACGATGCCGTACAGACGGTGCAGGATGACATGTATGCGGCGCTCTCGGGCGTCGTGAGCGGCGCTGGGCGCTATCGCATCCTTGCCGACGTGGGCATTACCCTGGGCGACGGCGCGAAAATCACCTTTGACGAGGACAAGTTTCGCGCCGCCTACGCCACCGATCCCGATGCGGTGCAGAAATTGTTCACGTTGGCGGACAACGGATTGGCCACGGTGATGTCCAATAAGCTCAATCGGGTGACCGATCCGGTGGATGGCGTGATCGCGCGGCAGGCGCAGACCATCGACAACAAGAACAAGGATTTTCAGGACCGCATCGATTCGCTCAACAAGCTGTTGGATACGAAGCGCACGCGTCTGGAACAGCAATTTTCCAACATGGAATCGGTGCTTTCGACGCTGCAGTCGCAGCAGGCGGCGCTGGGATCGCTGACGACTAATCTGAATGCCTCGGCGTCGTCCTCGAAGAAATGACGCAAGAATTGCGCATACCCAGGCATTTCACGCAGCAAGAAGTTGAATACCCCGCCGCGATTGAGCCGATAAAGAGCAGAGCAGGCGGAAGCAACATGAACTCCCAGGGCGCACAGCAATATCTTCGCACCAAGGTGCTGACGGCCACGCCCGAGCAGCTTCAGCTCATGCTGTACGACGGCGCCATCCGCTTTGGCGAGCAGGCGAAGATAGCGCTGCAGCAGAAAAATTACGAAGAGACTTACAACCTCATCTCGCGGGTGCAGAAAATCATCGCGGAGATGTCGTGCACGCTGAAGCACGACGTCTATCCGGAGCTGTGCGGGAAGCTCGCCGCGCTGTACACCTACGCGTATAAGAAGCTGATCGAAGCGAACATCGACCACAAGATGGAATCGCTGGAGGAAGCTCTGGGCATCCTCAAATATCAGCGGGAGACGTGGGCGCTGCTGCTGGCTGAACTGGGGAAGACCAAGGCCGGGGCGGCGGCCAATAAGCTGAATCTTCCCGCTCCCAGCGAGCGCATGGAAGCGTCGATGAGCATGCAGGCCTGAGCGGGGCAGGCTGCGTTTGAACTATCCATTCCATCGGAAGAAGCGCAGCGCGTTCTCGGTCGTCACCCGATCGATTTCCTCCACCGTCACTCCCTTTAGCCGCGCCACTTCCGCGGCGGTGTACACCACCAGCGCCGGTTCATTCACCTTCTGCTTGCGATACGGCTCGGGCGAGAGATAAGGCGCATCGGTCTCCACCAGCAGCCGATCCATCGGCGTCAGCTTCACGGCTTCGCGCACGCTTGCTGTGTTCTTGAACGTCACCACCCCGGTGTATCCGATGAAATACCCGCGATCCAGAATGCGCCGGGCCTCATCGGCCGTTCCGGTAAAGCAGTGAAAATCGGCGGGCACGTTGGGGAAGGCGGCCATGATCGCCAGGCAGTCTTCCACCGCCTCGCGGCAATGAATCACCACCGGCTTGCCCACTTCCTGGGCCAGATGAAGCTGCGCCTGGAAGATGGAAGCCTGATGCTTGCGATCGGCGAACTGGTGATGGTAATCAAGCCCCATCTCGCCCAGGGCGACGACGGAAGGCTCATCCTGCAAGGCGCACAACTGCTCGACATCCGCAACCTGCACGTGCTGGGTGTAATTGGGATGAATCCCGACGGCGCAGCGCAGATTTAGGCGGGTGCGGCAGAGTGATATCGCCGCGCGGTCATCCTCCAGTTCCGTTCCCACCGTGATCATGCGCGTCACCCCGGCCGCCTCTGCCCGTTCCAGCACATCATCGAGTTGCTCGCCCAATCGCGGATCAGTCAGATGGCAGTGCGTGTCGATCATCGGGCGCTCGCATCGTAGGAGTCACTCAAGGCAGCGCTAGAACGTCGCGTTAAATGCGTCGCGGGTGTGTCGAATCTGCGGCTCTCTTCCCTGCGGCCAGACAATCGCCACCACGTCAAAGCGCGCCGGCGGCTGCGGCATTCCATAGCGGCCCAAAAAGAGCTTGGCCGCCTTGGTGTTCTGGTGCTGCTTGCTTGCGTGTACCTGGTCTTCGGGCATCGGGTCATCCTGCGTGCGCGTCTTCACTTCCACGAAGACCAGGGTATTGCCGTCGCGGGCGATGATGTCGATCTCCCCCACCAGGCAGCGGAAATTCCGCTGGATGATCTTGAAGCCCTGATTGCGCAGATAGCGCGCCGCCACGTTCTCGCCCCGCCCGCCGAGCGTCTCCCGCGACGGTTCCTTCTTGAAAAGAGATTGAAACCAACTGCTCAAACCAGACATGCCGAAACTATCGCCGCTGGGGCAAAAACTGCAAGATCACCGCCCGCGGCCCCCGCAGCCGGGGTGCGTGGCGCTTTAGGCCGCCTGGGGAAATATGGCTGGATTCGGGTGGATGAGTACATCCGCCGCTCATGCAGCCATGACAGACAAGAATGTCTGCCCCACCAGGATTGAGTACACCTGCCGCTTATCCAGCCATGACGGACAGGAATGTCTGCCCCACCAGATCAGGGCAAAGCCGCCTGAAGTGTCACGCACCCGTGGCGGCGGTGGCGTGGGCGCTGCCGCGGGTGGCGATTTCCTGCTGGCAGCGCTGGATGAATTCTTCCAGGGGCATCTGCCCCTGGTCGGGCTTGTCGCCGCGGGCGCGGACGGCGACTTTCTTGGCCTGCGCCTCCTGCTCGCCGAGGACCAGCATGTAGGGGATCTTGTTGATGCTGGCGTTGCGGATCTTGGCGCCGATCTTTTCGGCGCCCAGGTCGATCTCGACCCGCAGGCCGGCTTCTTTCAGTGCCCCCTCGACTTCGCGGGCGTAGGCCTCGTATTTTTCGCTGATCGACAGCACCTTCACCTGCACCGGGGCGAGCCAGAGGGGGAATGCGCCGCCGAAATGCTCGATCAGGATGCCGGTGAAGCGTTCCATCGAGCCGAAGGGGGCACGGTGGATCATTACCGGGCGGTGGGGCTTGTCGTCGGCGCCGGTGTAGTGCAGGTCGAAGCGCTCGGGCAGGACGTAATCAAGCTGCACGGTGCCGAGCTGCCACTTGCGGCCGAGCACATCGCGCACCATGAAATCCACCTTGGGGCCGTAGAACGCGGCCTCGCCTTTGGCGGCGATGAAAGTGACGTTCATCTCGCGCAGGACTTTTTCGAGCTGGGCCTCGGCCTTGTCCCACAGGGCGGGATCGCCGGCGAATTTGCTGCTGGCCGGGTCGCGCAGGGAGAGGCGGACCTCGACATCCGTGAATCCCAGCGACTTGAAGACGAACTGCACGAGGTCGACGGTGCTGCGGAACTCAGCCTCGACCTGCTCGGGGGTGCAGAAGAGGTGGGCATCATCCTGGGTGAAGCCGCGCACGCGGGTCAGGCCATTGAGCTCGCCGGATTCTTCATAGCGATAGACGGTGCCGAATTCAGCGAGGCGCACGGGCAGGTCGCGGTAGCTTTTGGGCTCGGCCGCGAAGATCTGGATGTGGTGCGGGCAATTCATCGGCTTGAGCAGGAACTCATCGCTGTCCTGGATTTCTTCATGCACCATCTGGCCGGTGGGCACGGCGTCGGTTTTGGGCAGGTGTTCGGTGCGCTCGCACATGTGGATGGGCGGGAACTGGCTTTCCTTATAGAACGGGTAGTGCCCGCTGGTCTTGTAGAGATTGATGTTGCCGATGTGCGGGGTGTAGACCTGCTGATAGCCGCGCTTGGCCAGCTCTTCGCGGATGAAGATTTCGAGCTGATAGCGCAGCACAGCGCCCTTGGGCATCCAGAGGATCAGGCCCGAGCCGACGAGCTGGCTGATGGTGAACAGGCCAAGCTGTTTGCCGAGGACGCGATGGTCTCGCTTTTTGGCTTCTTCGATGCGCGCGGTGTGCTGTTCAAGCTGGTTTTTGTCGAAGAAGGCGGTGCCGTAGATGCGGGTGAGCTGCTCGCGGTTGGAATCGCCGCGCCAATAGGCGCCGGCCACGCTGGTGAGCTTGAACGCCTTGATCTTGCCGGTGGCGGGCAGGTGCGGGCCGCGACAGAGATCGGTGAAATCGCCCTGGCGGTAGATGCTGACGGTCTTTTCGCCGGCGGCCGCGAGCTCGTCGATGATCTCATCCTTGAAGCGCTGGTTCTCGTGGTGCAGCAGGTCCTTGGCGGTGGCCGGCTCGACTTCCTCGCGGCTGAAGGGGTAATTGGCGTCGATGATTTTCTGCATCTCCTGCTCGACGGTGGGCAGATCCTCGGCGGAGAAATTTTTCGGCAGCTCGAAGTCGTAGAAGAAACCGTTTTCGATCACCGGGCCGATGGTGTATTGCACATCCTTGCCGTAGAGGTGGCGCAGAGCCTGGGCCATGATGTGGGCGGTGCTGTGGCGCAGGACGTAGAGGCCGTCGGGATCGCGGTCGGTGACGATGGAGACTTCATGCTGGCCGGAGAGCGCGTGGGAAAGATCGACGAGCTTGCCATCGACGCGGCCGACGATGGCGGCTTGGGCGAGGCGTTTGCCGATGGATTCGGCAAGCTGGGCGACGGTGCCGCCGTCGGGGAGTTCCTTGATGCTGCCGTCGGGAAGTTTGATGGAGGCCATAGAGTTCTCACAATAAAACAAAATCGCCCGGTATTGAACCGGGCGGGAAGTCGAAATTGCATTTTCCGACGCCCTACCGGCCGAGTCGATGCGTGGTCGTAGTCGTGGTGGAGGATGAGCGCGGAAGTTGCATGAGCGGAATGTATCTGGACGGGGCGGACGGGTCAATTTTGGGGGCGAGGATGGGGCGGGGAAGTGATTTTGAAATGTGGGACATTTGGGGACATTTTGGGACATTGGATTGATGTTAGTGGTGGATGTTGCGCGAGTTATGAAAATGTCCCATTCGTGCAGGTTTGTGTGGGAGTGGGACATTTTGAGGGGAGGGAGAATTGCAAATTGAAAATTGAAAAATGCAAATTTCAAATTTGGGGAGGGGGCGCTGGGGGTGGAGTGTTGGTTGGGGAACATGTCGGCCTCCTTTTGAAAAAAACATTGGTCTCTCTATAGAGGGGTGGAGTTGCGCTAGCGGCGCGCCGTGCGCGCAACACTCGGGGGAGGGATTGGCCACGGATGGGGCACAGATGGGCACAGATGATTGTGGGGGAAGGAGTTAACCGCGAGGGGGCGAAGAGGCGAAGAGCGAAAAAATTCTTTATTTTGGGGATTTTGTGGTTGTAGGGCGTTGCGCGGGCGGCGCGGGAAATGCGCAATTCGATAGTTATGGCGCGACGATGGCGGGGAGGCGATTGAGCGGATGGGGGCGGGGGGGCGATGCGATTCTGAGGTGGAAGCAGGGATGCCCCACCTACGTAGTCCTACAACGCTGCTTGGCACACAAACCCTCACCCCGACCCTCTCCGGGAGTACCGGGAGAGGGGGAAATGAGACGACGTAGCGTTGTAGGACTAGCTTTTCCACCAATCTTGCCGGGTGCCTGTCATTAACATTGCTGGTGCTGGGCCGTTGCTCAAATCGTTCGGCAATAGAGTCCGCTCACTTCGTCATTCAGCCGGGCTCTCGCAGGAAGCTCGGTACATTTCGCCCAGCCTTTCGCGCAGCAACGCGGAGCGACGCATTGGCCGCGTAGTCGCGGAATTGCCCACCGCAGGTGCGCAGGTGTGGCGGAATTGGGCGCGGCAGGTGACAATTCTGGGGGTGTTGCGGGGATGGGCATTGTGTGGATGGAAGAGGTTGATCCTTATTATCTGGCTCCTTACCGGCGGGCGGCGATTAAGCACGGGGCGGGGTTCCGGTCGCTGCTGTGGGCCAGCGCGCGGACGCAGGCGATGCGTTTCGCGGCCTTCTGCCGGCTGGTGAATTTCCGCGGGCGGACGGTGGCGGATGTCGGCTGCGGCCGGGCGGATTTTCATGCCCACCTGGTGATGCGGGGGATGCGGCCGGAGCATTACGT
>DAIOHQ010000183.1:0-10208 GCA_036744635.1 Tepidisphaeraceae bacterium | reverse complement strand
GCGCCGGGCCGGTCCACTGCAGCGGGTGGTTATGCCGCTGCTACGGGCGGCTTGCGGGTATCGTTGCCGGAATCGCCTTCGCCGATCGCGGACGACACCAAAACATCAATTGGTTGAACTCATAGTTATACAGGTTGATCACCGCTAGCCCGCCTTCGTGGTTCTGAACGACGACGAAGAATTCGCCTTCGCCGCGGTCGCCGCGGTGAGGACCATTCACGCGTGGAAGCCCTTTGATGGAAATTCGATTGCTGCTGTCGTTGCGGAGGATGGCCCGCAACTGGTCATCGGAGCGCTTGTCTGCTTCGAACCAATTCTTCACCGGCACCTTGGCAATTTTCGTTCCCGACAGGGCAATAAGATCAGAGCCTTTGAGCGAGATGTCGCCTTTCGGAGCGGGGCTGCCTCCGGTTCCGGGACGGGCAGGAACGGCCGCGGGGTCAGGCCATACTTCAATGCAGCGGACAACGTCGTAGGCGGCCGACGGGGACAATCCACCATGGTTGCCTCGGAAGTCGGCGTTCGAGGCGAAATGCAGACTCGGCCCGTTGCCCCAAAGACCAACGACTGTGTCATCGAACGGAAGCTGGCCTGAATACGTGTAGCCGAACCGGCCGGCAGGATCTTTCTTAGAAATGAACCGTGACGTGAGGGCAGCTACTTCCATGTCATGAAAGTCGGCTCGAATGCCGTTGCTGAACTGCTTGAACCTGTCCTGCAGTTGGGCAAAACCATCGTCGGGCATCGGCTCAGACAAGAGGTGCATCGGGTCGGCAAAATCCTTCTCCAGCTCGGCCAGTGCCCACGGACGGACTTCGTCGTTTCGCATGCCTTCGCGTGGCGGCGTTTCATGAATACCCCGGTAGGGCAGCTTGGCGAGATACTGACGCATCCATTGCCGCTGCGTGTCACCGCGTTGTGCGTCGATCGGTGCAGGCGGTCGATGCGTAAGTCCGACCCACAGGTGATATTGGAAGGTCTGAAAGTAATCGCGATCGTTGAGGTACATCCACTCCTCGCCGCCGCTGCCGAAGCCATTGCCGTAGTCGACCTTGCCGGCAGCACTGCTGTACAGACGATTGATGCAGCGATCAATCCCGTCCAACAACGTGGCGCGGGTGGGCTCGTCCAGCGGCTGAAGGAGGTGCTGACTGACAAAGGCAGCGACGACTTCCCGACGACGCGAGAGCTCGTCCTTGGACAGAAAGGTATAACCCTTCCGCTGCATAGCGGACAGGTAGCGATCAGCAATCGCAGCGGCGTCCGTCTCGACCTGCGCATCCGCCGAGCAGGCAAACGTTGCCAAGAGAGCCAGCACGAGAAACCAGCACGGTCTGGACATGGTGCCTCCGTTCTTCGCAGCGGCATAACTACCATCATTCGAATGCAGGGCCATAAGGGTCAGAGGGCCATAAGGAGTCATTTCGGCCGTGTCGGCCAAGCCTACCGCCACGATGCCGAGAATGCCATAAAATCGCCGATCATCGCGTATTGACTCCTGATCCTTTATGCGCTCCCGCGGTCCAGTGCAACGGCTGCCCAGCCCCACCGTGGCGATCAGCATTAGCAGCGAGATTCCCGCCAGAACGGTGAAGAGCTTGCGCCGCATGGGAGGGGAGTATTGCAGAAGAAGAGAGTGCAGAGTGCGGGCGGAGCGCAGGTCTGATGGCCACTGACTACTCTTCCTGCAATTGACCACTGACTACTGACTACCCAAACCTGTCGCTGGCGGCGGCGCGATGTTATGTTTCTCTTCGGCAGAGGCGAGCCGATTGGAGAAAACTATGGCGGCGATCGTGGATGGGCCGGCGTCGCAGTGGTTTGGCGGCGATTTTGCGCCGGCCCGCGCCTGCGCTGGCCGGGATGTCAAGCATCAGTCAGAAACGTGAAACGTGAAATATGAAGAAAGAGGCTCTTCATTTTTCACGTTTCACGTTTCGTTTCCTTCTCTCATCTTCCAACCGGGTCACCCGCCGGTGGTGAAGAAGATGTGCCAGTGCAGCCAGGTGGCGGTCATGAGCAGGCCGCCGACGAAGCCCATGATGTTGAGGAAGAGGGCGGCGACGATTCCCATATCCTGTACGCCGGTGTTTTTCTGTGAGCCGGCCACGATCGTCAGCACGAAGCCGGCCGCTCCCGCGAACAGGGGAATCAGCGAGAAGGCGAAGACCGCGTTGAAGCCGGCGCACGCCCCCATGAATAACGCCAGGCCGATGAGGACCGAGGCGATGCCGATGCCGCCGGCGGTCTTGGCCAGCGTGCCTTGAGGCGTGTCGAGCAGGGGGGGCAAGGTGGTTGAACTGTCTGGTGATTGGCTCATGGCCGAAAATATACGGGATGCAAGCCGCGCCCGCCAGAGGCAGAATCTGCCCGCTGACCTCGCGCGACGGGGGAAAAATTTCAGATGATGCGCTGATGCTCGGCTGTGCGGATGCAACGTGTTGCGGCCGATTGGGTACCAATGAGAAGCTGGGCACTTGTATCGCTTAGGGAATATAGGCAAGAATTGAGGAAGATATTGACAATGGTGAGAAGGGACTTATTGTGGCGGGTGTCTGCATGAGCGCGCCGGATTGCGGGCGATGGATTGTCGGCGGTTGATGGATTGTAACCGCTGGAATTAGCTTATCTTGTATCCATCGACGATTGCTGTTTCCGGCCAGTGTTGTGGCTGGGGCGGCCGGGCGCGGCTCGAACTTTTGCGGGAACTTTTTGCTCAAGAAAGTGCGGCTGGGGCTATGCGTGTTTTCATGCTCGGGTGGGAATTTCCTCCCTTCATCAGCGGCGGGCTGGGGACCGCCTGCTATGGCTTGACCAAGGCCATGAGCGGCCTGGGCACGGACATCATGTTCGTGCTGCCGCGGCCGGTCTCGACGCCGTTTTCAACCCATGTCCGGCTGGTCAGCCCCCATCAGGGCTCGCCGCTGGCGGTGGCCAGCACGGAATTTCGGCTGGATGAATTTGAGCGGGTGACGTTCCGCACCATCGACTCGCAGATGACCGATCCCTATTCGTCGCCGGAACAATACGCGGCGACCAAGCAGCGCCTGCTGGAAGAGAAGTATCGCGGGACGCAGGAAGTTGCTGCGGATGCGGGCGCCGGGGCGGTGCGGGGCACGGCGGCGCCGGCGCGGACGGTGGGCGCGGCGGGAGGAATGGCGCCGGCGGGCGGGGGAGATCATTACGCGGGGGATTTATTCTCGGAAATTCAGCGCTACGCGACGCTGGCTTCGGAGATCGCGCGGCAGGAGTCATTCGATGTGGTACACGCCCACGACTGGATGACCTTCCCGGCCGGGCTGGCGGTGGCGGCGATGAAGGGCGTGCCGCTGGTGGTGCACGTTCACTCGACGGAGTTTGACCGCTCGGGCATCAACGTGGACTCGCGCATCTACGACATCGAGCGCCGCGGAATGCACGGGGCGATGAAGGTGATCGCCGTCAGCTATCTCACCAAGACCCTCTGCACCCACCACTACGGCATCGCCCCGGAAAAAGTGGAGGTGGTCTACAACGCCATCGAGACCAACGGCAACGGCTTCGATGAGGAAAAATACAAGATCCACACCGATGAGAAGATCGTGCTGTTTCTGGGGCGGATCACGATGCAGAAAGGCCCGGAATATTTCCTGGGCGCGGCCAAGAAGGTCCTGGACGTGATGGACAACGTGAAATTCGTGATGGCCGGCTCCGGCGACATGATCCGGCGGACGATCGAGATGGCCTCGGCGATGGGGATCGGCCACAAGGTGCTGTTCACCGGATTCCTGCGCGGCGGGGATGTGGACCGCGTCTTCAAGATGGCCGACCTGTATGTCATGCCCTCGGTGAGCGAGCCGTTCGGCATCGCCCCGCTGGAGGCGATGAGCCACGACGTGCCGGTGATCATCTCCAAGCAGTCCGGCGTCAGCGAGGTGCTGACGCACGCGCTGAAGGTGGATTTCTGGGACATCAACGAGATGGCCAACAAGATCATTGCGGTGCTGAAGCATCCGCCCCTGGCCAGCACGCTGCGGCAGCACGGCTCGTTCGAGGTGCGCAAGCTGAGCTGGACCGACGCGGCGCGGCGCTGCGTCGAGGTGTATGACTCGGCGATTCATATGATGAATGGCAAGCGGTAGGGCTGATTACAGCCTGCGCGCGCATCGCATCTCCCGCCTCAGAACTACAGCGGACTGATAAATGGTCCTCCTTTTATTTCTATTCATGGCTGCGCTGGTCGTACCAACAGTGATCTTGGCGCGGCGCGCTGCCGGCAACGGCAGCATTCTTCAGGTTCATCTGCGTCCCCGGCGCGTGCTTCCGGTGAGCGGACTTTGCCTGATACTGGTGTGGGTGGCTGCTATTATCTTCATTCTTGGCGGTGAGATCCTGGACGGGGATTGTTCATTTGCCACGGCCATCTGGTTGGTTTGCGCGATCGTGTTCGCCGGCTTTTCTATCTGGGCGCTCATCAAGACGATGTCGCAACGACCCCCGCGAGGTTTCCCGGTAGATGAAGCCCCAAAGCCATCCGACAATACATAATCGCCCGGCGCGCCGGCCTGCGGAGCGGCCGGGATCATCATGCTTATTCACTCGGCCGAGTCGCGGCGGGTTTGCTGACGACGGGAAGCAGCACGCTGTCGGTGTCGGAAGCGGGTGATCCGACGATGCCTTCGCCCCCGGACTTCTCGCCGCTGGCGCCAAATGTATAGATGTTGTCCTGTCGAATCCCCGCAAAGGGCGTGGTGCAGAAGGCGACGTGGCCATCGCCGAACAGGACGTTCTGGCCTTGCCGGTCGTGATTGGGACTGTTGCCGGCGGCCGCATCGCCCGTGGCGGTTAGAGTGGTCAATTCCTTTGAGCCTGGATTCATATCGGCCGCGACGGGGAATTTAGCGGCAACAGCGGTATTCAGTTTATATCCGGCATCCACCGCCTTGGCGTTTGGGTATGGGTTGGCCATGCTGTAGCCGAGATACTTGCCGCTGGGGAAATTGGAACGGTCCTGCGCGGTATGGGTGCTGCCGCCGAAGTCCCAAACCTCTGCCTTGCCGGCCGGGCAGGTGAATACCTCGATGCCCAAGTCCTGCGTCCGCACGAGCAGGAACATCGCCGCGGTAACGTCATTGGCGTCGGGGCCATTCTTGCCAAAGGGGTCATCCGCGTTGACGCCGGTATAGAAGTTGGGCCTGTCGGCGGTCTTCACGTTATAGAGGGTGCGGGGATAATTGCCTTTGTTCTCGTTGCAGTAAAGCATTATCGCCTGGCCGATCTGGCGGAGGTTGCTGGCGCAATTCTTACGCGTATCCGCCTCATCCGCCCGCGCGATCAGCGGAATCAACAGGCCGAGAATAATGACGCCGGCGCAGAGGCCGGCGAGCAGGTCAACGATGGTAAACGCGTGACGGCGATTGAACATGAGACCTTCTTTCGGTGAATGGGGAAAGTATACAGCGAAGCGATGCAGCAAACATCCGCACAAACTTTCGCGATGCGGTAAATGTCTCGTCCTGCGATGCAGGCGTCGATAGCGGGCGCATTGACGGAACTTGATGGGAAACTATCATCGCATCGCGCCTGGGAGGATGCATGCGAAGGGCTGACGTGCAACGTCGGCGCCCTCGCCGGGTATGGTTCTTCGCGGGGTTGATCGACGTTTCTGGAATGCGCGACGATGAATGAGCAGCCGTATCTATCGCTGGTGATCCCGGCCTACAACGAGCAGGAAAACGTGGAGATGCTGCTGTCGCGGGTGGGGGCGGCCTTGGCGCTGACCGGCCGGCCGTTTGAAGTGATCATCGTGGACGATGGCAGCAGCGACGACACGCCCAGGCTGCTGGCGGAGGGAATGGGGAAATATCCCTGGCTTCGGGTGCTGCGGATGGGGAAGAACGGGGGGCAGTCGGCCGCGTTTGATGCGGGATTCAAGGCGGCGCGCGGGGAAGTTATCGCGACCATCGACGCGGACTTGCAGAACGATCCGGAGGAGATTCCGCGGTTGCTGCCGATGCTGGAGGGGAACGCTCCTGCGGAGGGCAATTCCGCCGGAGTACCGGCGGCGGGGGCAGCGGCGATCGGAGGGGCAGGGGGGGTCGGAGGGGTGGACATGATCAGCGGCTGGCGCAAGGATCGCAAGGACACCAAATTTCGCCGCTTGCAGACCCGCATCGCCAACCGCATCCGCAACTGGATCAGCGATGAGAACATCAATGACTCCGCCTCGAGCCTCAAACTCTACAGGCGGCACTGCCTGGCGGGGCTGCAGATGTACAACGGCATGCACCGCTTCATGCCGACGCTGGTAAAGATGCGCGGATACACGGTGGTGGAGGAGCCGGTGAAACATTCGCCGCGCTATGCGGGGACGGCGAAGTATGGCTTTCGCAACCGCGCCCTGCGGGCGTTCGTGGACCTGCTGGCGGTGCGCTGGATGAAGAAACGGTACCTGCGCTATCAGGTGGGGGAGATAAAGCGGTAGGGCGGGAGCAATAAATTCTCTGCGCCGCGGGGCCGAATAATTCTTTAGGTAACGAGCGAGCGGTCAGTTGAATGGCATCGTAGCACGGGCGTCTCGCCCGTGTTCTCGGATCGGAAACACGGGCGAGACGCCCGTGCTACGGAACTCTCAACGAGCTGTTTCGGATAATTACCGGATCATTTCATCGCGGCCAGCGCGTAGAACGGCCGGCCTTCGCGTTGATATTTGCGCTCGAAGTTGGTCCCGACGAATTCGCCATCGGCGGCGGAGCCGGGGCGGTTGTATTCCATCACCCGCAGGGCGCTGCCGGAGACGACGGCTTCGATCTGCTCGAAATATTCCTGGTGATCGGTGACAACCTGCAGCCTCCCGCCGGGGACCAGCACGCGCCCGACTTCATTAAGGAAAGGGGGCTGGATCAGCCGGCGCTTGTGGTGGCGTTTCTTGGGCCAGGGGTCGGGAAAATAAATGTGCACCACCGCCAGCGACGCATCGGCAACATACTCGCGCAGAAAGAATCCCGCCTCGGCGCGGACAGCGCGGGCGTTGCGGCAACCCAGGCGGCGAAGGCGATCGCTGCCGTAGCGCCAGAACCAGCGAGCCCACTCGATGCCGAAGTAGTTGATCTCCGGATTGGCCTTCGCCTGCTCGCTGAGAAACGTCGCCTTGCCCATGCCGATCTCCAGCTCCACCGGATGCTCGTTGCCGAACAGCGCCGCCCACACCAGCGGCTTGGGTAGAGCCTCGATATCGAGGCCGACCGGTTCGACGATCAGTTCACGGCGGGTCTGCATGGTGGGGGGATTGTACCCGGGAAATTCAGAGTTCACCGCAGAGCCGCAGAGAAATCGGGAAACCGAACCACAGATGAACACAGATGAACACGGATTCAACTGTTGGGCGAACATTCGGCAGGAAATTGAGAGAATCTGATTCTTTGTATGGTCTTCTCTGCGATCTTTGCGTCTCCGCGGTGAATCTTCCGGACCATCATCTTATCTGTGTGAATCTGTGCCCCATCTGTGGCAAAAATCTTCTCTGCGTTCAGGAGGAATTGCCTCTCGAACATGACCCCGCCCGTTCACCTCGTCACCTACCGGTCCTGGCGCACATAGGCGGGCAATCGCAGCACGAACCCTTCGATCATCTTCATCACCCGCTCGATCTGCTCCGGGTCATACACGCCGGTCTTGTTGATCAGGATGACCGGGCCGCTCATCTGCCAGTTGGCCGGGGGGAGGGTCATCAGATATTCGATCATCTGCGGGTGAATGATGTCGTAGGCCAGCTTGCGGTCGGCGCACTGCACGTGGTACCTGCGGCTGAAGGCCTCGGACTCGAAGTTGATGTCGGGGAATCCCAGTGCCCCGGCGATTTTGTCAAAGAGCCCCTCGGGGCGGATCTGCAAGGCCGCGAAGAAGACCGGCACGCGGGCGGCCACCACGCCGACGCTGTGGGTGGTGGAGTCTTTGCCGCTGCCGGTGGTGTAGCGATAGTCGAAGATCTGCCAGTCGATCTCGCCGCGCCCCCCGAACAGCAGGTTGGAGGCGCGCCGGCCGGAGCCTTCCCCGAAGGGATGGAAGTCGGCAAAGCGTTCGGGCAAGTCGCGATCCGCCTCCGCCGCATACATCAGCCCAAGCGCGCGGGCGAAACTCGCCAGCTCCGTCTTTCGCCGGTTGGCGGAGACCGCCGAGAAGATGATGCCCGCCAGCGCGATGGCCGCGAATAACAGAAATATCCACATGATTTCACCGCCTAGGCGGTCCTGCGCACCGCAACACCGAAGAGAACGCCAAGAGAACTTTCTTGCCACAGATGGGGCACAGATGAGCACAGATGAAGACACAAAGCCAACAGGATTGGTTCACTTGCGGTCATCTCTTATCTGTGTGCATCTGTGTTTATCTGTGGCTAATTCCACTTCTTGCTTCCGGGCGTCCTCTGTGGCTCCGCGGTGAATCGGATCCTTCTCCTCACCCCGCCGCCGCCACCGTCTTCACCTCCACCTGCTCGTTGCGCGACAGGTCGGCCAGGGTCTGCTTGCCCATGATCGCCGCAATGCGGATGCGGCCAGCGACGAATTCCCGGCCGGTCACTCGGCTGTGGGATTCGATGTAGGAAATCAGCTTGCCGTTGGTGTCATCCGCCTCCAGCATCACCTCCACCTGTTGGCCGCGCACCGCCTGATACACCTTCTCCTGCAGTTCCGCCAGACCCAGCCCGGTGCGGGCGCTGATGGGGATGGCATCGGGATGGAGCGTTCTCCAGGTCGGGTAGCTCTCCTCCCCTTCATCGGTGTCGATCTTGTTGAGCAGCAGCAACTGGGGCTTCTCCCCGGCGCCGATTTCCGCCAGCGCCTTGTTGACGCTCTTGAACTGCTGCTCGGCGTGGGGATGGCCGACATCCAGCACTTGCAGCAGCAGGTCGGCGTGGATCGCTTCCTCCAGCGTCGCCTTGAAGCTGGCCACCAGGTTGTGCGGCAGGTCGCGGACGAAGCCGACGGTATCGGAGAGCATCACCTGCGTGCCGCGTTCCAATCGCCAGCTTCGGGTCTTGGTGTCGAGGGTGGCGAAGAGCTTGTCATCGGCGTAGGCCCCGGCCGCCGTCAGGGTGTTGAACAGGGTACTCTTGCCGGCGTTGGTGTAACCGACGATGCAGACGGTGAAATGCGTCCGGTTGCGCTCGGCCACCAGCCGGCTTTTCCGCTCCTGAATCTTGACGATCTCCTCTTTCAGCACGGAGATCCGCTTGCGCACCAGCCGGCGGTCGATCTCCAATTGTTGCTCGCCCGGACCGCGGGTGCCGATTCCCGCCGGGGCGCCGCCGGCGATGCGTTCGAGGTGTCCCCACATGCGAGTCAGCCGGGGGTAGGTGTATTCCAACTGGGCCAGCGCCACCTGCAGCCGGGCCTCGTGGGTCTGCGCCCGCGTGGCGAAGATATCCAGGATCAATTCCGAGCGATCCAGCACCTTGATTCCCGCCCCGCGCGGCGAGTCCAGCTCTTCGTTGATGATCTTCTCCAAAGCCCCGATCTGTCCCGGCGAAAGATCGTTGTCGAAGACGATCACATCCGCCTTCTCTTTGGCGGCGAGGTGGGCGATCTCGATGGCCTTGCCGCTGCCCAGGTAGGTTCCGGAGTCCACCCGGCGGCGGTGCTGGAGCACCTGGCCGACCACCTTGGCCCCGGCGGTCTTGGCCAGCGCCGCCAGCTCACCCAGCGGGTCGCGCGGGTCGGCGGTGGAGCCGGGCAACAGAACCCCGACCAGCACCGCCCGCTCCTGCTTGACCGACAGCTTCTCGCGTTTGAGCTCCGCCAAATGTGTACTCCGCTGCTGCAACCATCCCCGCGCCCGCCATTATAGGCGAAGGTGGCTCGCGATAGGAGAGGCGGCCGAGAGGCAAACATTGCCGGCGGGCTGGCCAGCGGGAGGGAGGTGAACCACGGAGCCAGGGAGCCACGGAGGAGGAGAGAGGCACGAAGGCACGAAGGCACGCAGGCACGAAGGAGAATCTGCGCCGGGGAACACATCTGGAGTATACTGTCCGGTCGTGAGGCGCAAGCTCTTCAATGTTCTGTCGGCGGTTTCGCTGCTGCTGCTTCTGATCGTGGTGGTTACCGGCGTGCTTAGCTTTTGGGCGTCGGAAGATTTCGCATATACCCGGCGCACCGCGCTGGATGCGCGAATCCCATTTAGCACTACAGCGCTACGTCCGCATCGGATAGGAGCGAAGTCGTGAGTTCTTG
>DAIOHQ010000182.1:0-10239 GCA_036744635.1 Tepidisphaeraceae bacterium | reverse complement strand
GATGGGGGCGGGGGGATTGGCGATGGGCAGGCCGCATTCTGGACAACGCTGGCGGCTGGCCCGCAAGTCATAGCCGCAATCTCGGCAGCGCCCCTCGCGCTCCCAGCGCTTGCGCCGGCGGTTACGCCACAGCCGCCGCCCGCGCAGCAGCGGCAGCGGGGCGAAGAGCAGGAGCAGGGCGTAGTAGGGGATGATGAGGCCGGCGGAATGCACTTCCGTGAAACCGAATGGACTTGCGCTGTAGGGATTAATCTTAGTTCCCCATTGAAATCCACCGCAGGAAGCCGGGTGTGGGCCCATCCATCGCTTTAGTTCATTCATATATAGAATGCCCTTCGCGGCAGCCCACTCCCATGACCCGCGGCCCGTGTAATCCGAGGTGACCAAGCCATCTATCGTCCACGCCAGGCGCATCCGCGCAAAAAGCAGTCCGTGATGGGTTGAGCAAACTCCCGTGAGGTCGGATAAGCGCGGCCCGCTCGGACGGGCCACATGAACGCATGAAACTTCCCGCCATCCGCTGCCGATCCACAATCCCGCCGTTGCCAAGAGCAGCGCAGCACTGATCGGCCACAGGACGCCAAAGAGGATGCCGCGGGCACGGGCGCTGTTCATGATTCCGCCACAAGCTAACCCCTCCCCCCGCCATCCTACCACGCCGCGGCCCGGGGCGCACTTGTGCTATACTCCCCGCCGATGCGGCGCAAGCTCTTCACCATTCTCGCGGCGGTTTCGCTGGGGCTGTTGCTCGGCGTGGTGTTTGTGGGAGTGCGGAGTTTCCGGGTGCGCGACAGTTTCTGGTATACTTACAGCGGTGAGTCCAGCGGAGGCGGAGGCTACACTCTGACAGTGACGCTCGATCTCTCTTGCGGACGGGTGGAATGGAATAGCCTTCGAAGCGCCGACACCACGTCGAAAGGATGGGAACATCTCTCCGCGTGGTATCGCTCAAACGTCGTCATTGACGGATTTCAGCACCATATGTTCAAAGCCAGCGAGATGGCAATTCCGGATAACCAACTTGGCGAGACTGCCGGCCGGTTTGGCTTTGGGATTTGCCCATCGTTTCACCGAGGCCAGCCTCCCGCATTGATGAGCGGCTTCTCCCAGCGAATAGGCATCCTTCTCCCTGTGTGGTTCCCCTCGCTCCTCTTCACCATTCTTCCATCATTCTGGCTGCGGCGGCGGATGATCCTGCGCAAGCGCCATCGCCTCGGCCTGTGCCGCCACTGCGGCTACGACCTGCGGGCGACGCCGAGCCGTTGCCCGGAGTGCGGCACGGTCGTTCCCGCCCCGGCCCCGCCGGCGCCCGCGCCGGCTTTGCCCTCCTGAGCTCCCCGCGCCCTTCCGCCCGCGCCCGCGTGGCGGCTTCGGGTATACTGTCCGGCAATGCGGCGCAAGCTCTTCAATCTCCTGTCAGCGGTTTCGCTGCTGCTGTTTGTCGTCGTGGTGGTTGTGGGGGTGCGGAGCTTCTTTTCCTACGACTCCATTGCCTATGGAAGCGCCGCCGCTGCGCCGGGCGGCGGGGGCCATATTAGTCATTGTGCGGCTGCGGCATCGCGCGGGCGGATCCTGTTGAGCGCCGGCCGGGATACGGTCGTTACCGCGCAGGGATGGCAACGGCTGTGCGCAATATATTCCTCCAGCGGGATGCTCAATGGATTTCGCTGGCTGGCGGGGCGGGCATTCGATCTTGGCGTGCAACACAGTCGGCTGGGTGACACTGCCCGCGCCTTGGGCTTTTCACTGGAGGCGTATCGCCACCAACGCATGGGCATCGCCGAGGAGACCGCGCAACTGACTTCCTACATCCTGATCCTCCCCGCGTGGTTCCTGGCCCTGCTCTTCGCCATCCTCCCGGCCCTCTGGCTGCGGCGGCGGAGAATCGAGCGCAAGCGCAATCGCATCGGCTTCTGCCAGCACTGCGGCTACGACCTGCGGGCCACCCCCAGCCGTTGCCCGGAGTGCGGCACGGCCGTTCCCGCCCCGCCCCGCCGGCCCCCGCGCCGGGTTTGCCCTCCTGAGCTCCCCGCGCCATTCCGCCGGCATACGCTTCGCGGCTTCGGGTATACTCCCCGGCCATGCGGCACAAGCTCTTCAATATTCTCGCGGCGGTTTCGCTGATGCTGCTGATCGGCGCTGCCAGCGCAAATTTGAGAAGCTGTGACGTTCAGGATGTATTTGTATACAGGCGGTCGAGCGCCCCAGGGGCGGCCACCGCACACAATACAATGCTCTGCATCGTGCTGCGGCCGGGCGCGATTCAGGTGTCGCGCGAGCGGTGGGAGGGCACCACTCCGCGGCAGATGCAATGGCTGTCCGCCTCCCCGGTAACTCCAGGATTCAGCTATTTTTCCTTTGACACGGCGATGCGGAGGTTCATTCAGCCACGGCGACAAGACGTGCCTGGAATCATCGCCGGACGCAAGACCTTTGGAGTAGCGCATTGGGGCGTGTCAAACGGAAGCCTCAGCGATTCTTTCGCTGTCGCAACTGTCGACGCCCTAACCTTGCCCATTTGGCTTGTGGCAGTGTTTTTTACGATTGTCCCGCTACTTTGGCTGCGGCGGCGGAGGATCGAACGCAGGCGGAATCGCCCCGGCTTCTGCCAGAACTGCGGCTACGACTTGCGCGCCACCCCCAAGCGCTGCCCGGAATGCGGCACCGAAGTTCCCGCCCCGGCCCCGCCAGCGGCCGCGCCGGGTTTGCCCTCCTGAGCTCCCCGCGCCCTTCCGCCGGCGCCCGCCTGGCGGCTTGGGGTATACTCTCCGGCAATGCGGCGCTTTCGCCTGCGCCTTCCCTTGGGGAGGCAGGAGGTTCCATGCCCCAGGAGAAGATTCTCGCGTATGAGCCGCGTAAACCCGAGGGTTGGCGCAGGCCGCTGTGGATCGCCGATGTCTGGCTGCTCGTTTTGTTCCTGATCGCGTGCGTGTTCGTCGACCTCAACGGAGACATTCTGGGCTTGTCGCACCTCGAGTCGGCATTTTATTTCGGAACGGTCGCGACCTGCGGGGTCGCCTTGAACGTGCTGCTGATCGTGCTGAGCAAAGGCTGGCCGCGACTGATCGCCGCTCTGATCCTGATTCTGTACGCCGTCGCCCTGGGGCCGCTGCTGCTGTGATGGTTGACCAGTCGCACTGGGATGCTTGCGAGGATCGGAGTGGATTGCTGAAATGAGTTCCGGAAATGTACCGGAGCCGGTTGTGGCCTGGGCTATCGACGCCGCCGGCACGCTCGGTTTGCCTAACGGTTCGCCGCGCGGTCATCCCAGCATTTCAGCAGAAGATCATCCTTGCGGTTGCGGGCCACAAGGCAGACCACGCCGGCGACGGCGCATACGTTCGCGGCGGCCCAAAACGCGGCCGCCGTGCATCCAAGCCCAAAGCCGGTGAGGAAGCGCGATTCATTCATGCCGCGCTCGAATTGCTGCGTGGTCGGCGACGGGGATCGAGCAAGCTCGTCGAAGAGTTCCTGCCAGCGCGCCATCATGTTATGGGTCCAGTACGCCAGAAGCGCCATCCCGAGCAGGCCGACCAGCAGGCAGATAGCGCCCAGCGGCCGCCGGTAGCGCCTTGCCCTTCGCACCCGCTCGATCAACGCATCATCGCTCAGATGGAGGCTGGGCATGGTGGCATGCTACTGCACGGCGACGACAGGAACAACGCGATCAGGGGCAAAGCCGTTTCCCGCCAACGCAGGAGGGAGAGGCGGAAGCCATAGGGGCCCAAGCCCCCCCTGCATTCCGCCGGCTGCCGTCCGCAGGACCCTCCCGCACCCACCCTCTCCACCTCCCTTCCCCCCTCCGGCGGGCGCGCGGATGGGCGTGCCGGGGATTATGCTGGAATGCCGCAGTGCGGCGCGGGGGCGTTATGCCGACGCTTGCCGGTATCGCCTGATCAGTCGGGCGATTTCGACAATCGCCCGCGGCAGCCCCATCGCCAGCAACGTCACAGGAACGACGATCACGTTCCAGGCTACCCACATCGGAAATCCCGCAAGGCCGCGATCCTGCAGATAGGCGCACGCGGCAAATCCGAATGCGAAGCCGCAGCAGAGGCACGCCCAGGCATTGCACAGCCGAATGACCAGAGTTGGCGCGGCGGGTTTGACGCGTTCCATTGTCGTCTCCGGTTTGGGCTCCGCCCCTCGCCAGCGAGCTTCCGGTCGGACCGGTGGCACGCGGTCATCTCCGAAGATACAGCGGCCGGGCGCGCATCACAACGTCCACGCCGAACGCGTTCGACTTCCATCCCCCCTCCGACGGGCGCGCAATGCTCCGCTTCCGACGGCCGCTTCAAACATCAAGCACGTAGCTCCCCCACCCCCCAGGGCACGGGGGAAAGCCGGATAGTCCTTTGATTCCGCCGAAGAATGAGGCATAATCCCATGCAGAGCACACAGGGGGGCGGCTTTCTCCCGTGGGGCCCCTGGGGGGTGGGGGAGCGGGATATCTTGAAAGGCGGTTTCGGAACGATTGCAAATGGAAAGGTGCAAAATGCAGATTGCAAACATCTCACAAATGGCCCGGGTAGTGGCGGTGGCCATCGTCGTGCTGGGCACCACCCTGCTCGGCGGATGCGGCGGAGCGGACCAGCAGGCGGGCACGAAGGCTCAGGTCATCACATCTGGAAAAGTGGTGACCTGCCGGCTCTGGGAGAAACCTGCGCCCAGGCAGGGCGAGTTGGGCGAGAACGCTTTCCTGGATGCGCCTGCCGGCAGCCGAGTCGAGGTCTACGCCAACTTCATTATCGTGACGGCGCCTGATGGTATTCATCGCCTATCCCCCAATGGCTGGTACAGCAACCTTGCTTTCAAGACGGAGTAGGTGGGCAACCACCGTTGGTGCTCGGACTGTACCCTGCCGAGGCGCGCGAAGCCGGCGGTCGGATGGTTCACGCCGCGATGTGCATGCTCACCGGCAGGGACCAGGGTCCGGTTGCGCCGCGGGCGGTTGACCATCGCGCGAAGTAGGTGGCCACCTTGCCGGCATCGCCTGCGCCAAACTTCACCGTCACCGGGTTGCGGGTGAAGGCGCCGCGGAAATCGGCGGCCCGCGGGTGGGCCAGGGGGGCCGCCCCCACGGCGCAGAACAGTTGCAGTTGGGCAGCCCCGCGCGGCTTGGCGGCGCGGGTGGGGGCGGAGGCATCGTGGTAACGCAGCTCCTGCACGCCCGGCGTGGCCGCGACGATGTTCAGCAGCGGCGAAGTCTCCGGGACCTGAATCGGAGTGCGGGTGCGATTGGGCGGTTTCACCCCGATCGCGATCTTGTCCGAATCGGCGATGGCGGCATCGATCTTGATCTCTCCCGCCACCTGCCGGCACAGCCCCTCGGCCGATATCCGCAGCTCATCCTTGACCAGCACCGTCACCGCCGTCCGGCTGGCCGGGCTGAGGGCCAGGACGTAGGCCGCGGCAAAGGCATCCACCGCGGCAGTAATCGCCGCCGCCCGCGGAACCGTCAAATGATAGGTTGCCGGCGCTGTCGCCACCCCGGCGGCAAAGGTTTCCATCCAGGCGAGTGCCGCCGCCTGTCCGGGAGGAATCATGTCGTGAGCCATGGGAGACTCCTGCGGAGGGCAATTCCTCCGGCGTACCGGAGGCCAATGCCGGGGAAACGTGCAAGGCCCGAAAGCCCGAGGCACAAAGCATCATGCGAGGCCGTCCGGCCTGCTCTTCCCTTCGTGCCTTCGTGCCTCCGCGCCTTCGTGCCTTCCTCTCTTTCATCCGCGTCCATCTGTGCGTATCTGTGGCTGATATTTCTTCCTGCGTTCTCTGCACTCTCTTCCTTGTTGCCGTCGGCAGGTTCCTTGTTGCCGTCGGCAGGTTCCTTGTTGCCGTCCGCAGGACCGTCTCGGCGGTGAACACCCTGCTCCTTTTTTCGGCCCGCCGGCCGGCGGGCGTGAGCCAATCCGGCTGGTTTTCGCGAGCTGCGGCGGAATTTTCGGGGCCGCCGATAATAGGGGCGAATTCCGCCAGCCAGGGGCATAACGCGCCGCATCCTCTCGCCTGCGCCGATAAAGATTTGCGCAGATGGACATCGGACTTGCCCAAGCCGGCGATCCGCTTGCGCAAGCGAACCTTCCGCTTGCGCGAGTGAAAGGCCCGCCTGCGCAAGTACACCATCCGCCTGCGCAAATGAAATGCCCGCCTGCGCAAGTGAATCCTCCGCCTGCGCAACTGAAAGCTCCGCCTGCGCAAATGAGCGATCCGCTTGCGCAAAAGAATGGTCCGCTTGGGGAAGTGAGCCTTCCGCTTGCGCAGAGGAAAGGCTCGCCTGGGCAAATCCACCTTCCACCCGCGCAAGCCGGGCTTCCGCTTGGGCACCTGCGGGGTTGGGTTGGCCAGGACAAGGCTTCCGCCGCCAACGCGCGGCAGCGGCGGTGCGATTGCAGGGAATTGCCTGCGCCAGGCGGCCGGGGAGGGGATGAAACATGAGATGGGAAACGTGAGATGTGAGATGGGAAACATGAAGATCTGTGACCATCTTCATGTTTCCCATCTCACATCTCACGTTCCACCTGCCACGTTTCGGCATCGCTGCGCGGTCTATCGTCGCCGCCGGGACGCATTCATCCGCCCGCCGCTGCCGCTCCATCCGCTCCGCTTGCGCTTGCCGCCGGGGGCGGGGGCGGATAGGGTGGCGGGGACTCAACTGGCTGGGGCGGGCTGGTTGCACTTCTGCGCCGGCGCTGCAATCGCCGGGAGCATCGCGATCGGAGCAGGCATGAGGCGTCGACTCGCATTCACCCTGGTGGAATTGCTGGTGGTGATCGGCATCATCGCGGTGCTGATCGCCCTGCTGCTGCCTGCGCTGAACAAGGCGCGCGAGCAGGCCAGGCGCACCGCCTGTCTGTCCAACCTGCACCAGCTTTCGGTGGCCTACAACCTCTATTCCAACGACCATCGCCAGTGGATCAACGGCAATGACCTGGGATTCTACTTCGATTACAGTGACTACAATCCTCCCTACACCCCCTGGCCGTTCGTCAACACCGGCAAGTTGATGCAGAAATACCTGCGCACCCCCGAGGTCTGGTTCTGCCCCGATGATCCCAACCGCGATGACGCCCTGCGCGTGATCCGCGCCTACCTGGAGGCGGGGACACCCCCCAGCGGATCGTTCCCGGATGTGCAGACCGCGATCTGGATACCGGTCTTCAGCTACGCGCTGCCGGAGTGGTCGGTGGATGCCGGCGGCGCCGGCAACGGGCCGCGCCGCAGCACCTACCAGCACCGCGCCCTGCACAATGGCTTTCTGTCGATCTATCTCAGCGCCGATTCCCTGCCCAGGCGCGGGCCGCTGCTGATGGAGCGGATCTCCACCGGCACCAATGTCCCACCCCTGCACCGCAGCGGCATCAACTGCATGACCCGTGACGGCTCGGGAAGATTCGTGGCGATCAAAACCCTGCCGGCCACCAACGTGCAATGGGGGACGCTGGTCGAGCAGATGGCGGAATAAGGGCGGGCCCGATGGGGATAACCCATCCCCCCGCCGGGTGGAATGCAAAAGCCGCCGGAGACAAGCCGCCAGCGCCGGAGCGCAACCCAGCAGACGCCAGAGTGTTCGCCTACGGCAGCGCAGCCGGCGCCCCAGGGGCCGGGAGGGACGCGGCCGCTGGCGGGGCCGGGGCGGGAACTTCGGTGCCGCATTCCGGGCAGCGGGTGGGGGTGGCGCGCAGGTCGTAGCCGCAGTGGCGGCAGAAGCCGAGGCGCTGGCGCTTGCGCAATCTCATCCGCCGCCGCAGCCAGAGGGACGGGAGGATGGCGAAGAGCAGCGACAGGAACCAGGCGGGGAGGATGAGCTGGAGCCCAGCGGCATTCCCGATTTGGGCTTCGGTCTTCTGGCAGTTCTCGTTCCAATAGGCCGCTGCGAACCCCTTCCATTCCCATGCCAGCGTCACGATATCCCAACCGATTCCCGGATAGGAAACATGGCGATGGCCATGCTGGCTTTCGTGGGTGAATCCCAGGGGTTCGCTGAGGATGAGCAAGTTCTCCCTTTCCTGCGGGCCGGTTGCGGTCCAGCGGTTGAACAATACGCACATTCCCCCGCGGCCCGACGTCATTCTCCAAGCATCGCCATGCCGCGTTTCGCCGTGCTGCTTACCCAGCGTCTTGTAAGCGAATTCGTCCCCATCCCAGAAGCTGCGCGCCCCGACAATCACCACGGCCACACACAGCACCAGAGAAACCGCCGCCAAGATATTGAAGAGCTTGCGCCGCATGGGGGCACAGCATAACAGAATTCCCCCACCCCAGCGGAAGCTGCAGAGGGACGTCGACGGCCCGTCGGAGGGGGCGGCTTTGTCCGCCAAGCTTCGGCTTGTTCCTTCGCCGATTCGCCGGTTGGCCCGTTCTTCGGTTCGTCCTCTTCGTCCCCCGCTCCGGAAAAACGCCAGGGGCCCCGACGCCGCGAGCCGCCCCCCTGTGTGCTCTGCATGAAGATATGCCGCAGGCTGCGGCAGGATCAAAGGACTTACCGACTCGCGGCGTCGCCCTGGCGTTTTCCTGCGCTGGCGTGCGCGAGGTTCCTACGCCGCCGGGGTGACGGGCGAGGCGGCGATGGTGCCGCACTCCGGGCAACGCTGCGGCGTGGCGCGAAGATCGTAGCCGCAGTTGCGGCACAGGCCGAGGCGGTTGCTTTTGCGGGCGATCATCCGCCGCCGCAGCCAGATTGACGGGAGGATGACGAAGAGCAGGGCGGGAAACCAGGCGGGCAAGATAACCACGGCGAATTGCTTTCTACCGATACGGTGCGCTGCATCCCCAATGTCATGAGCTGAGTGTCCCACACCAAAACCCGTCCACCCGCCGAGGCAGCCCAATACATTCTCTGTCAGGCGCGGGTACGTCAAGGCAGACTTGGCCACGGGGCGAACCTCGATCCTTCCGGGCGTTCGGCTGAACCGTGGTAGTGGAAAGACCTGTTCGGGTACGTTTGCGGTCCAACGCATGAAAATTACGGAAATGCCGCCGTGGTTACACTTTACATCGATCACATAACTCTGCCGGACTGCCTCAGGTGATTCACTTTCATTTGCAAATAGAAGCTCGTTTCCCCACCAGAAGCTGCGCACGCCGACTATGACGATGCCGCTGAGCAGCCCCAGCGAAACCGCCGCGAGAATGTTGAAGAGCTTGCGCCGCACTGCCAGCCAGTATACCGCAACTCCCCCACTCCAGCGGAAGCTGCAGAGGTGCGTCGACGGATCACCTGCGGGTGCGGCTTTGTCCGCCAACCTTCGGCTTGTCTTCCCTCAACCGCTCCGGAAAAACGCCAGCCCCCCCTGGGGCCCCGGTGCGGAAAGCCGCCCCCCTGTAGGCTCTGCATGGAGATAAGCCGCGTGCCGCGGCAGAAGTAGCAAAGGACTGTCCGGCTTTCCGCCCCGCCCAGGGGGGGCTGGCGTTTTCCTGCGCTGGCGTATCGAAAAGTCCTACGCCGCTGGGGCGACGGGAGAGGCGGCGATGGTGCCGCATTCCGGGCAGCGGGTGGGGGTGGCGCGCAGGTCGTAGCCGCAGTGGCGGCACAGGCCGAGGCGCTGGCGCTTTCGCAGGATCATCCGCCGCCGCAGCCAGAGGGCCGGGAGGATGGCGAGGAGCAGGGCCGGGACGCACGCAGGGAACTTCACATAAGCCCTAAGTTCTTGCGCCATATTGCTTCCCCTCTCGCCATAGTCCGTAATGCCGTCGCCGGCGCTCCCCGTCCAGCGCGAAGCTCCGAATCCAAGCCGCTCGGCGGTTGGTCCGAGCGGATTGCTTCGGTCGATGGGGTAGTAGACTTCACCTCCGTCCGCCCAATAGTCATGGCGGAATCCGGGCAACCCGAAAAACTTCGGTAGAATCCGCAACTGTCGTGGCGCAGCGGCTGTACAACTACGAAGGCCAACCAAAATGCCGCCGCGGCCGAACAGGATGTTGACCTGCCGCCCGGTGTGCACTGCCCGGCTCGGCTCCTTGATTGTGACATAGCTGAAACTGTCCCGTCTCCAGAAGCTGAGCACGCCCACAACTATCACGATGAGAAGCAGCAGCAGCGAAGCCGCCGTGAGAATGTTGAAGAGCTTGCGCCGCATCACCGCAAAGTGTAGCACAAATGCCGCCGCGCCCGCGCGGCTTCTCAGCGTTCTCCGCGTCTCGGCGGTGAACCTTCTTCCCGATCACGCCACCGGCGGGGGAGCTGGCGGGGCCGGGGCGGGAACTTCCGTGCCGCACTCCGGGCAGCGGCTGGGGGTGGCG
>DAIOHQ010000181.1:0-10373 GCA_036744635.1 Tepidisphaeraceae bacterium | reverse complement strand
CGCGGTAAGACACAGGTCTGCGAGTACGCCGACCTGTGGCACCCAAACTGACCCATTACCTCCAATTTTCATTTTGCAATTTTCAGTTTTCATTGGTCATCCCTGCGTTATTCGCCGTGCTTCTGGTTGATGAAGTTGATGTACTTCTGCGCCGTATGGGCCAGATCCGTTCCCGAGTGATCTTCGGTCACCTGGTAAAACGTCTGCAGCGCATCGGCTGACTGCCCCAGCTTGTACTGGCAGACGCCCTTGTAGAGCAGCACCTCGCCAAGCTGCGGACTGTCGGGGTAATCGATCAACACCCGGCCGAAATATTCCTGCGCCCGCCGGTAATCACCGACGCTGACATAATAATTGGCCGCCCGAATGAGTCCGCGTGATGCGAACCCGCTGTCGGGATACTGCTTGGCGAGCTGCTCGAACGTATCCAGCCCTGTCTGCCCCGCCGCGATCTTCGCCCGCCCCACCAGGAACAGCGCCTCGGGCGCCTTGCCGCTGCGCGGATAGCGCTTGGCCAGGCCATCAAGCTGGGCGATCGCCCTCTGCAGGTCCTGGTTGATGCCCGGCTTCTCCCCGGCCGCCTTGGTATCTTCGACTTCCTTTTCCCCGCGTTCCAGGCTCACCTGCCCGATCTGCAGCATCGCGTCGGGCACATATTCACTGTTGGGATATTTTCCCATCAGCACCTGCGCCGCCGCCACCGCGTCATCCAGCAGGCCGGCATAGAAATAAATCCGCCAGGAGTGATAGAGCGCCTCTTCGCCAAGCTCGGTGTCGGCCGCGGCATTGGCGATCTCCGCGCAATCCGCCTGCGCGCTGGATAGATAGCGTTTGCCGCGCTCCGCCAGCCCCAGGTCCAGATAAATCTTGCCGATCTCCCCGCCGGCCACCGCGCGCTTGAGCTTTGCTTCCAGGTCGAGATGTGTCTGCCGATACTGCACGGCCGCGATGGAACCGCCGCGGTCCTCCATGCAATCGACCGACGCGGCCAGCACGAAACCATCCGGATTCCGCACCGCCCGCGCATCCGCGTAGGCCAGCCGCAACTGCTTCTTCACATCCAGCGGCAGCGTCTGGCCATCCACCGCAAGCTGGTTCGCATCCAACCTTACCACACGCTCGAAAATGCCGGTGTGCGGGCCGGTCTCCTGCAACGTGACGGTGATGGAAGCCGCGCCCTCGGGCACCAGCGGCGCGATCTTGACCGGTTGGGTCGTCGCTTCGACGATCTCTCCCGGCGTCGACCGCTGCGTCGCCGGCTGCTCTGGCTTCTCTTTCGCCGGACCGGCGCCGCGCACTTCTGAGATGCGCTCATCCACCTTCGGCGTCGCCGCCAGCGTCACGGTGATCTTGTCGGCGCCATTGGAGGTGTCGCAATCCGCGTCATCGACGCGCAACAAGATCTCACCCCCCAACACCGCTTGCGCCAGCGACTCCTGCCCATCGCGCGTCAACAACGCAATGCGGGCGTCGCTGGCCACTTCGATCACGTCCTTGCGAATCGCCTTGGCCGGATCGTTTGGCCCGGCCGGCCCCACCTCATCCACGTATTCCACCTCGATCTTGTCGTTCCCCATCACCTCCAGCCGCTGAAATTGCCGCTGCAGCGAATGCGCCCAGATTGACAGCCCAGTCAGCCGGCGATCCACATTCTGCATCGTCGTCGGCGCATCGTGCGTCTGCAGCCGAAGACGGTCGACTTCAAGCTGAGTCATGCCGCGGCGCTGCTGCTGCGCCTCGGTCGCGCCGGCCTCGGGCAACGGGGCGAGATCGTCATCATCCCCGCCGGCCATCACTCCGCCGCCCCCTTTGGCTGCATCCACCTTGGTTGACTCGTTTTCGTTCACCCCATCGGCCTTCATCTCGCCGGCCGGGGCATCGTCGGCGGCCGGCGCGGGATTGGTTGCGGGCTGGGTGCTGGCGCCGGCGCGAACTTTCTCCAGCGCCATCTCCGGAGACCAGTCCGCCACGATTTTCTCGATTCCCGCATAACTTCCATCAACCACTTTGCAGGCTTCAACCCGCAACGCCTTTACCCGAGCATTGAGCTGCTCGACCTGCTTGGAAAGCTCCGAGCGCTGTTTCTCGACGCCGGCAGGGTCAGGGCTCTTGGCGGCGTTGCGTTCCACCTCGCGTAGCTCGCGCGCCTTGTCGGCTGACAGCTCCGAAAGCTTCTCCGCCTCGGCCAGTTCCGAACGAATCTTCCGCGCTGCCTCATCGGAAAATGCGCCGGTCAAATCCCCGCTGTGCCGCGGCGCCCCCAGTGCCGTCGGGATGGTGGCGATGAAAATGGCGCTGCGCAATCCCAACGGCTGCAGCTCGACGGTCTCTTCATCGCCGCCGCTGGTGCGGAGCTTCGCCTTCACCGTGCGGGGAGTATCGCTGATATTCACATCGGCATCGTTGACGCGCAGATACAGCCGCGTCCCCGGCGTGATGCGGTGATTGGCAACCGACTTCTGTGCCATCACCGTCCCCACCATGCGATAGGCCTTCAGCGCCTGCTCATACTGCTCCAGCGCCAGATGGGCATCGCCAATGGCCTGATAGGCCTGGTTGATCAGGCCATCGCCCGGATGCCTGTCGATGAAGCGCCGGAACTGCCCGAACGCCTGGGTGTACTGCTTGGCCGCCAGATAAGACTGGCCGATCATGTAGTCGGACCGCACGGCCGCCTGCTGCTCCTCGGCCGCAAGAGTTCCGCCCCCCGCTCCCCCAGCCGCCGCGGCACTCGCCCGCTGATAATGCTGCACGGCCTCGGTAAACTTCTTGGTTTCATAATCACAATCTCCCAGCCGCGCGTGCGCCCGGACCGCATACGGCGAATTCGGCGCGATGGTGATCAGCCGCTCATAAAGTTCTCGCGCCCGCGTCAAATCCCCCACCAGATAGGTCGTATCCGCGGTGCGAAACAGGTCAGCCGCCTCCTGATTGAGCTGGGCATCGTGCCTCCCCGCCAGGCGCTGCTCGCGCTCCGTCGGCTTCCCCGCCGGCCCCCCCTGCTCCGCCTTTTCAGCGCCATTGCAGACCAGCGCAACCGCGCCCAGCACCGCCGCCGCAATCATTCTCTTTGTACGCCACATTCAATGAACTCCACCCGCCCATCGATCCGCGCGACTTCCAGATCTGGCCGCAAACGCACCCCGCGCGCCCGCGCGGGCCGCCGCAAACTTTCTAAATTCCGCCGCAACAACTGCCCTCAACTCCTGGTATGATGCTTCAGAAACCTGTACCCATCGCGTGCGGTTAGCGTTGAATAGTTTTACGTGAACAGGGAGGGCTTGCCATGCTGGAATTCGATCCCAAAGTCGCCCACCTCCTCCGCCGCGCCACCCTCGGCCCGACCATCGACGAAATCCAATCCGCCTCGGATGCCGGCCTGGACACCACGCTGGAAAAAATGCTCGCCCAGCTTGGCGAGCCGCTCAGCAAACAGCAGATCGCCGCCCAGGCGATCGGCGGCGTCTTCCTGAAAGATGGCAAGAGCCTCCGCGCCGGCTGGATGCTGCGGCTGCTCAACAGCCCCAATCTCTTTCGCGAAAAGCTCACACTTTTCTGGCACAACCACTTCGCCACCGCCATCAGCAAGGTCGAAAATCCGCCGATGATGGCCCTGCAGATCGACACCCTCCGCGAGTTGGCCCTCGGCAACTTCCGGCAGATCCTCCTTGCCGTCGCCCGCGATCCGGCCATGCTGGTCTGGCTCGACAATGGCCTGAACGTCAAAGGCCACGCCAATGAAAATTTCGGCCGCGAGCTGATGGAGCTGTTCACCCTCGGCATCGGCAACTACACCGAAAAGGACGTCCAGGAAGTCGCCCGCGCCTTCACCGGCTGGAATCTGCAGGCTGGCCGCTACCAGTTCATCGCCGACAAGCACGATGAGGGCGAGAAGACCATCCTCGGCAAGACTGGCAAGCTGAATGGCGACGACGTAATCGAGATCCTGGCCTCCAGTGACCACACCGCCGCGTTTCTCTCCCGCAAGCTGTGGCGCTTTTTCGTCAGCCAGGACCCGACCGATAAAGACCTGGCCCCGATGATCAAGGCCTACAAGGAGAGCAACTGCGAGATCGCGCCGGTGATGAAGGCAATGTTCACCTCGCCGCGCTTCTTCGATGCCGACGTGATCGGCGCCCAGATCAAGAACCCCGTCGAGTTCGTCGTCGGCACCGTGCGCGCCCTCAAGGCCAGCTCCGAGCCTCAGCCCTACGCCGATGCCGCCGCGGCAATGGGCATGGACCTGTACAACCCGCCCGATGTCAGCGGCTGGGCAGGCGGCGAGAATTGGATCAGCACCTTCACCCTGCTGGAGCGCATCCGCCTGGTGCGCCAGCTCGTCGGCCAAGGCGGGGCGGGACACATCGCCGGGCTGGATGTGAACAAGATCATCACCGATAATTTCCTCTCCACCAATGAGGAAATCGCCGATCACTTTCTGACGCAATTCCTGCAACGACAGGCCCCGGCGAAACTGCGGGCCACCATGCTGACCTTCCTCACCGCCGGCACCCGCGGCGGCGCGGTCATCAAGCTGCCCTCCGAACAGCGCGAAGAAAAAATCCGCGGCCTCGTCCGCCTGATTCTCTGCAGCCCGGAATATCAGCTATGCTGAGCCTTACCAGGAGCCTCCCATGATCTTCTCCCGCCGCCAATTTCTGAAAACCGGAGCCAGCGTTCTCGCCATCGGCTCGGCCGTGCCCACCGTCCTGATGAACCTCGCTCAGGCCCGCGGGGAGGAGAACAACAAGAGCACCGATGGCCGGATTCTGGTCATCTTCGAGCTGAATGGCGGCAACGACGGCCTGAACACGGTGATCCCCATCACCGACGCCCAGTATCCGCTGGTCCGGCCGACCCTCGCCATTCCCCAAGGCCAGGTGCTGATGCTCGATGACAAGGTCGGCCTCCATCCCGCGATGTCCGCTCTTCACGATCTCTACAAGAACAATCAGCTCGCGGTGATCCAGGGCGCGGGTTATCCCAATGCCAACCGCTCGCACTTCCGCTCGATGGAAATCTGGCACCGCGGCGATCCCGGCAAGGATGTGAACACCGGCTGGCTTGGCCGCTATTACGAACAGGCCGCCGCCGCGCAGAACAAGAGCGTTGTGCCGATCGTTCACTACGGCCAGCAGCGCCCGGAAATTTTCCGCGCCGGCCGGGCGCCGGCGATGAGCGTGAATGCGGTCGATGACTTTTATCCGATGGGCCAGAAGCCTGAGTCGGTGGCCATCAGCACGCTCTACAAGGACATGAAAAAAGATGCCCCTGACATGCCGGCCGACGACATGCACACCGATGCCAAAGCACCAGAGGATGTGATCGAATCGACCGGCCAAGACATCGTCAAGGGCACCGAGATCATCAAGGCCGTCCTCAAGCACCCGCGGCAGACGCGGGTGAACTATCCCAAGAACGACATCGGCCGCGGCTTCGCGGTGTTCGCCCAGATGATCATCGAGAACCACGGGACCAAGCTCTTCTACATCAACATCGGTGGCTTCGACACCCACGCCAAGCAGGCGCCCGGCCATGCCGCGCAACTAGGCTTAGTGTCTGCTGCGATCGGGGCGTTTCTCGCCGACTTGAAGACCGAGAATCGCGATAAGGATGTGCTGGTGATGAGCTTCAGCGAGTTCGGCCGGCGCGTGCATGAAAACGCCTCCGCCGGCACCGACCACGGCGCCGCCAGCGTCATGTTCATCGCCGGAGGCGCTGTCAAAGGCGGCCTCTATGGCAAATATCCCTCCCTCGCCGACTTGGACGATGGCGACCTGAAGTACAACGTGGACTTCCGCGACTGCTACGCCACGATCCTCGAAAACTGGCTGGGCACGCCGGCGGATAAAGTGCTGCCCGGCCACAAGGGCCGCCAGACGTTCCTCGGATAGCGGAACCGCTATCCACATGTAGCACGGGCGTCTCGCCCGTGTCTTCTGCGCCCACGGGCGAGACGCACGTGCTACGCGAAGCGATGAGCGCGCAATTCAACCCTTTTCTAATCGCCCAGGCTCGTGCCGATGGCGCGGGCCGCGCGAATCACCGCCGAATTCTCCGGTACTTTGCGCTGCTTGCCGGCCACCGATTCAATATCCACCTGATCGATCCGGCCGTTTGCCCACACCACCAGCTTGCCGAACGCCTTCCCCATCACCAGCTCCAGCGCATGATGTCCAAACGACGTGGCCAGCACCCGATCAAACGGCGTCGGCGTTCCGCCGCGCTGGACGTGGCCAAGGTTCGTCGCCCGCGTCTCCAACCCCGTGCAGCCCTCGATGTCCGCCGCCAGCTTGGCCGCGATTCCGCAGAGGCGAATCGGGTCGGGACTGGTCTCGACCCGGCGCTGCACCACCACCTCGCCATCCTTCGCCCGCGCCCCCTCGCTTACGCAGACGATGCTGAAGCGCTTTCCCGTGCGCGAGCGGTACTGCAGCAGCTCGCAGATTTTGTTCAAGTCGTACGGAATCTCCGGGATCAAGATGACATCAGACCCGCTGGCCACCCCCGCGTGCAATCCCAGCCAGCCGGCGTTTCTTCCCATCACTTCCACCAGCATCACGCGATGATGGCTTTGCGCCGTTGAATGGATTTTGTCCAGGCATTCCGCCGCGGTCGTCACGGCGGTGTCAAAGCCGAACGTCTGCTCGCACCCCTCCAGGTCGTTGTCGATCGTTTTCGGCACGCCGATGCAGTTGATGCCGTGCTTGATGAGATTGGCCGCGCCGGTCATCGTTCCATCGCCGCCGATGCAGACCAGGGCATCGAGATGGTTGGCGCTCACGTGCTCGACCACCCGGTCGGTCACGTTTAGATATTCCGTCTTATCTCCCCGCTTCACCGCATAGCGCTCGGGATTGGCCTGATTGCTGGTCCCCAGGATCGTCCCGCCAAGGGTGAGGATATTGCTGACATCCGACCAGGCCAGCGGCCGCATCCGGTTCTGGATCAGCCCCAGAAACCCATCCTCGACGCCGTAGACTTCCAGCTTGTACTGGTGCATCGCGGCCTTGGTGACGGCGCGGATGACCGCGTTGAGCCCCGGACAATCCCCGCCCCCGGTCAACACGCCAATTCGCCTGATCTCTGCCATGCCGCATCCTTCGCCGGGTAGACAATTCAACCGCCCATGGATGTTATCGACCAAATCAGCAGATACTGGAGTTTTTTATCCTGAATAATTGCCCTGGGTCGCTCCTGAAATCGTATCGGGCAAGCACCCATCCGTTACGCCCCGCGCTCAATCTGCTGCCGCGCCCACTGCCACGCCGCCACCGTCTTGGGAAATCCACAGGTGTTCATGGCCAGCAGGATCGCCTGCTCGATCTCGGCCTCGGTCGCCCCGTTCTGCAGTGCCCGCCGCACATGGCTGCGGGTCGCGGTTTCCAGCCCCGCCCCCACGCAAATTCCGATCTTGATCAGCTCACAATGCTTTTCGTCGATCGGACCATATCCCTCCACCGCCTTGGCCACCTTTTCGTGTGCCTCTCCGATTTCGGGAAATCGGGCGATAAATTCCTTGAAGGTCGCCGGCAGTTTCCCCTTGATCGGCTCGGTGTGTTCAGACATGGCCATCTCCCGCCTGAAATTCATCCACCAAAAACAAAAGCACGGGCAGCGCGAAACTGCCCGTGCTGAACGATTGGCTGGCCGTTACCTGATCACCGGAGCGGTCGACGGCATCGTGCTCGGTATCTTGGTCTCCACCGTGGTCTTGGTCTCGGTGGTCTTCGTACCCATGTCGTTGAGCTTCTCGCCGGTGGACTTCACGATGTCCTTGGTGGCGTCGCCCACCTTCTCGGCGCCATTCTTCACGGCTTCGCCGGTCTTCTTCATGCCGTTCTCAACCCCTTCGCCCACCTTGTTCGCGGTGTCCTTGACGCGATTCTTGTCGTCGGTCGTCGTCTTGGTTTCAACGGTGGTGGTCTTCCCGTCGGGACCGGTCACCTTCATCTTTGTCTTCTCTTCATCCTTGTTGCAACCCGCGATCGTCAATCCGGTCAGACCCAGCGCCAACGCCAGGGCGAGCTTCGTCTTGTTCATGGAGTCTCCTTCGTGTAAATGGCCGCTTCGCGGCCGACCTTTCGCCGAACATCTTTATTAGACACATACCACCCTGCCGGCGTCTAGGGAAATTCCGCCCTCCGCCGCGTCAGCACAACTGCTCACCGCGAAACATCCACCGGCAACAGCTTGCCATCCAAAAACGCCTGCAAGAAAATGCACGCGGCGACCGCATCCTGCTGCTGCTTTTTGCGCTTGTGGGTCAGCTTCTCCCCCGCCCGCTTTCTGTCGGCGAGCTGCTGCTCGGCGGCGAAGCTGGTGAGCCGTTCATCGACGAACACCAGCGGCTTGCCCGCCCTCCCCGCCAAATCTCTGGCAAACCGGATCGTCTCCCGCGCCGCCGGCCCCATGGTCTCATCCATGTTCAACGGCAACCCCACCACCAGCCGCTCCACGCCTTCCTTTGCAATGATCGCGAGAATCCGCTCCGCCGCCTGCTCCGGGGAAGAAATGAACAGCACCTCATAGGGTGAGGCAAATCGCCCTCCCTGATCGCTCAGCGCCAGCCCAACCCGCCGGCCGCCAAAATCAATCGCCAGCGTCCGCATGACCCTCCGACCCTCCGCCCCCTCACAGGTATCGCGTCCCGAACTTCTCCTTCACCTTTCCCACCAGATCCTTGACGCGCTGCGCCTCGCTCTTGGAGCAGACCATCGTCACATCCGGCGTGTGTACGATGATCATGTCGCTCACCCCGACCGTCGAAATCAGGTGCTCGGGGTCATGGCTGACCACGATGTTGTTGTCCGAATCGATCAGCACGCAGATCGGGCAATCCACTGCGTTGTCGGCCTCGTCCATCTTCAGCGTTTCCGCCATCGCCGGCCAGGAACCAACATCCAGCCACTGCACGGGCATCTCCACCACCACCACCTGCGCCTTTCCCTTGTGCTGGCTGGCCGGCTCCATCACCGCGAAGTCGATGCTGATCCTGGGAAGCTTGGGATAAACGTCATTCAAGACAGATTGCTGGCGGTCCGTCCCCCAGGCTTCGCCGATCTGCCTGAATCCCTTGTACCCCTCGGGCAAGTGCAGCGCCAGCTCATTGAGCACCGTATCGCAGCGCCACACGAACATTCCGGAATTCCAGTAGTACCGTCCCGATTCGACATATCGGTCGGCGGTCGCCTTGTCCGGCTTCTCGCGGAACGCCTGCACCCGGTAGGCCCCCCCTACCCCCTTCATGCCGGAGGCTTTGGTCGTAAGGGCGTCATGCCGGTGGATATATCCCAGGCCGGTATGCCCGTAGGTCGGGATGATCCCAAACGTCACCAGCGCGTCAGGAAACTCCGCGGTCACGTCAAACGCGGTGCGGAGTGCCTTGTGGAATTGCTCGAGCGGTTCGATCACGTGATCGGCGCTGACGAAGGCCGCCACCGCGTCCGGGTCGCGCTTCAGCAGCACGGCCGCGGAGAATCCCACCGCGTTGGCCGTGTCGCGCCCCTGCGGCTCGCCCAGCAGATTATCCTTGGGCAGTTCGGGCAGGTTCTCCATCACCGCCGGCCCGTGGACGGCGCCGGTGCATACAAAGATGCGCTCAGGCGGCAGCATTCCGCGCAGCCGCTCATACGAAAGCTGCAGCAGGCTCTTGCCGCGCACCACCGGCAAAAGCTGCTTGGGCCGATTCCCGCGCGAAAGCGGCCAAAGCCGCGTCCCCGCCCCACCCGCCATGATCACGCCATATTCCATAATGGTTCCCTTGCCCCCCTTGCGCCTCTGGGCGTCAAACCCGCATTTTAAGCCTGGCCAGAGGAATTGAAACCCCCCCAAGCAGTTGTTAGTTGCCAATTGCCTGCAAATTGACACTGCCTTTATGCCGCGTTGCGATGATCGGTGAGGCAGCGTCGCCGGTCGCTTCAGCCAGTCTTGCCAGCGTCCGCATGTGCCATTGGTGATCCTGGTCGACGTGTACCGTCTCCTCGCTGGCCGTGCCGCCGGTGATGAAGATGTGAGACATGGCTCCTTTTCCCAAAAGAGATTCCCGACAATCTCAACTCCATCTTTTACCCACTCTCTTCCGAATTCCGCAACTTCAATAAGGATGCAATGAGCGGGGCACTCCGACACTCCACCCCAAATCGCATGAGCGGCCCTACTTGAACCTGGCCGCTTCGATCTCTTCTTCACTGCCATCGACGTGCCTCACCCGTGCCGCTTCCATCTCTTTCGCTTGCGCGCAATCACCACCCCAGCCAACAGCGATACGAAGGCGATCAGAGCCAACTGAAACTCTCTCGTTTCTATCATGGGTTTTTCGACTTGCGCTGACGCCGGCTCGGTAGTGGGCTGGGTCGAAGCGGCTCCCAAGC
>DAIOHQ010000180.1:0-10440 GCA_036744635.1 Tepidisphaeraceae bacterium | reverse complement strand
CCCGGAGTACCGGGCGAGGGGGCCGGAAAAAAAACGGTTGCCAAAAACATGCGCTACACCCGCGGTAAGGTCATCGCGGGGATTGTTTCCGCTGGGTTGTCGCTGGGCGATCAGATGACCGCGGCGGGGTGGGTGTCGATCGCGGGCTTGTGCGTCGGCACCGGCACATCGGCGTTCACATCGATCTCCTCGGCCTTGATCCGCATGCCGTAGAACGAGCGATAGATAAACGACAGGGCAACGAGAAGGAACGCGATGGATAGCGTGATTCGCCACACCGGCGGGATCACCAGCGACAGTTCAACGGCCAGCAGGCCAAACAGGGTCGAGAATTTGATGATGGGATTGAGAGCCACCGAAGAGGTGTCTTTGAACGGATCGCCGACGGTATCGCCCACCACGGTGGCGGCGTGCAGGTCGGTGCCCTTTTCCCGCAGCTCGACTTCCACGATCTTCTTGGCGTTGTCCCAGGCGCCGCCGGCGTTGGCCATGAAGATCGCCTGAAACAGGCCGAAGATCGCCAGCCCGATCAGGAAGCCGATGAAGAAATAGGGTTCGGCAAACGAGGCCGACAGGGTGATGAAGAAGACGGCCAGGAAGATGTTGAACATTCCCGCCTGGGCGTATTTCGTGCAGATTTCCACCACTTTCTTGCTCTCGGCGATGGATGCCTTGGCGGCGCCGTCGTCGAGGTGCATGTGGCGCTTGATGTACGCCACAGCGCGATAGGCGCCGGTGATGACGGCCTGGCAGCTCGCTCCGGAGAACCAGTAGATTACTCCGCCGCCGGCGATCAGGCCCAGGAAGAATGGGGCGTGCAGGATCGACACTCCTTCGGTCAGGGCCGCCTGCCCGAACCGTTCGCGCAGCACCATCATGATCGAGAAGATCATCGTGGTCGCGCCCACAACCGCCGTGCCGATCAGCACCGGCTTGGCCGTCGCCTTGAAGGTATTGCCGGCGCCATCGTTCTCCTCGAGCAGATATTTCGCCCGGTCGAAATTCACGTCGATGTTGAACTGGCTCTTGAGTTCCTGCCTGATGTTGGGCAACGTCTCGATCAACGAGAGTTCATACACAGACTGGGCGTTGTCGGTCACCGGGCCGTAGGAATCCACCGCGATCGTCACCGGCCCCATGCCCAGGAAGCCGAACGCCACCAGGCCGAAGGCGAAGACCGCCTCGTAGATCATCAACTGACTCAGCCCCTGCGTTGAAATCGCGTAGGCCCCGGTCATCAGCCCGACAATCACCACCGATCCGATCCAGAATGCCGAGAAATTGCCGGCCGTCAGGCCCGACAGCACGTTGAGGGATGCCCCGCCTTCGCGGCTGGCGGTGACGACCTCGCGCACGTGGCGGGAATGGGTCGAGGTGAAGAAGGTGGTCACCTCCGGGATGACCGCGCCGGCCAGGGTGCCGCAGGTGATGATGGATGCCAGCTTCCACCAGAGGGTGCCATCGCCGATGTCGTGAATCAGCATGTAGGAGGCGAGGTAGGTGGCGAGAATCGAGGTAAGCGATGCCAGCCAGACCAGGGTGGTCAGCGGGCGCTCGAAGTTCATATCCTTGGCATTGGAGTATTTCGCTCGTGAGATCGCGTGGTTGATCCAGTAGGCCACGCCGCTGGCGACCACCATGATCAGGCGCATCGCGAAGATCCACACCAGCAGCTTCACCTGATTGATCGGATCGTGTACCGCCAGCAGGATGAAGGTAATCAGGGCGACGCCGGTGACGCCGTAGGTTTCAAAGCCGTCGGCGGTGGGGCCGACCGAGTCGCCGGCGTTGTCGCCGGTGCAGTCTGCGATGACGCCGGGGTTGCGGGCATCGTCTTCCTTGACGTTGAAGACGATCTTCATCAGGTCGGCGCCGATGTCGGCAATTTTGGTGAAAATGCCGCCGGCCACCCGCAGCGCCGCGGCGCCCAGCGATTCGCCGATGGCGAAGCCGATGAAGCACTTGCCCGCATAATCCGGCTTGACGAACAGCAGGATCATCAACATCAGCAACAATTCGACACTAATGAGGACCATTCCGATCGACATCCCCGCACTGAGCGGAATCGCGTAGACCGGGTACGGTTTTCCAGCGAGGGAGGCCAGGGCCGTGCGCGAGTTGGCGAAGGTATTGATGCGGATGCCAAAGGCGGCCACCGAGCAGGAACCGGCAATTCCGATCAGGCTGAACACCAGAATCGTCGCCACCTCCTTCACGCTGCCGTTCATCAGGAAACCGAAGTACAAGATGATGATGGCGGCGATGAACAGCTCGAGAATCAGGATGAACTTGATCTGGGTCTTGAGGTAGGTCTTGCAGGTTTCGTAGATTAGCTCGGAGACTTCCAGCATCGACTTATGCACCGGAAGCTGCTTGAGATGGCGATAGATGGCCAGGCCGAAGAGCAGCCCGGCCACGCAGATTACCAGCCCGCACATCAGCAGTGTGTCACCGGGAACGCCATGGAATACCACGCTGTGCAGGTTGGGCAGGCGAGGCATGTTCGACTCGCTGGCCCGAGCTGGTGCGGATTGAATGAGAACAACACTTGCCGCGGCGGCAGCCGCCACGCGGCGCCGAAAAGAAAGTTGAGACATACGCTTTATTACCCTCCGACAGGGGGGTTGGAGATAGATGATTTCAAATTCCAGTCAACGCGCGGGGATCATACGCGAAGGCTGCCGGGCTTGACAACTGGGGTTTCCCAGACTGCCAGCGCCGGCGACCGAATTCCGCCCCTTTTATGCCTGCAGTGCGGTTTAAGCAGCGCCAGCCGATCCCGTCTGAAAACCTGCGCGGTTATCGGACGTGTCGAATTGCGAAAAGAACCCCGTCCGTGGACGGGGTTCGAGAACAGTTCAATTCATTCTCAGGCGGCCACGCGCAGGCCGGGGTGCATTTCCGCAGGGGCGGAGAGATATTGCACCAAGTCGCCGAAGGCGCGGTGGGCGGCCTCATCGGGCAATTGGGCGCGCAGGGCTTCGATTTCCATGCGGGCGTTGGCCAGGGCCTGCTGGGCCTGGGAGGCGATCGTCGCCTGCTTCTGCACTTCGCGCTCGAGGTCGGTGATCTTGCGGGCCTGATCGTTGATCTGCACCAGCATCGCCAGCTTCTGCTGGGCGGCGGCGCTGAGCGCCTGGCGGGCTTGATTGAGGGCGGGGGCGGTAATCATTTGCATACCTCACTGTGAAGGAATAACCGGATGGGTAGGGGCGCGGCCAAACGAAACCGCGAAGAGGCGCTGAGCGTCGGACGTCACGCTGCCCAGTGTTGCCTGATCCTTCCTAAACCATCCACAAGGTATATTCGGAATATTTCCCCGCGCGCTTAAGGGGGGAAATGCTGAATGGTGAATCGAATGTGGAAGTGAGAAGTCAGAAGTTAGAAGCCAGAAGTTAGAAGCTGGTCTGCCTACCTTCTAACTTCTGACTTCCAGCTTCTGACTTCCCTTCTGCATTCATCATTCAGCATTCCGCATTCATCATTCCGAATTATCGCCACTCATTCCCGCCACTGGTAAACCTGATATCCCTCAACCGCCAGGCGATCGCCGCTTGCGGCGGCGGGCTGGCCGGTCATCAGGTTCACCGCCTTTGCGTTCAGCGGCACCTGCACGCTGTTGGCGGCGAAGCTCCAGAGCGTCCGGGTCTTGCCATCGGCGCTGGTCCAGAGAGCGCCCTGATTATCGGGCAGGAGGGTGCGGCGGTGCATGGCCGGGCGGGCTTTTTTGCTGACGGCGTTGGTCTTGGCCAGCAGCGGATCGGCCACCGCGTCCAGGCGCTCTTTGTTGATGAACATGGGGATGCTGAGCTGGCTGAGGCCGGACACCAGGCGGAAGTGCTTTTTGGTATCGCTGCCGAATTGCTGCTTTTCCTGGCCGACCGGAATCGTCGAATATCCCGGTCCGTAGGAGCCCTTGTAGCGCAGGAATTCGTTTTGATCATCGCCGTACTTGCTGGAGCAGCCGTGCTGGATCTGCGCCCAGGGGCCGAAGGATTCGATGAACATGTGGCAGCCGGCATCCTGAAAGCGCTTCATCATCGCGATGCAGGCGCGGAACTGCGTACGGGCGGTGAGCTTGTCGCCAACGGCGTAGGAGATCGGCATGAATCCGAAGTTGTAGAAGCTGTCATACAGGCAACCATCCAGCCCGGTGCTCTTGTGGACATGCTCAACCCGGTCGCTGACGTATTGGCCGTAGGAGGTATTCAGGTCCATCCCGTGGATGGCGTCATACCCCGAGCCATAGGCATGGCGGCCATCGGGCAGGGTCACCAGCCGCCAGTCATGTTTCTTGATCTTCTCGAAGTCGGGGAAATACAGGTCGCTGACGTGCGTTCCCAGCCAGCTCACCACCTTGACCCCGCCGGCGTGGCAATCATCCACCAGCTTCTTGAGCTTCTCTTCCCCGCCCAGCACCGGGGCCACGTCAAATTCCCACGGGGAGCACATGTTGCCATAGCGGCCGCCGGTGTTGAGGTAGTCGCCGGAGCGCTTCTTGGTCATGTCGTTCTGCCAGACCGGGTCGATGAAGATGGCGCCGTAATTCAGGGCGGTGGCCGTGGGGACCAGGTTTTCGTAGTAGCTGTCGAAGGTGAAATTCTCCCAGAAATTATGGCCGAGAATGGTCGGATAATCCGGCTCGCGCATGCCGAATTCCGCCCGCGCCTGATCGGAGGCCCAGTCGTGCCAGTGCGTCCAGAGGTTCTTGTGGTCCTCATCGGTCTTGGGACTGCTGTCGAGCAGGACGTGCCGCGCGGATGTCTGTTGATCCGGGCCATTGTCGAAATAGTGCTGCTCGAAAAATTTCAGGTAATCCTCGCCGGCCGACTTCTTCATCACGCTGCGGATCAGGTTCACCTTGTCATAAAACAGCACCAGGGCGTCGTTTCCGGAGAACAGGTAATCCGCCAGCGGCGCACCCGCGAAGCGCGGCATCGCCTGGGTCATCTGCGGGTTGAGCGGGAACTGAATGATCCCCTCGGAAGAGTCTTCGGTATCCAGGGCGTAGGTGATGCTGGGCGAGCCGAAATTCACCTGGCCGTAATAGGTGTTTCCGGAAATCCTGCCGTTTACTTCCCAGGTGCTGCGGTCCACGATCTCATGGATCGGCACCTCCGGGGCGTGGTAGCGGAAGGCGTAGGAAAACCCCGCGAAGGTCCGGCCGTCCATCGTCACCTTCGACGGCTTGAGGATGATGTCTAAGGCCGCCACCGCGCGCTGGCCGTCATCCCAGCGGCCGGTGTTGATGACGCGGTCGAGGGAATGGTCGAGTCGAATCTCAAAATCATCATTGCGGGCGATCCACTCGGTATGAATCACCACGCCGCCATCGCGCTGTTCGGCCGACAGGAATTTCATATCGTCAAAGCGCAGGCCAAACAGCGTCTGGCCAAATGGCCGCAGCGGCAGGGCGGCGGAGCGCACGGCGGTCTTGCCGATCCAGATGGCGCCCAGGCCATCAAAGCGGTCGCCGCTGGAGAGAAGCTGCACGCGCACATCACCGAAAGTAAGTTCTTTGGGAATCATGAGGCAATCCTTTGAAAAGCACCTGGGTTGACGGCGTGAATGTAGGGGAAGGGACGGCCAATGTAAAAGGCCGCAAGCCTGTGGCGGGGGCAAAGGAAATTCCGAAAATCCTCATGCCACCTTCTTCGCATGCTGCCGTAAACTTTCGCGAAGTCTGAGAGACACCGCGTGAACCTTGATCAGGTGCCCGTCGTCCAGGCGGTCGTCGGTCAATCAGCTCAAACAGGAGAATGCAGATGGACATCAAACGAATCGGCTCGCGGGCTTCGGGCAAGGGGCCGGTGGATTGGTTTACCGGCACGGTTCGTCGCCGGTCTTGGCCCGATCGTTCGCGACCCGGCCGCAAGCCGCAAGTTCTATTCCCAGGCTCTGGGACTGCCGTTCAAAGCAGAGGCCGGCGGCTATCTGCATACGGGCGAGCTGGATGGCGTGAAGCATTTTGCCTTGTGGCCGCTGGCGCAGGCGGCGGAGTCGTGCCGACTGCAAGTCCTGCTTTGGCACGGATCAATGGCCTGGCGATCTTCCCGTGTCACAGGCGTGGATCGAATTTTCGCAGGGCTACCAACTGCTGGTGGCGACGCGAACCGAACCCTGGGACCAGCTCGTCACGCGGCTGCTGGGAACGGAAGGTTTGCTGGTGGGCATCACCCATACGCACTGGATGCGGAAGTGAACGCTGGCTATGAGCCGGCCCGAGTGGGCCCGGTGGCGTCTGGACTCGGTTGGCCCTGTTGTTATCATCAGGCAACCAAAGGATTCTCATGGCAACGTATCAAGCGGTGATTCAGCGTGATGGCGATTGGTGGGTCGGCTGGGTCGAAGAAATTCCAGGCGTGAACTCCCAAGGCGCAACCCGCGAGGAATTGCTGGAAAATCTTCAATCCGCACTCGAAGAAGCAATCGAGATGAATCGCGCCGATGCCCTCGCGGCCGCAACGGGCGCGTACGAGGAAGCGAGCCTCATCGCATGAAGCGGCGAGATTTGATCGCCCACCTTCAACGCCATGGCTGTGTGCTGATGCGTGAGGGCGCAAAGCATTCGTGGTGGGGAAACCCCCAGAACAACCGCCGGACCGCAGTTCCGCGACACACCGAAATCGGCAACACGCTCGTCCGAAAGATCTGCAGGGATTTGGGGATCGCTGAGCCGTGAGGATTGTAGTGCGACTAAAGAGGGGGTCACTACCGGCAGGGTTACCAGCTGCTGGTTGCGACGCGAAAAGAATCCTGGGGCCAGGTCGTCACGCGCTGCTGGGACCGGAAGGATTGCTGGTGGGCATTACTCTTACGTCCGCGATGCGGAAGTGAACGCTTGATGCGGACTGACGTCCCCATAGAGTAGTAGTTATGCAACGGAAGGAGGCCGCCCGTTGTCGGTATCGCAATACGTGTTCCTTCGCGACTCTGACCTACCGTCACGTGCGGCGTGGCAGCGCGCATTGGATGATGCCGCGTCGGGCCTGATGCTCGACGAGTTCGATCCGCGGACGCACACCGGGTACGTGCCGGCAAAGCTCGCAGGCGATTCCACCGGCTTCGAACTGTTCTCTGGGGCCGTGTCGCAGTTGAGCAGCATCGATCTGTCAACTCTTTCGGGGCGCGACCGATACCTTGAGTTCGTCACGCATAGCGACTTTAGCGAGCTGAAGGCAGCGTCGCTCGCTGCCGCCGCAGTCGCCAAACTGGCCGACGGTATCTACTTCGATGGGACTGAGTTCCGCAAGATCGATCATGTTCTCATGTTGGTACGGGAAAGCGAATCAGAAATGAAAGCCTGGAAACGCCGTCGGGCCGAGAAGGATGCAGCGATCACGAGCAGTCGCTGTCCCCACTGTGGCGCGCCGTGTCCGTCCTATCGCAAGACGTGCAAAGCCTGCGGCAAAGCAGTAGGCGGGACTTCGGGCGTCGCATGAACCGAAACAGTGACATCCAGAATTCACTGGCCCCTTTCTTCGCTCCAACGCGCAGAGGTCGGAAACGTTCGATCCGGAGTTCGCAACGGTTCGCGCGAGGATCAGAACCGCCTGTGCGGAGGCGGAAATCCTTCGAGCGGCAGACGAAAGCGTTCCCGCGGCTCGACGATACGACAGCGCTCGCTTAGAATTATCTCATGGTCTGCCAAGTCGATGCGATCTTCAGCCAAGGCGCATTTCGCCCGCACGAGCCGCTCGCGCTGCCCGAGGGGACTCGCGTTCATCTGAGTGGGCAAGAGGACACCACTGGCCGCTGTGTGCCGCCCACGGCGAAACTCCGCACGCCCAAGCTGGCCAATCCGGAAGATGCCGCCGACTTCGTGATGGAAGTTCGGGACAGATTCGACGGGCAAGCGAGGTTGTCATGAATGAAGCCAAGCCCTACGTCACGACCGACCCGAACGGTGTTCTGCGCGTCGGCAAAGCCGCTGTCCCGCTGGAATCGGTGCTGGCTGGCTTTGAGCAAGGGCACGCGCCGGAGACAATCCGAAGTCAGTATCCCGCCCTCAGCCTCGAAGAGGTGTATGGGGCAATCACGTACAGCCTCGCCCATCCGCAAGAGGTGCAGGACTATCTGAAGCGGCAGGACGCCCTGTGGGAACAGTGGCGCCAGAGGCTCCAGCAGGGCGAGCCGCCGGTGGTTGAGCGGCTGCGGGCAATCAGGCAGGCTCAGGCTGGACAGAAGCGATGAGCCAGCCCCGATTCCTCGCCGATCAGGACTTCAACGAACATATTGTCACCGGAGTGGCGCGCCGCGAGCCAGCCATCGAGTTCCTCCGTCTCCGCGATATCGGTCTGGAGCGGCGTCCCGACTCCGAGGTCTTGGCCTATGCTGCCACGGAAGGTTGGTTGGTTGTTTCGCACGATGTCAACACGATGATCGACGAAGCTTTTGCGCGCGTTGTGGCTGGAGAACCGCTCAGCGGACTTTTCATGGTGCGGCAGCGCGGCGCGATCGCACCGGTGATCGAATCCTTGGTGCTGATCTGGTCCGCCAGCGAAGCAGAGGAATGGCGCGGGCGGGTCGTGTATCTGCCGATCTGATGAACCATTCGTCAATGATTCGTGTCCTGCGGGTTTGGTAAACACGCGGCAGAGGAATATCTACGCTCTCACAGCAGGCTTACTTGGCGATGTCCTCGACGAACCACACGCGGCCGTCGGGGCGGTTGTAGTTGAAGCCCATGTCCAGGAGCAGGTTGCCTGCCATGATGGTGTTGTAGTGGAAGAGGCGATGGTATTCGGGGCTCTCGGGGAGCGGATATTTCGGGGCGATCGGAGAGGCGGCGGGTTGCGTGCCGGCCGGGAGGGGGGGCGCGGGTGATCCTTCGGGGGGAGGGACGTTCAGCTTCGGCGTGCGGCCCCAGATGGGGACTTCGCTGTAGGGCGTGTTGTAGCGCATCTCGCTGAAGCACCAGTTGAACGGGGCGATGTCGATGCTGTGGGCGGCATCGGTCCAGACCGTGGCGTGGAATCGCCAGGTGTAATCTGTCTCGGTCTTGCCGCTGTTGTGGAAATATTCGCTGGGCATGCCGCCGTTGAACTTGGGCTTTTCCTCGATGACGATCATCACGCGCGGCCAACTGGTGGAACTGTTCTTATAAGGAGACTTTGCGAACAGATTCGACAGCCCGGTATCGCGCAGGCCGCGATAGTAGGTTTCGAAGTTGGCCGGACGCTCGGGGCCGCGGATGATGGCGCGGCGATCATCGGCCTCGGCCTGACCGCGCCAGTTGGCGTGGGCCTGCATGTTGTCCCAGACGCTCTTGGCCCGGTCGAAGCTGGGCGAGGTGGTGGGGACGCGTTCGAGCCATGCCTTGGCGGCGGCGTCGGACGGGTTGGTGTGGGGGGGCAGGACATCCTTGGCCAGGCCTTCCTTGTCTTTGGCCGTGATCGCCTCCACATGCGCCTTTTTGTCAGCATCGGCCTGGACCTTGGACTCCTTGGAGATGTCGATCAGGTCGAGAACGGGCACCTTGTAGTCCCTGACCATCACGATTTTCCCGCGGGCGAAGATGCCCTGCGACTTGGTCGCTCGATCGCCGCCGACGAGCCATTCCAGGGCGGGGCTTCCCGGCTTGGCGATGAGCTGGACGAGCACCTTGCCGGTATCTTTATCCACCATCGTTCCGACGGATTTGCGGCTCATCATTCGCGGGACCTGGATGTCGCCGGAGACCTCGACGTCCTTGTCCAGCAGGTCGGCGGCCTTCTCGGCGAATTCGGCCGGGGTCAAGGAGATGTACTGGACGTCCGCAGGCGCTGGACGGGTGGATGGGTCCCCGGCCAATGCCGCTGTGGCGATCGCGAGGGTGATGACGAGGAGCCCAGCGGTGTGCGCGGCGGTTTGTGTGCGGGTCATGTTTGTTCTCCTCGTTGGAGGTCAGCCTATGAGCGGCCGACCGAATCGGGGGGAAAGTATACCCCGGGGGACGAGCGAAAAGATATTGAAATCTTTCTCGCAAGGGGCAGAATCGTTCGGCAATACAAGATGGTCAGGTGCATCTTCCAGCGGACGCGGGATCGTGGTAGGCGATCACCCACCCTCCGAAACTTCAAGCGCTGGGGTCAAAGCATTACAATGCCGAGCCAAATTAGCGCGGCGCTGCCGAGCAGGATGCCAAATGCCGGCAGGACGCTCATTGGCTCGCTGAATAGCGCCTTCAGCACCCTCATGGCGAGGTACCACATACCGAAGAGAAAAAATAAGCTCGTATCCGGTCCGCCGTCGTTGTCTGAACCGGCGGCGACCAGCCATAGAAGCCCGACGATTGCACCGATCACGCCGAGGATGATCGGGATGGGCGCGACATAGTGCATCGGGCGATAAGTTAATCACGAGATGTGAATCGTCAAGAGAATAAATAGGGAGCCCGAGCCAGCGGGTGCGTGACGCTTTGGGCGGCCGGGATAAATATGGCTGGATTCGGGCAGGTGA
>DAIOHQ010000179.1:0-10455 GCA_036744635.1 Tepidisphaeraceae bacterium | reverse complement strand
GCCTTTCCAAAAGATGTGTGGAACAACGAGGCGAGTACGCCGACCTGTGGCACCCAAACTGACCTACTACCCACCGGACACTGCCCTTGGCGGCAACTGCGCCAACCTCCTGATATACTCGCTTTCCCATGACCGACCCTGCCGCCACGCTCACCAACTTTCGCCGCTACGCCGGCCTGATCTCGCCAATGTTGACCGTCCCGGAGCCTTTCGAGGCCGTCCGGGAGTCGGCCGACGCGGTGCAGGTTGAGCGCGGGACCCTGTTTCCGCTGTTCCTGTTGAATCCGCAAACTGCTTCCTCCGAACGTTTCGAGCGCCTCATCGAGCTGGCCAGATCTTCCCGGCTGGGCGAATTGGCGGTGGTGGATCGCGGTGGCCACCAGCGGCCGGCCTATCGCGGCTTGCTCATCTACTGCTGCCTGCAGGCCTACCGCATCGCCTATGAGACCCTTCCGCAGTTGCAGTTCGGCCGCTGGGAAGAGGCGCTGCGAACGTATTGCGACCTGCTCGAATCCGACCTCGGCGCGATCCCGTTGTCCGACCATTCCGCCCCGGCAGCGCACGGCGCCCTCATCTGCGAAGCGGCATGGGCGGCGCTGGCGCTGCAGGTAGCGGGAAAAGTCTTCATCCGCGACGCCTGGACCGACCTGGCCTCCGCGACCTTCGGCACCATCGCCCGCGCCCAAACCGCCACCGGCGCCTTGCTCGCCGCCACCGCCTCGGACAATCCGGAAACGCACTGGTATCACGAGCTGGTGCTGCTGCACGCCGCCGCAAGCTATGCCGTGCAGGCCGAGGACCGCACCGTCGCCGCCGCCGTGCGATCCGCCGCGGAATTCCACCAGGCCGAAACCCAGCCGGATCACGCCACCGAACACCCTTACGCCCTCTTCGCGTTCATCTGGAACCCCGCCACCCATCTGCTGGCCGACCAGCTTCTCCACGCCGCCCAAACCCATTCCCCCGCCGGCCTCGACGGGATCAGTTTGATGCTGCTGGCCGATGCGCTATACTGTCTGCGGCTGTTTGTGAAGAGTTGAAGAGGAAACGTGAAGAGGCGCCGGCAGAGAAAGGCACGGAGGCACCCGGGCACAAAGGGAAGAGGAAGTATTCACTTCGTGCCTTCGTGCCTCTTGCCTCCGTGCCTTCCTGCCGACTTCCCTTCTTCATGTTTCACGTTTCACGTTCCTTCCCACCGATGGAGTAACTCCCGATGACCGATCCTAAGCCGACCAACACGATCGACCCGGAGCTTCTGGAAATCCTGCGCTGTCCGGTGACGCGCTCGCGGCTGCGGCAGGAGGGGGATTTTCTGATCGCGGAGGTGGGTGGGCTGGCCTATCCTGTGCGCGATGGCATTCCGGTGATGCTGGCCGAGGAAGCGCGGCTGCCGGCGGGGTTTGATTCGCTCGACGCGTTCAAGGCCCGCTTCCAGAACAAGACGGCCTGATGCCCCCCCCTCCACCCGTGCCGGCCTGATCTGCAGAGGGCGGTCGCCCATGTCCTCCCCCGATCCGCTGCAATATCGTTCGCCGGGCGGGGAGGAAGCCACGCCGGCGCGGGGGCATCGGACGGCGTTCACCTGGATATTGCTGTTGGCCGTCTGGGGAGCGGGGGTGGTGAGCTGGGGGGTGTGGGTCGTGCTGATTGTGTATGTGCTGGTGTGTTGGCTGTGAAGCTGTGGATGACAAGGTGACAAGGAGAGGAGGTGACAAGGTGAAGGGGGAGGGTGAATGCATTTTGAGATGTGGGACATTTTGCGACATTGTGGGACATTGGTGGATCATTAGTCCTTTGTCCTTGGTCACTTGTGAAGAACTTGGCGTTTGGGACATTTGTTGGGGAGTGGGACATTGGAATGATGAACGATAAAAGCTGAATGAGGAATGGGGAGCGCGGAGGGGGCGGGATGAGGCGATTCGGTGAACGCGGGATGATGTCGGCAGCGGCATTGAAAACCCCCTTTGGTTTGGTTGGCCGAGGATGGATGATTCTGGGAGTATGTTAGGGTTTTGTTTGAGGAAAGTCAAATGAAATTTCCGCGTGACCTGGTAGCAGAATTTCAGCGCGAGCAGTTGCACCAGGAGGCGGCGGATGGGGACTTGGCGCAAGTCAACCGCCTGCTCGAACGGAAGTACCCGGTGAACCGCTTTGATTTTCTTGGCAAGACTCCGCTGCACTGTGCCGTGCGGGGCGGGCATCTCAATATTGTCGATCGCCTCATTCGAGCCGGTGCCAATCCAAACGCCCACGATGAACGTAACATCGGCAACACTCCGCTGAGCGATAATGTGGGCGAATGCTCTTACGAAATGGCAAAGCGGCTGATTGATGCCGGCGCTGATCCGTCGATTCGAGGATGGATGCAACTCAACGCACTCGATCGTGCCTGCCAGCGCAAAGATGCCGACGCCAGGAAGATCGTGCGGTTGTTGGAAGAGGCGGGGCGGCGCTAAAGCATTTGCAGGGAGCCAAAGAGGGACATCCCACCTATGCGTTGGGTGTCCCCCTTATCATGCCGGGGAGCAGGCAACAGAGCGCCGGATTCCAGTTTCCGCTATACTGCCTCCCGATGCGGCGCAAGCTCTTCAACCTCCTCGCGGCGCTTTCGCTGGTGCTGTGCCTTGGCGCGGCTAGCGTATGGGTCGCGGGCTATCCCGGCTTCATTTTGTATTGGCAGCGATGGTCCGTAGCCAGTGCCAATGAGGTGCGTTCGCAGGACTGGTGGTTTTCAGTGCGAGGTAGGATCGGATTCGCCACCCGCTCCAGTGGAAGAATCCTGCCGCCACAGGAAATCCCAAGCAGCCGATGGTTTTCCTCTCATCCTCAGTTCGAGTGGGGCTACGGCGAGAAGATTAACGGTCTTCGGTTTTGGGTGGCAGAGGAATTCAACGCGCCGCTGAGGCACGGTCCCACGGGGTTGAATAGGCACCGCCAGCCGCTGCTGCGCGGCAATTACCAGGAACACACGGTTCCGGTTGCGCTGTTGTTCGCCGGGCTGGCGATTCTGCCATTGCTCTGGGTGCGCCGATCCATCCGCGATCGACACCGGCAATTCCTCACAGGAGACGGTTTATTCGGAAGCCCCAGAAGTCGCAGAGTGCGGAGAGTAAAGCAGGTCGTTCTCGGCTACGTGCTCGCCAGTTATGGCTTTTACGGCCTGCTGATTCTGCTGCTGGTGATGCAAGGCCAAGCCCATCATTACCGGCCGGCCTTCTGGATGCTGGGGTTCATCGCCCCGGCCGGCGCGCCGATCGTGCTGTGCGTTTTATTCCCACACCCAGAGTCATGGCCGCTCGTGCCTTTTCTCTTTTGGGTTGGTTTTTTCGCGCTGTTCGCACTGGCGGTCCTGACGGTGCGCCGCTTGGGTTTTGGGCGGGGAATTCAGGAGGATGGCCTCTGCCGCCGCTGCGGCTACGACCTGCGCGCCACGCCCGAGCGCTGCCCCGAATGCGGCACGGCCGTCCCCCAGCCCCCACCGGCCCCGAGCAGCAATCCAGTTTGATGCACGAACGTGTTGGGCGATTCTTTTGTTTGAACGCCGCTGCGGCATCATCTTGGTGCTTGGGTGTTTCGCCGCTACAACAAGCGGATGCGCGGTGGGCTGAGGCTTTGGGTTTTGTTTGACAGCGACGACTTTGTCGCGGTGGATAAGCCTTCGGGGTTGGCGACGATTCCAACCCGCGCGGCGGAGCGGGGGGATGAGGATTGCGTGTTGGTGCGGTTGGCCGGGCAGCTTGGGTTGCCTTGGAGCGGGCAGGATGATCCGCGCCTGCGGGTGGTTCACCGGCTCGACCGCGATACTTCGGGGGTTCTATTATTCGCTAAGAATTCAGCGGCGCAGCGCTGGGTTTCGGGGCAGTTCCAGAGCAACGTGGTGGCGAAGGAATATTTGGCGCTGGTGCGCGGTCACCCTTCGGCTGATGGCGGCGAAATCGAGGCGGCGCTGATGCGCGACCCGCGATTGAGCACGCGCATGATCATCGCCGGCCATGGCGGCCGGCCGGCGCGCACGCTGTGGAAAGTCGAGCAGCGGCTGGGGGAATTCACGTTGTTGCGGGTTTTCCCGAAGACCGGCAAGACCCACCAGATCCGCATCCATCTCCGCTCGATCGGCCTGCCGCTGGCGATCGATCCGATTTACAATCCCACCCATGGGGCGCCGGTGGGAATATTTCTGAGCGAATTCAAGCGCGGGTATCGAAGGGGCGCGGCCGAAAGCGAACGCCCGCTTATTGAGCGGCTGACGCTTCACGCGCATTCGCTGGAATTTACCGACAAAGATGGGCAACCCGTCCAGATTACCGCCCTCCTGCCCAAAGATATGCGCGCGGTAATCAACTCGCTTCACAAATACGCGCGCCGATGAGCGCAGAGGTACCTGGCGCTTTAGGAGGCCTGAGAAAATATGGCTGGATTCGGGCGGATGAGCACCTCCACCGCTCATCCAGCCATGACAGACAAGAATGTCTGCCCCACCAAATCCAGGCAAAGCCGTCTGAGGTGTCACGAATCTGACCGGCGCGCTGGCGATTGGAGGATTGCCGGCGTTGGCAGGGAGTTGGCACACGTATCGATACACTTTCCCGAGTCACCAGACGTCTCGCCAGGTCGCAAGCAGACACCGTCGCCGCAAGAGTGTATCGCTCGCATGTGGTGTTCCAATTGTGGCACGGGGCTGCCAGCCCGTGCGCAAGAAGCGCAGCGCTCCGCCGTAGCACGGGTTTTCCTTGAACCCGTGCCCAGGGATGAATGTTCTCACACGCCACATCGTTCGAGAAATCACCTTCGCTCGCATTCACCACGGTTCTTGGCATGGGTTGAAAACCCATGCTACGGGAGAAGAGCGCTGCGCTTCTTGCGCATGGGCTGGGTAGCCCATGCCACGTTGAAAGTAATAGCGCTGCCAGCGGCGGGTTAGCGCGCATAGAATTTCCGTCTGGCGGAGAAGCGATGACCAAGAGCTTCCTGGACCAACTGCGGCAGCACGGGATGGATGGTGCGGTTCCGCGCGCGGAATGTGGCGGACCGGCGGCGCAGGGGGCCAAGCCCGGCGGAGGAGGGGGCGGCGGAGGGGACGATCAGACCTGGGATTTCGCTTTCGCTACTGGGATCGAATGCTCCAATCCGGTTATCCTCGATGCCGGCGGACACCGCCTGCGCCGCGACCTGCTTGAGGAGTGTGGCCACCTGCGGCGCTTTCGCGAAGACCTGCAGCTGGTGAAGGAACTGGGCACGCCCTGCCTGCGCTATGGGCTGCCGAATCACCTGATTCATCTCGGCGCCGACCGATTCGACTGGTCGTTCGCGGATGAGGCGATGGCCGAGATTCAGCGGCTGGGGATCACCCCGATCGTGGACCTGCTGCACTTCGGCATCCCCGACTGGATGGGCGACTTTCAGAACCCCGAGATGCCGCTGCACTTTGCCAACTACGCCGGGGCCTTCGCCCGGCGCTACCCGTGGGTCCGCGCCTATACGCCGGTCAACGAGATCTACGTGGCCGCCCGCAACAGCGGATGGGATGGACGATGGAACGAGCGGCTGCGGAGCGAGCGCGGTTTCGTGACGGCACTGAAGCACCTGGTGGCCGCCAACCTGCTGGCCAGCGCGGCCATCGCGCGCCAGCGTCCGGATGCGATCATCATCCAGAGCGAGTCGGCCGAATACACCCACCATCTCGTCGCCGCGCCATCGCATTCGGTGAAGCTGCGTAACAAGCTGGTATTCCTGTCGCTGGACCTGATTTATTCCAAAGCGCCCGATTCGGATGTGCTGTTGTTTGCGCTGGACAACGGGATGAGCCGCGAGGAGTTCATGTGGTTCATGAAAACCGCGCCGGCCGGATTCCAGGTGATGGGCAACGATTATTACGGGCACAACGAGAAGCTGCTGCTGCCCGATGGCACGCTGACGTACGGCGAAGACGTGCTGGGGTGGTACCTGATCACGCTGCGCTACTACCGGCGTTATTACAAACCGGTCATGCACACCGAGACCAATACCCCGCACCCCGAACTGGCCGTGCAGTGGCTGTGGAAGCAGTGGACGAACGTCCTGCGCATGCGGCGGGATGGCATCCCCGTCCTGGGCTTCACCTGGTACAGCCTGACCGATCAGATGGATTGGGACACCCAACTGACGGAAAAGAATGGCCGGGTGAACGCCTGCGGGCTGTACGACCTGCAGCGCAAGCCGCGGGCGGTGGCCGCGGCATACCGCCAGCTCATCGGGGAATTCGGGAACATCACGGCTTTGGCGCACGGCGACATGTTTGAGGTCACCCGCCGGCAAGCCACGCCGCGGACGGATATATGACGCGGCTTGGGAAAATATGGCTGGATTCGGGCGGATGAGTACATCCACCGCTCATCCAGCCATGGCAGATAAGAATGTCCGCCCCACCACAGAACGCTGCTCGCAAGCGAGCAGGCCAAACAGCCATGGCAGACAAGAATGTCTGCCCCACCAAAACACGGTCCAGACTCATCCCGCCTTGGCGGGATAGAACGGCTGCGAACCGGAATGATTCGACGATGGATGCGGGATGGTCGATGAATCCGCACGCGGATGGGCGGAGTCATACACCTCTTTCATCCGGCTGGTCGTCAGGTGCGTGTAGATCTGCGTGGTGCTCAGGCTCTGGTGGCCGAGCAACTCCTGCACGCTGCGCAGATCGGCGCCGTTGTTGAGCAGATGGGTGGCGAAGCTGTGCCGCAGGGTGTGCGGGCTGATGCCGGGATCGAGACCGGCCGCCACCAGGTATTTGTCCAGTTTGCGCCGCACCGAGCGCGTCGACAGCGAATCGCCGTGCTTGTTCAGGAACACGCGGCTGGCAGTCGCGGTCTTGGCCCGCCCGTCGATCGCGCGCAGCTCGAAGTAGCGCTGCACCGCCTTGATGGCCTGCGAGCCGATCGGCGTCAGCCGGTCCTTGCGCCCCTTGCCGCGCACGCGCAGCACGCCTTCCTGCAGGTCCATGTCGGAGATTTCCAGTTCGACCAGTTCGCTGACGCGAATGCCCGAGGAGTAAAGCACCTCGAGCATCGCCTTGTCGCGGGCGGCCAGGATGTTGTTGTCGCCGGGCGCCTCCAGGAGCTTCTGCACCTGCTCGAGGTCCAGGCACTTGGGGAGGCGCTTTTCCTGCTTGGGGGTGCGGATGGTCGAGAGCGGGTTGACGCCCACCAGCCCGCGGCGGATCAGGAACTTGTAAAAGCTCCGCTGCGTCGCCAGCTTGCGCGCCGTCGTGCTCTTGGTGTAGTTCTGGCCGTAGAGGTAGGCCAGGAATTCGCGGACGGTGAGCGGCTCGACCTTGGCCAGGCGCTCGTCGAGCGTCTGGGTGGATGCGGCGTCGGCCGAGCTGTTGCCCGAGCCGATCTGGCCCATGAGGAATTGGCTGAACTGAATCAGGTCTGCGCCGTAACTCTTCACGGTGTAGTCGCTGAAATGCTTTTCGAGCTTCAGGTAATCCAGGAACTGCTGGACCAGCGGTGAGAAGGTTTTCTCGCAAGGCGGGAGGGATGCGGGGATGGGAGCGGTTGTGGCGCTGTTCATAGGAGCCGTCGCGGGCGCAGAGGAGCAATCCAGAAATAAATGCCCCCGGTCGGCGATACCGGTGGCCCACTTGCGGGACGATCCTCGTCCCGCGGTCGGCGAAGACTGTGGGTGAAGGATTTTCAGAATCGACGCATCAGGTTGCGGCCGCGAGAGCTTTGCTCATCGCCATCGCTGCTGCGCGTCTAACTCCGATAATCCTCATGCTGCTTTTTTCGGCATAAAGGCGTTCAATTCTTTTGCCAAATGCTGGCCAAGCTGATGGGACAGCACCGCGGCGTCAAACCAGTCGAAGCGCATCTCGCGGCGATTGACCATTTCGATCAGCGCATCCAGCACCTGCGACTCTTCGCCGACCTGGTACCGGAAGCAGAATTGCTCGCTGCCTTTGATCAGACTCAATGTTTTTGTGACGCTCATCTGAAACTCTCCCGCATCGATCGCTCGATGCACCCGAACCAGACACACAGCCCGTTGTTTCGTGGCACGGGCTACCAGCCCGTGCGCAACTAGGCGCTCTATGTCATTCTGAGGTACTCCGATAGAATCTGGCCGCGATCGCCGATCCACGCAGATTCTTCGGAGTACCTCAGAATGACAGGCGCATAACGCATGATCGCGCGGGGTCATCTAGAGGCGAGTGCATGGGCTGGTAGCCCATGCCACGAATCTCCCAGCCTTCACTGCTTCTTGAACCGCGGCGAATTCAGCAGATCCACGATCAACTCGTGATAGACAAATCCGCAATAGCGATCCATGCTCACCAGATATTCCTTGGCGCCATACGGCCCGACCGGATCGTTGCGGCCTTTGGCGTAGTCGAACAGCGCCTCCCGCACCGAACCGTTGGCCGCGTCATACATCGCGACCACCTGCACGAAATTTCCGCCGGCCGGCAGAGATGCATCGGCGGGCGGGGCGGCCTGGCGGGTCAGCTCGCGGGGATCGACGTTGGCCGCCTTGGTCGCCGCGGCAGCCTTGAAGAGCTGCAGCGACGCCCCCAGCTTCGGGGGGTTGTACGGGTCATAGATCGTCACCGTCGGCACCAGCAGCCGGTCGCAGCCCAGCATCTCGCAGACCAGCCCGGCCTGCTCCTCGGACTGCACCTGGGCGATTCCCAGGCTGGCATAGACCTCGGCCACCCGGTTCACGGGGATGATCGTCAGGCCCTTTACCTGCTGGAGCTGCTGGTAAACCAGGTCGGCCTGCAGGATCGGATCGACCTGCCGCTCGCCGCTGAGATTCACGGCCGGCGCGATCGCCCAGGTCTGCTTGCGGGCCGAGACCAGAAACAGCTTCTGCTCGGTGCCGTATTTCGGCTCGTCCTTGGCGCAACCCGCGAGCGCGACCGTGGCCGCAAGCAACGCCAGGATTATCATGCTCCGCATTATGTTCATCGCTTCGTCCTTGAAGCTGTTGCATGGGTTTTCAACCCATGCATGCACGGGCTGGAAACCCGTGCCACGTTTTAATGTCCCACGTCGCGCGTGTCGGTGGCGCCGACGGCATCCTGCCCTTTGGCGGGTTTCTTATCGCTGAACGGATCGACCTTTTTCGTGTCCGGCGCATCGGCCACGGTCGGGGCGTCGACGCGGACTGACCAGATGCACTCGTTGCCGCCGCGGTCGCTTACGAAATAGACACGATTATCTACCGCCCAGAACGGTGTCAGGTTCGCGGCCAAGCCATCGGTCACCCGGTGGCGATTCGATCCATCGGCATCCACCACCCATATGTCCTGCTGTCCCTGTGGTTTACCTTTATTCACCTTGGCGGGCTCGACAATGGTGGCGAAAGCCAGTTTGCCGCCATCGGGGCTCCAGGAGGGCGCAATAATTGCCGCATTGGTGCTGACGGCCACCTCGGTCATCCGGCGGGCTTCGCCGTCGCTCAGTTCCAGTGTCCACAGGCTGAACCAGCGTGACCCGCGTTGGCGGGCGCGCTGAAAGGCGATGCGGTCGGTGGTCTTGTCCGGCGACCAGGCGGGGAACAGGCCGAGGCCGATCATCTTCTTTTCGTGGCTGGACAGGTTCACCGTCCACAATTCCCACTGATGGTTGCGCGGGCTCATCGAGCAGAAGGCCAGCCGGTTGCCATCGGGGCTGAACGAGGGGTGCATATCCTGGGCGGGGCCGGTGGTGACCTGCTCGACCGCCTTGCCGTCGAGGTCCATCACGTAGATGTCCCAGTTGCCGGCGCGGGTGGAGCAGAAGGCGATCCGCTTGCCGTCGGGGCTGAAGACCGGGAACGCATCATCCGCCTCGTCGTTGGTGAGCTGGGTCACTGACACGCCATCCACGCGCTGCAGATAAATCTTGGCGTGCTCGGAGTGGCGGGTGGAGGCGAAGACCATCCACTTGCCGGTGGTGTCCACGCACACATCGCTGTCGAAACCTTCATCGCCGAAGGTGTGCTGTTGAAAGTTGGCGCCGGGAAGATTCGTCTGGCCGACCTGGCGCTCGACGCCGTCGAACTCGCCGAAGACGTTTACCGCGGGGGCGGCGGGGGTTTCGCGAACGGCTTCCTGGATGGGTTGCTGCTCCGGGTGCGGCGCATCGGTGGTGGTGTTTTCTGCATCACCCCACGTGCTGGCCGAGAGCGGGTTCATCGCCCGTTCGTGCCGGCCGCATCCTGGGGTTGCCATGACTGTCACAAACGTCGCTCCCGCGGCCAGCCACCAGATGATCCTGCGCGTCATCACCGTCATAACCGTCACCTCCGGGACACCATGCCCCATCGGCGTTATCGGCTCATCCCCACCTCAATATGAGGCCCGGCGCGAACGCGGGCCGGCAGAGGAGTTATCGGACGTTGGGGCGGCGGGACTTGAACGCCGATGCGTTCATCGTCGGGCAATGGGTCAGTTTGAAATTTCCGGGTGCCACAGGTCGCGGTACTCCGAGA
>DAIOHQ010000178.1:0-10483 GCA_036744635.1 Tepidisphaeraceae bacterium | reverse complement strand
TGTCAGCGGCGGGCCTTCAAAGCCCGTTGCGGCGGCCGGTCCGACTGCGGGCGCGGCTTGATCATCCTTGTGTTCTTCCATGGCGCCGAAGAGTCCCTGCTCGATCGGCTTGGCCGGCCGGGCGCGGGTGGCCAGCGGCGAAACCGCCGGCGGCGAGGTCTTGAGCGTTCCATCCAATCCCAGCCGCTTGAGCAGGGCGTGAAAACCCAATTGCTCGAGATGCCCCTTGAGCGCCTCATCGTTCAATCCCGTGAAGCGGCAGGATTCGGGATCGAAGTCGAAATCCACATCGCTCTTGAGCGTCACCAGCCGCCGGGCAATCGGGATGCGATCGGCGAATTTTTCAAAGTTCTCGCGCATCTTCGGCGTCAGCTCATCGAGATGCTGCAGGATCGCCTCAGCGCTGCCGTACTTGCGGATGAGCTTCGCGGCGGTCTTGTCGCCGATGCCGGGAATGCCCGGGACGTTGTCGATGTTATCGCCCACCAGCGTCTGCACCTCCACCGCCTCGGCCGGGGTGAAGCCGCACCTTTCCTCCATCTTTTTCGCGTCCATCACCTCATCGGCCTGCACGTCATACATGTAGGTGCATTCGTTGACGATCTGCCGCAGGTCCTTGTCCTTGGTGACCATGAAAATCTCAAAATCCTGCCGGCGGAGCTTGCGGGCCATGGTGGCGATCAGGTCATCGGCCTCCATGCCCCCCTTGGCGAAAATAGGGATTCCCGCATCGCGCACGATCTGCAGGATACGCTGTTCCTGCGGAGCAAAATCATCGGGCGGCGCCTTTCGGTTGGCCTTGTATTCCGGCAGGATTTCCTTGCGAAAGACGCTCTCATCGCCGCTGTCGATCACCATCGCCAGGTAGTCGGGCTTGCGCTGGCTGAGCAGGTTAAGCAGCATCTGGGTGAAGACATAGGTGGCCTTGGTGGGCTCGCCGGAAGGGCCTTTCAGGTCTCGAAATGGCGCGAAATAGGCGCGGAAAATCTGGGCGTGTCCGTCAATGATGTAGAACGATTTTGCCATGGTGTGCCCGGCCTGTCGCCGGGCAATGATTATAGGCGAACGGCTTGCATTGCGGGAGGATCGGGGTGAATGTGCATCGATGCGCCTGCGGCTTCCTGCGATTTTATTTTTCCTGTTGGCCGCCAATGCTCCGGGCGGGGCGAAGCGGCCGGAATATCCGCTGCACCGCGATGTCACCGCGACGGTCTTCTGGGTGGGGGAGAGCGGCAACGCTGCCAGCGCCTGGGATGATCTGTGGGAGAAGCATTTCGGCGGTGTGGATGATCCTGAACGGCGCAGGAAATATCGGCCTGCCCCAGACCTGCTGGAAATAAACGGCAATCCGCCTTCTCTCAGACAATGAACAATTCCATGAGCGATCACGCAACGGAAACTCCTCCCGCCGGCCGCCGCCCGCGGAGCTGGGCGCGGCGGCTGGTGAGCTGGGCGCTGGCGCTGACCGTTGTGGCGGTGGTGTACATCTGGCTTGCTCCGATCATCTCGCCGCGGGCGCGGATGCTGTGGCTGCAGCACCGCTGCCTGGAATATGCCGCGCCGGCCGGGCAGGTAGTGTGGACCGACCGGCCGGCGATGATGTCGGCGCTGTATCAGAAGGGAGGGGGATATAAGCAGGTGAAATATCCCGACTCGGAAGGTATCTCGATCTTCTGGCCGAACTATTATCTGCAGGCGCTGTTGGCGGGGGAGGAGAGGAAGATTGACGGGTATCTCGGCGATGCCTTCACCCATGGCCGCAAGGCCGGCGGCGGAAGCCGGCGGCTGGTGGCGGTGGGGTTCGATCCGCGGCTGGGAGAGGGAAACACTTCTGCGGGCTTCGAGGTGGTGGTCTTCAAGAAGGTGATGAGCGGGGGCAGGCCGGAGGAGATATGGCGCGGCTCTTTTCCCCTCACCGCCCCCGGGCGCAGGTTCGGATCGATGCAGATCTATGCCGGGCAGATCGACAGCGCCGATGATTCCCATTTCACGCTCGAATACGACATCGACGGCGTCGGAGGCGTCGTCGACGGCTGGCTGCGAGCGGATGATCACGTCAAGCTGCAGGTGAGAAGCGATCCGGCGACGAGTGCGAGATGAACGCTGGATCGGTAGGGTGGGCGTACCCGCCCACCCTAATTGAAAACGTCCGCAATTTTCAGTTCGAACTCCGGCAACATCGGCTCCCCGCGCAGCATATCTCCCATCCGGAAGCGCAGCACCCGGATGCCCTTGCGGTAGACGTCGATGCGCTGATTGGGTGGATCGACGACCCAAACCGAAGTTGTGCCCGCAGCAAGCCACTCATCCACCTTGGCAACCAATTCCCTGTGGGTGTCGGACGGCGAGACGACCTCGACGGCGAGATCGGGGGCGCCGGGGAAGTACTTATGTACCGGAATTTTGGGAACTCTATCCGCGCGCACGAAGGCCGCATCGGGAGCCCGTACGGTATCGGGGCGGCGCGAGAGGATGAAGCCGGTTCCCGTCGCGTATGCCTTGCCAAGGCCTTTTTCGGAGACAAAGCGATGAATTCGCGCGCCGATCTGCATCGCAATATCCCCATGTTCTGCCCCGGAAAGCGGCATCATGATTATCTCGCCCCGTATGAGCTCGCACCGGCCAATGTCGCCCATCGCGAATAGCTCTTCGGCGGTGGTGGTCATGATAGCGATGATAGCACATTTGCAGCGGAATATTGGGATCGTCGGCGGCGGAGACTCTCCGGATTTCTTTCACCTGTTTCCGGCCGGGTTCGCGGGTTCTATAATCGGCGGTATGCAGTCATTGAAGGGACAGCTTCTTGTGGCGACGCCGGCGCTGAAGGATCCGAATTTTTTCCGGACGGTGCTGATGATGGTGCAGCACGATGAGAACGGTGCGCTGGGGCTGGTGTTGAACCGGCCGCTGGAGATGACGCTCAAGGCCGCCTGGGAAGAGGTGAGCGAGACACCCTGTTTCATCGACGACCCGCTGCACCAGGGCGGGCCTTGCGAGGGGCCGCTGATGGTGTTGCACACGGACGGGGACTCGCAGATGCAGGTGGCCGATGGCCTCCATTTCACCACCGATCGCGACGCCATCGAGCAGCTCGTCAGCGCCGGCGATGGGCGGATGAAATTTTTCGTGGGATATGCCGGCTGGACGCCCGGCCAGCTCGAGCGCGAGATCGAGGAAGGGGCATGGGTGATCCGTCCGGGGGACGCCGCGGAGGTATTCTCCGAGGATCAGGAGCAGTGGGCGACGCTGTTCAAGGCCCGCTCCCGCCCTGGCGGCTTTCTGCAGATCGATCCCCGAATTATTCCCGAAGATCCATCGCTGAATTGAGCGGGCCGGAATGCAACAACGGGGCTCGCCTGCCGGCATCTCCTGGTGGCTCTGGTGGGTCAGCGAAGATCGTCGTCTCGCTTGGGGGGATCGTCTCTGGGAGGCTGCCGGGTGACATTCGATCCGTTTACACCCTTGACGATGGTGCGGACGACGATGCCGAGGGCAAAGAAGAAGGTGATGAGCATGTAGTAGATGCTGTTGTTGAAGCCGGCGGGGACGGAGCCGGGGGCCTGCGCGTCGCTGCTGGGGATGGAATCCTTGCAGGCGGGGCAGGCGCTGGCAATGGTTACCACCGCCAGAACCAAAATCACGCTCAACAGCAAACTCGATCGCTTCATCAAATCACCTCTGCGTCATTGTTGGCGCTACGTGGTAGAGAATCCAGTAGATAATAACGCCGGTTACCGAGACGTACAGCCATAAAGGGAGGGTGATCCAGGCGATTTTTTTGTGCTTGTGCCAGCGGCGACGCCAGGCCAGCAGCAGCGTCCAGATGATCAGCGGGACGATCGCGGCCGCCAATAGCACATGGGAGGCGAGCATGATCAGATAGGCGGTGCGAAAGGATCCGTGCGGCAGGCCGGAGCTTTTTTCGGGGACTTGCAGGTGATAGGTGAGGTAGCAGGTAAGAAATGCCATCGAGACCAGCACGGCGGCGGCCATGGTCCAGGCGTGCAGGCGCACCTTGCGCAGCTTGATGAGCACGTAGCCGAGCACCAGTAGGATGGCGCTGGTGGCGTTGAGCGAGGCGTTGATGCGGGGAAGATCGTGCAGCGTCACGGGGCCGGCGCTCCCGCCTTTTCCGCGGCCAGGGCGGCGGCGTCGGTCACGATTTTCTTCATATCGTCGTTGTCCTTGCTGTCGTAGATGCCGCGGACCTCGCCTTGTTTGTCGACCAGCAGGAACTTGATGGCGTGAAGGATCGGCTCATCGTCCTCGGCCGGCTTGGCGATGATTTTCATGTCACGGGCAACAGCAAAAATGGCGTCTTTGGAGCCGGTGAGAAAATGCCAGCGGGAGAAGTCGGCCTTGAACTTCTGGCCATATTCCTTCAGCACTTTGGGCGTGTCGCGTTCGGGATCGACAGAGAAGGAGACGAAATGGACATCCGGATTGTCGATCGTGGTTTGAAGGGTGGACATTCTGGAGCTCATGATCGGGCACGGCCCGGCGCAGTGGGTGAAAACGAAGTCGCAGATCCAGACCTTGCCCTTGAGGGCGTCGCTCTTGAATTCCTTGCCATCCTGATCGGTGAGGGAGAAGGTGGCGGCCTCGAAGAACTGGGGCAGTTCAGCGGGCTGGGAAGCGGCCTGCCGGTCCATAGCGCTGGCGGCGTCGGTGCGGCCACGCAGGCGCGACCAGGAAATCACCATGCCGATCATCAGGATGACGGTAAGGCACCAGAGGGTGGTGGTCAGGATTTTCTGCACGCGATTCATACGTCCTCGCAAACAACTATTGCAGCAACCTATTGCAGGTCGGCCTCGACCCGGCCGCCGACGATGGCGCTGCTGAGCAGGAACATCGCGGCGGCGAAGGCGATGCTGACCAGGAAACAGACGGCCAGGCCGGGCAGGCTCGCCGCCGGCTGGGGAAAATACATGGATTCGCGCAGGCCGGCCAGTCCATACGTTATTGGATCCGCACGCATCAGCCAGCGCACTCCCCACCACATGCGGGTCGTCATTGGAAACAGCGCGCCGGAAAGAAAGAGCAGGGGCATCAGGAAAAGGTTCATGATGGCATGGAAGCCCTGGGTGGAGCTCATTCGCCAGGCGATGCAAAAACCCAGGCCGGTGAGGGCGAAGGAGACAATGAAAATGAAAGCGAAAGCCAGCCCAAACGCCACCAACGACAGATGAATGCCCACCGTCGGGGCCAGCAGAAGAAAAAGGAGCCCTTGGCCGGTTGCGAGAATCGTCCCACCGAGAAGTTTCCCGAGCACGATGCTCATGCGCGAGACCGGCGCCACCAGGACGGACTGCAGGAAGCCTTCGCGCCGGTCTTCGATGATCGAGATCGTCGAGAAAATAGAGGTAAACAGCAGGATCATGACGATCGTGCCGGGGAAGAAATATCGCAAATAACTGTCGCCGCCGGGGATGCCAGGGGCCTGAAAGCTGCTGCCCATCCCTGCCCCAAGCACGATCCAAAACATCAGCGGCGTAGCCAGCGATCCGATGATGCGGTTGCGCTGGCGAAGAAAACGGACGAGCTCGCGGCGGCAGAGGGAGATGGCGGGCAGGAGCAGAGCGGTGCGCGGGACATCGCGCTCGACCTTGGCAGATGGATGGGTGGACAATACCTGGGACAACGGCGCTCTCCGGTTAGGGCCAGAACGATATCTTATGCGATCGGAGCGGTGGAGTCTTTAGGGGAGGCCGCTTCGGGCGTAGGATGAGGAAATGAGCCATTTTACCAAGACGGCCGGCGGATATTTCCTGGCCTCTAGCGCGATGGTCGCGGGGGATGTGACTGTCGGGACGCTCTCCAGCTTCTGGTTCAACACGGTGGTGCGCGGCGATGTGGCGCCGGTCACCATCGGCCAGCGGGTGAACGTGCAGGATGGCGCGGTGATTCATTGCGATACGGATGTGCCCAATATCATCGAGGATGATGTGACGATCGGCCACGGGGCAATCGTGCATGGGATGTTTGTGGGAAGGGGAACGCTGATCGGGATGGGGGCGACGCTGCTTGGCCGGACCAAAATTGGCGGTGAGTGTCTGGTGGCGGCGGGGGCGGTCGTCCCGCCGGGTCTGGAGGTGCCGGACCGGATGGTGGTGATGGGAGTGCCCGGCAAGATCGTCCGGCCGGTGACCGAGGCGGAGCTGAAATACCTGCGCTGGCTCACGCCGCATTACGTCGAGCTGGCCGAGCAATGGGTGGCGGGAAAATGGACGAAGCCAGACTGACCGAACTATGAATTTCGGAATCTCGTATCATTTCAGAATGAAAGGGAGTAATATGTCCGAATAATAGAATGCGCGGCATCATTCTGGCAAGGAATCGTTCATGAGAGTTCTGCTCATCTATCCCATCTTTCCCAAGAGCTTCTGGTCGTTCGATAAGACCATCGCGCTGGCGGGGCGCAAGGCGATGATGCCGCCGCTGGGGTTGATCACCATTGCCGCGATTCTGCCGCAGGAGTGGGAATACAAGCTGGTGGATCGCAACGTTCGTCCGGTGACCGAGGCGGAATGGGCCTGGGCGGACATGGTGATGCTGTCGGGGATGATCGTGCAGAAGGAGGATTTTCGCCGGCAGATTCGCCAGGCCAAGCGGCGGGGAAAGCCGGTGGCGGTGGGGGGGCCGTATGCGACATCTTCGCCACAGGAACTGCTGGCGGCGGGTGCGGATTACCTGGTGCTGGATGAGGGGGAGCTGACCGCGCCGCTGTTTCTGGCGGCGCTGGAGCGCGGGGACAAATCGGGGATTTTTCGATCGGGCGAAGAGAAGCCGGATGTCACAAGCACGCCGATTCCCCGCTTCGATCTGCTGCAGTTCCCGGCCTACTCGGAAATGTCGATCCAGTTTTCCCGCGGGTGTCCGTTTCAATGCGAGTTTTGCGACATCATCGTGCTGTATGGGCGCCGGCCGCGCACCAAGTCGCCCAAGCAGGTGCTGGCCGAGCTCGACCGACTGTACGAGCTGGGCTGGCGGCGCAGCGTGTTCGTGGTGGATGACAACTTCATCGGCAATAAGCGCAATGTGAAGCTGCTGCTGGATGAGCTGCAGCCGTGGATGCGGGAGCATGGCTATCCCTTCTCCTTCGCCACCGAGTCTTCCGTGGACCTGGCCTGCGATCAGGAGCTGATGGACAAGATGGTGGCGTGCAACTTCGCCGCGGTATTTCTGGGAATTGAAACGCCCGATCCGGCCAGCCTGGCGCTGACCGGCAAGACCCAGAACATGCGCCATCCGCTGGAGGAATCGGTGATGCGGATCGCCCGCTCGGGGCTGCGGGTGATGGCGGGATTCATTATCGGCTTCGATGGCGAGCAGACCGGGGCGGGGGGGCGGATCGTTGAGTTTGTGGAGCGCACCAGTGTGCCGACGGCGGCGTTTAGCATGTTGCAGGCGCTGCCGGACACGGCGCTGACGAAACGGCTGAGGCGCGAGGGCAGGCTGTTGGATGTGGGCGCGGGCAATGTCAACCAGACGACGTTGTTGAATTTTGTGCCTACACGCCCGCTGGAAGAGATCGCCCACGAGTATGTCGATGGGTTCTGGCGGCTGTACGACCCCAACCGCTACATGGAGCGGGTGTTTCGACATTTCATGCTGCTGAAGGAGGGAAAGTATCCGAAGAAGCCGAAGTGGGCGCGGCGGAAGCGCTCGGTCAGGGACCTGCGGGCGCTGCTGACGATTTTCTGGCGGCAGGGAGTGGTGCGGGAAACGCGACGGCGATTTTGGGGCAACCTGTGGCGGATGAGCCGGATCAATCCGGGGGGCGTGGGCAGTTATCTGTCTACGCTGGCTCAGGCGGAGCATTTCCTGGATTATCGCAAGCTTGTGCGCGAGCAGATTGGGGCGCAGCTTCGGGAGCATATCGCGATTGATCGGTTGCGGCAGGAAAAGGCTGTCCCGGATGCGCCGGTGTATGGCGGTTCGCCGGCGTTGGCGCGGGCCTGATGCATTGCGAGGAAGCGCGAATAATCCGTGCGACGGGGGAATGCTGGATGTCGCAGTCGAGTGCCAACCGAGCCATCGCACGCAATCGGCGTCAAATTGCAATCGCGACGCCATCCATTTAAGATTCGCCGAATACATGTATCGCACATTCGTCATCATTCGCCACACCTTCCGCGAGACCGTCTCGCAGCCGATCTACACGCTGCTGCTGGCCATTGGCGTGGCGATCATCGTGGTGTTCGGCCTGCTGCCGTTTTTCACGCTGGGCGAAGACACGGTGATGTTCAAGTCCGTGGCGCTGGACGTGATCCTGCTGCTGGTGCTCATTCAGACGCTCTTTGCCACCAGCAAGTCGATCTATGAGGAGATCGAAGACCGGACGATGCTCACGCTGATGAGCAAGCCGGTACACAAGTGGGAAGTGCTGGTTGGCAAGTATCTGGGAATCATTCTGGCGGCGCTGCTGGGAGTGGCGATTCTGGGCGGAATTCTGGCGCTGGCGACGTGGCTGCGCATCCCGACCGACTATCAGCTTCGCGCCTCGACGCTCGATGAGCGCGAGCTGAGGAATATCCTCGAACATCAGCACATGCACATCGCCGGCGAACTGGCCAGCCTGCTGCTGGTGTGGTTTCAGATCAGCGTGCTGGCCGCGATCGGGGTTGCGATTTCTACGCGGCTGTCGCTGGTGGTCAATCTGCCGCTGGTGATCATTCTGTATATTGCGGGCAATCTCACGCGTTTCCTGTATCCGCTGAAAGCCGGCGCCGCCGCAAACGCATTGTCATACGCGATCAGCCTGATACTGCCGTTTCTGGAAATATTTGATCTGCGCCAGGTGACCGTTTATCGGCCGATTGCCCTGGCGGGGACGCAGTTCGCCAGCGACCCCAATGCGGTCTCCCTGGCGACGATCTGGGGATACGTGGGCGTGGCCGCGCTGTATGCGGTGGCCTACATTACCTTCGCCCTCAGCGCCGGGATGTGGCTCTTCCAGAGCCGCGAACTGGGCGGGGCGGAAGGGTAGTCTTCCTCTCGATGCACAAACGGGTGTAGCTCGTATTTATGGCGTCCCTGCATCTTACCCCCTCTCCCGGTACTCCGAGGGAGGGTTGGGGTGGGGGCCTTCCACAATCGCCACACCCTTCCCAACCCGATCAGCAAGCATCGGTTGGTGCAGGTCAGCTTGGGGCGGTATAACGGGGGGATGAGCGAAACCAAGCAGCGAATTTTGACCGGCGACACGCCGACCGGGAAGTTGCACCTGGGGCACTACGTGGGCAGCGTCGAAAACCGCCTGGCGCTGCAGGATTCGTACGAGTGCTACTTCATCATCGCCAACAAGCACGCCTTCACCACCCGCGCCGATCGGCCCGCCGACATTCGCCAGAGCGTGATCGAGATCGCCACCGACTATCTCGCCGCCGGCATCGATCCCAACAAGAGCACCATGTTCATCCAGAGCGAGGTGCCGGCCATCGATGAGCTGACCTTTTTCTTCGCGATGCTGCTGCCGTTCAACCGGGTGATGCGCAACCCAACCTTGGCGCAGGAGATCAAGGACAAGGAGCTGGGAGATAAGTATTCCTTCGGCTTTCCGATGTACGCGGTGGGGCAGACAGCCGACATTCTCGCCTTTCGGCCGGCGCTGGTGCCGGTGGGAGAGGACCAGTTGCCGCACCTGGAGCTGACTCGCGAGGTGGCGCGGAAGTTCAACCAGCTTTATTGCGGCGTCGATCCGCATACGGATGACAAGGACAACTTGAAGGCGGGTGGCGTCTTTCCGATCATCGAGCCCAAGCTCGGCCGGGTGAAGCGGCTGGTGGGGATTGGTGGACCCGGGCCGGGCGGAGAGTTGTTGAAGATGAGCAAATCGCTGAACAACGCGATTTTCCTCAGCGATGACGCGGATACCGTGCAGAAGAAGGTGATGGGGATGTACACCGATCCCAAGCGGCTGCGGGCCACCGATCCCGGCACCACCGAGAACAACCCGCTATGGATTTTTCACGAGACGTTCAATACCGACACGCAATGGTTGGCCGAGCAGCAGGATGCCTATCGCGCCGGCAAGGTCGGAGATGTGGCCATCAAGCGCAAACTCGTCGAGGTGCTCAACACGCTGATCGAGCCGATCCGTTCGCGGCGCAAGCAGTTTGAGGCGCGGCCGGATGATGTGATCGACGTGCTGCGGGCCGGCACCAAGCGGGCGAATGAAGTCGCCGAAGAAACACTCTCGCTGGCCAAGGTGGCGATGAAGCAGGACTATTTCGGCCGGGAATTGCGGATTCGCTGACGTGTTGGCCGCGGCAACCGGGTGCATGACACTTTAGGCGGCCTAGCCTTGTTTTTGTGGGGCAGATCATTCCTGTCATGGCTGTTTAGCCTGCTCGCTTGCGAGCAGTGTTCTTCGGTGGGGCGGACATTCCTGTCTGCCACGGCTGGATGAGCGGTGGATCTACTCAATTCTGGTGGGGCGGACATTCTTGTCTGCCATGGCTGGATGAGCGGCAGGTGT
>DAIOHQ010000177.1:4355-10623 GCA_036744635.1 Tepidisphaeraceae bacterium | reverse complement strand
GGTTGTCGCCGCAGTAGATGATCCGGGTATCGAGCAGGGAAGAAGGCTTGCCGGGAGCGGGCGGGGCGGGGGCGGAAGTCGTGGTCTGTTTTGCGGTCCGCTCCCTTTTCGCCATGCGCGCAGGATAGCCGATCCCCAATTCGCCGGCAACCGCCGGCGAAGCTCTTCCGCGCAGCAACGCGAGCGGGTATGGCCGCCTACCGGCGGAATTGCCCACCGCAGGTGCGGAATTGCCCACCGCAGGTGAATTGCCCACCGCAGGGGTTGGGGGTATATACGCCGCTCAACGGAGGTTTGTGATGATGCGACGGATCGCTATGGCGTGTGGGGGATTGATTTCGGTGGCGCTGGTGATGGCGGGGCTGTGGGGCTGGCAGCACGCGGGAGAGGTGGCGGGGTCGAGGGGGGGCGATCGCGCCGACCTGGTGCTGTGGGCGATGCGCTGCGGGGCGGCGGGGGCGCTGGCGGGGGCGCAGGTGGTGGCGTTGACGCTGGTGGTGGGAAAGGTCTATCGCCGGGGGTTGCTCGATGAGGTGTTGCGGGTGTCGGCGGCGGTGGTGTTTCTGTTGGCGCTGGTGGGGGCGATCGCGCTGGGGTTGGCGGGGAGATGAAGAAGTTGTCGATTAGTCAGTAGTCAGTAGTTCGTTGTGGATTGCTGACTACTGGCCAGTGACCAAAGGATACAAAAATATGCGGACCTGGATGATGCGGCGGATGGTGGTGGTGTCGGCGGCGGTAGGTCTGGCCCTGACCGCGCCAACGGCGCGGGCGGCAGGGGGGAATGAAGGCGGTGGCGCGGGGGAGACAGCGGCAGGGGCGGTGTCGGATGCCGATGTGATCTTTGCCGACCGGGTTTGCGAACTGGCTCAGGGGGCGCTGAAGGGGAAATATGTTTTGCCGCCCAACTGGAAGCAGAGCATCATCCTGCTGGATGCGGCCATGCGGCTGAATCCGAAGGAGCCCAGCTATCCGCTGCTGCAGTCGGAGGCGGCGCTGACGATTCATGATGGGGACAAGGCGATCGAGGCGCTGAAGAAATACCGTCTGCTCGATCCCGCGGACAAAGTAGCCCAGATCAAGCTGATGGACCTGTATCTCAACACCATGCAGACCGCCGATGACAAGGTGGAGTACCTCAAGAAGCTCACCGGACAGGAGACGGTTTCAAAGGAGGTGCGGGCGCAGGCGGCGGTGGCGTGCGCCCGCGTGCTGTTCGATCGCTCCGAGGATGCCGCCGGGCGGGAGATGCTCGACAGCGGCATGAAGCTCAATCCGGTGAATCTGGCGGGCCTGCAGATGCGCTATGACATGGTGGCGCAGACCGGGGGCGCGGCCGACCGGGTGGAGGCGCTGGTGGGACTGCTGCGGGCCAACCCGGCGCAGCCGACGATCGCATCATCGCTGGCCCACGAGCTGGCGGAGTCGGGATTGGTCAATGCCGCGCTGACCTGGTATTCGGCGGCGCTGACCGCCTACAAGCAGACCGGCCAGGCGCCGCCGCCGGCGGTGGTGCTGGAATATGCCGCGGCGTTGTCGGTGGCGGACCAGGTGCAGTCGGCCAGCTCGCTGGCGGGGCAGCTCATTCAATACAACGTCAACGACGTGGACGCGTGGTTCTTGTTCCTGTCGCTGCAGCGGCGGGTGGGGAACAGTGAGAACGGCGCCAAGATTCTGGCCCATGCCTCGATCGCCCTGCAGAATCGGCTGCAGGTGGTGCGCAAGGAGATGGGGGATATCACCGCGACGACCCGGCCGGTGGAGGCGGATGAGGAGTCAGCGCTGCCGGACCTGAGCGCGGACATCAAGAACCTCAAGGAGAAGCATGATGAGGAGCTGAAGAACGCCTACGTGGCGGTGTTGGCCGACATGGCCTGGTTCGAGCTCTATTACAACAACAAGCCGCAGGAGGCGATGAAGCTGATCGAGGTGCTTACCGGGCTGCTTCCGGAGGGGAATGTGACGGTGACCCGGCTGGAGGGGTGGAATTATCTGAAGCAGGGCAAGCCGGATGAGGCCAGGGTGAAGCTGTCGGCCATCGCCGACCGCGATCCGCTGGCGGCGGCGGGGATGGCGCTGATCGAGGCGAAAACGTCCAAGGAGAAGGCGGCGGATGAGGCGGCGAAGATTCTGGGAAACAATCCCTCGGGATTGCTGGCCGCCCAGCTCTGGGAAATCCTGCGCGATACCGGGGCCCGGCCGGTGGCGCAGGCGAACGCCGGCAAGATCCAGGAGATTGTGGACAAGTTTCCCACGGGCTTTCTGGACGTGGTGGAGATGCCGGGGAAGTTTTACCTGGTGAAGGCGTCGCCGATGCAGGTAGCGCACGAGTTCGCGGTGCCGATGTTCGCCCGGGTGACGATTCAGAACGTCGGCGATTTTCCCCTGACCATCGACGCCGAGGGGCTGATTCATCCCGACCTGTGGGTGGATGCCCAGATCAAGGGGGTGGCCCCGCAGTATTTGCCGCGGGTGGCCTATGCCCGCATCGGCCACGAGGTGGTGTTGGCCCCGCAGCACTCGGTGACTCAGGTGGTGCGCATCGACGATGGCGTGCTGCAGAGCGTCTTTCGCAGCCGGCCGCAGAGCACGATCCAGTTGGTCGCCAGCGTGATCACCAATCCGACTTCGGTGCAGGGGAATATCGGGCCCGGACCAGCGGGGCAGAAAGTCGCCTTCAATACCTTTCTGGAGCGCACCGGCAGGAACCTTCTGGACCCCACCGCCAAGAATAAATTGTTCAACACCATGGCCAACGGAACCGCCGCGGAAAAGATCCGCGGCGTGGAGTTGCTGACCAGCTTCGTGCAAGTCTTCCGGCAGAACCCGCAGCCGCAGGCCAAGCCGCTGGAGAACGAGTTCGTCGACATGATCCGCAAGGCTACCAATGACACCACCGAAGGGGTGGGGCCGTGGGCATCGTATCTGTATGCCCGGCTGGCGACGCCCGAAGAGCGGGCAAAGGTGGTGAGCAAGATGCTGGAAGATGCCGACTGGCAGCGCCGGCTGCTGGGGGTGGTGGCGGTGCAGGGGCTGGACCTCGCTCAGCAGAAGGCGATCCTGAAGACGATCATTGAGTCTGACAAAGATGATCAGGTGAAGCAATTTGCCGCGGCGGTGCAGGAGTTCAACACCTACGCCGCCACCCAGCCGGCCGCGACTCAGCCAGCAACAAACGAGGCGGGTGCGGCGCCGGCGACGATGCCCTGAGCGATTTGCAGAATCTATCGGCCGCCGACCGAGCCGTAAGCCTTCTTGAAATCAGCCCACGCGGTCGATGGATTGGTCCAGAAATCCTTGTCGCGGGTGGTAAAGGTGCCGACGGCGCCGATGGGATGCGGGGGCTTGCGCAGGCGGTCGACGTGACCATCGAAAAACAGATAATTCATGCCGGGGTGGGACCAGCCTCCGCCGGTGGCGCCCATGATGTCATCGGTCGCCTGGCTGCGCCAGATCCAGATGGTTGGCGAGGTTTCGCAGAGATAAACCACCTCGGATGAACGTTTGATCTTGGTCACCACCAGGCAGTCGTACCAGCCGTTGCTGGCTGACGGCGTGGTCGAGCTGGTGGTGAATGCCCAGCTCACATAATTGGGGACGCCAAAGCTGGTGGTGTCGATGGCGGTGGAATACTTGTCCTGATCGACTTCCGGGCACCAGAGAATCTGGGTGCGGCGGCGGTAATCCTCGTGCTGATTGGCGGCGAAGCGGCCCATATAAGTGAGCTTGAGATCGACGCCGTTGGCATCCTGGCCGCGCCAGCCGGTCTGGTAGGCGACGGCGTCCATCCATTCGCGGCAGAGGGCGGACCAGTCATTGTAGTTCAATGCGCTGTTGGACCACGGCCAGCCGGAGAATCCGGGAACGGGCTGGGCGGTGTTGAAGCCGGCGGGAACGGATTCGGCGAGAGCGGGGCCAGAGTGGTTGGGAATTCGGCTTTTGTTGTCATTGGCGTACATCAGCGACGCCTGGCCAATCTGGCGCATGTTGGATGCGCACTGGGCGGCACGGGCCGCCTTGCGGGCACGGTTCAGTGCCGGCAGCAGGATTGCGATGAGCATGGCGATGATGCCGATTACCACCAGCAGCTCGACCAAGGTAAAGGCACGGCAACAATGGCTTCGTCGAGTCATAGCATGGTATCCCAAGCGAGAAGATGAGTTCATAGTGCAGGCTAATCCAGAAATGTTCCACCACCCTCCACCGATACGCAGATTATACCAACTGGGATCGCAAAAATCAGGCGAGATCTTGTTAAGATTTTCGCAAACCTGCGGTGGCGGCACATGGCGGAAAGCGAGGAATGGGGTTGGTTGATCTTTTTTCCGTGGGCGTGTATCACTTGTTCTGGTGGGCTGGCCAACCGCTGACGCCTGATGGAAGTAGATGGCTTGCACTTATCTTATGTCGCGACGCCGGCCGCCAGGCGGCGGGGCGCGCAGCGGCCGTCGCGGCAGGCGGCGGGGACTTTGTGACCTGGAAGCACGACACCTTGCATTACGGCCGGGAGCGCAGGCTGGGATTCGCCGAGGATTTCCGCCGGTTTTTCCTGCGCGGGCTGGCGGCGCTGCTGCCCACCTTGATTACCCTCTGGCTGATCGTCTGGGTGTGGAACTTTCTCTGGACGGCGCTCGGCCAGCACATCGTGGCGGCCATCCGCTGGACGTGGTTGACGCTTGGCCAGCAAAATCTGCTGCCCTACCAGCCAAAAGTGTACATCGACTGGTTTTTCGAGGTACACCTGGCGGAATGGCAGGTGAAGTTGCTGGGGGTGGCGCTGGCGGTGGTGCTGGTGTATGTGGTGGGGCTGTTCGTGGGACATATCATCGGCCGGACTGCATGGCGGCTGGCGGAGGTGGGGGTGATGCGGATTCCGCTGGTGCGGGCGATTTACCCGGCGGTCAAGCAGGTGACGGATTTCCTGCTGGCCGACAAGAAAAGCAGCGCCTTTCAGGCCAGCCGGGTGGTGGCGGTGCAGCCGCACGCCAGGGGAATCTGGTCGATCGGACTGGTGACCGGAGGGATGGGTTTGTTGAGCGAGTCGGTGGGGGAGGAGATGATCACGGTCTTCGTGCCCTCGACGCCGACGGCGTTCAGCGGATACGTCCTGGTGGTGCCGCGGCAGCAGGTGGTGGAGCTGCCGATGACGGTGGAAGAGGCGATGCGCCTGCTGATCAGCGGAGGCGTGATCGCCCCGGCGGAAAAGGCCGTTGCCCCGCCGCTGGGAGTGGTTTAGGACGGAAAGTTTGCAGCGCGGTGAGATTGGGGGATTTGCAGTAGAATGGCTGTCCGGTTCGGATATGGTTCTGCCTGACAAGGAGGCCTTATGATTGTGACTGTGTCCTCGCGGCATATGGAAGTGACGCCCCCGCTCAAGAGCTACGCCGAGCAGAAGGCGAGCAAGCTGGTGAAATACTACGATCGGATTCAGGAAATCGAGGTGATCTTCGACAACGGCAAGGATGCCACGCGGGTGGAGATGATCGTAAACGCCGAACACAAGAACATGTTCATCGCCCATCACGACATCGGCGATGCCTATGCGTGCATCGACGGGTGCATGGACAAGCTGGAGCGGCAGCTCAGCGAGCACAAGAAAAAGTTCCGCAATCGCAAGCACGCGATCGGAGAAGACAAGCGCGACATGCGGCAGAGCACGGCCCCCGACACCATGCAGTAGGCCGCGACGGCGCACAAAGTGAGATTGGCGTTTACGGCTGGCCGGACGGCAAGCCGGAGTGGAAAGGTCAAACATCGATGAAGTTGAAAGAATTCATAGTGACGGAGGCGATTGTCCCCGAGCTGGCGGCCACGGAGCGCAACGAGGCCCTGCGCGAGCTTGTGACGTCGCTGGCGGCGGCCGGGGCGATGCCGCCCGATGCGGTTGAGGAAGTGGTGGCAGCGCTGATCAAGCGCGAGCAGAATGGTTCCACCGGCTTCGGCAAAGGGGTTGCGGTTCCGCACGTCAAGCACCCCAAGGTGAAGAAGATGGCCGGGACGCTGGGGCGCAGCGCTGCCGGGATCGACTTCGCGGCGCTCGACCACCAGCCGGTGTACAGCATCGTGCTGCTGCTTTCGCCGGAGAACCAGCCGCAGCAGCACCTGCAGGCGATGAACATCATCTTCAGCAATCTTCAGAAGGACATGTTCCGGCGCTTCCTGCGGCAAAGCGCCACGCGGGAAACAATTGTCGATCTGCTGGACGAAGCCGATCAGGGCAAATAAGGAAGTCGGCGGTCGGCAGTGGGCAGTCGGCAGTGGAAAGAAACGT
>DAIOHQ010000177.1:0-4345 GCA_036744635.1 Tepidisphaeraceae bacterium | reverse complement strand
CAGCTTCACTGCCGACTGCCCACTGCCGACTGCCGACTAAGCAACAATGCCAACGGCTTCCCGCGAAGTGAACGTGAGCAACAAGCTCGGGCTGCACGCCCGTCCGGCGATGCAGTTCGTCGATCTGGCCAACCAGTTCTCGTCGAATATCACCGTCTACAAAGGCGGCGAGGAACCCGCGGAGGCCGACGGCAAGAGCGTGATGCAGATGATCATCCTCGCCGCCGTCGAAGGAACCCCGATGCGGATCGTGGCCGAGGGAGAAGACGCCGAAACCGCGGCGCAGAAGCTGGCGGAATTGTTCGAGAGCAAGTTTGGAGAGGAGTAGGAGTGACCGTAGGGTGGACGTACTCGCCCACCGTGATGCAATGGTGGGCGAGTACGCCCACCCTACCAGGAGCTGGCCGATTGTCATGGAAATCAAGAAGGGCATAGGCGTTTCTCCCGGCATCGTCATCTGCACGGCCATCGTGCTGGACGCGGAGGATCTGCTCATACCCAGGCGCCATGTCGAGGCGGGACAGGTGCCGGCAGAGATTTCCCGGATGGACGAGGCGATCGCGCGGAGTTTGGCGGACCTGACGCGCGTGCGCGATGAGTTCGCAAAAAAACACGGCAAGGAGATCGGGGCGATCTTCGACTTTCACCTGGGAATGCTGCGCGACAAGGCGCTGCTGAAGGCATTTGCCGACGAGATTCGCAAGCAGCAGACCACCGCCGAATACGCCGTCAGCGTGGTGATGCGCCGCTATGCCCAGAATTTCCTGGCCATGTCGGACAAGTATCTGTCGGACCGTGTCAAGGACATCTACGACATCGAGCGGCGGGTGCTGCACAACCTGATCGGCCAGAAGCACGAGGACATGACCCACCTGACGCAGGATGTGGTGATCATCGCCCACGACCTGCTGCCCAGCCAGACGGCGGCTTTGGACCGGCTGCACGTGCGCGGCTTCGCCACCGACGCCGGCGGGCGCACCAGCCACACCGCCATCGTGGCTCGCGCCATGGGAATACCGGCGGTGGTGGGCCTGGGGAACATCACCTCGGAAGTCTCCGGCGGGGACATGGTCATCATCGACGGCAATCGCGGCGTGGTGATCATCAATCCCGATGAAGAGCAACTGGCCGAGCACCGCGAATTCGAAAAAAAGCTGGTCCGGCTGGAACACGAGCTGTCGGCCTTGCGCGAGCTGCCCGCCGAGACCTTGGATGGGCACGTCGTCAGCCTGCAGGCGAACATCGAGTTTCCCGAAGAGGCGGATGATGCCCTGATGCGCGGGGCACAGGGAATCGGCCTGTACCGGACGGAATTTCTCTATCTGGCCAGCGCCTGCGAACCGACTGAGCAGGACCATTTCAATTCGTATGTCGATGTCCTCAAACGCTTGGGCGGCCGGCCATTGGTCATCCGCACGCTTGACCTCGGCGCCGACAAATACACCCAGGAAAAAGCCGCCAGCCCCGAACGCAACCCGTTCCTGGGAGACCGCTCGATCCGCATGTGCCTGCACGATATCCCCATGTTCAAGCGGCAGTTACGTGCGATCATGCGGGCCAGCGTGATGGGCGACGTGCGGATCATGTTCCCGTTGATCAGCACCCTGATGGAGCTGCGGCAGGCGAAGATGGTGCTCAATGACGTGATGGAAGAGCTCGAGGATGAGGGGCAGGAATTCCGCCGGGAGATACCCATTGGCATCATGATCGAGGTGCCGTCGGCGGCGCTGATGGCCAACCATTTTGCCAAGGAAGTGAACTTTTTCTCCATCGGAACGAATGATCTCATACAGTACACACTGGCGGTGGACCGGACCAACGAAAAGGTGGCGGGACTGTTCTGCCCGGCGCATCCGGCGGTGCTCTCGCTCATCCGCGACGTGATTCGGGCGGGGTCGAGAAATTCGATCAGCGTGAGCGTTTGTGGTGAAATGGCCGGCGAGCCGCTGTACACTCTTCTGCTGCTCGGGCTGGGACTCTCGATCTTTTCGATGAACGCCCCGGATATCCCGGAGGTCAAGAAGATCATCCGCTCGACCACAATGGAACACGCGCGCCAGGTGGCGCGCAAGGTAATGAGTTTCGACAGCGAACGACAGGTGGTGCACTTCCTGCGCGAAGAAACGCGGAAGATCATCCCAGAGGCATTTTAGAAAGGGAGTCGGCAGTCGGCAGTCGGCAGTCAGCGGTAAAGCAGGTTGAGCAAGGTCTCCCGCTTCACCGCCGACTGCCCACCGCCGACTGCCCACTAGACTGCATGGCAAAAGAAATGTTGATTAACGTCTCGGAAGGCGAAGAGTGCCGCATCGCCATCCTGGAAGACGGAAAGCTCGATGAGCTTTACATGGAGCGAACCAGCTCCACTTCACACGTCGGCAACATCTACAAAGGACGCGTCACCAACGTCGAACCGTCGATTCAGGCGGCGTTTGTCGACTTTGGGCTGGGGCGCAACGGATTCCTGCACATCTCCGATCTGATGCCGACCTACTTCGGCCGGCGCGGGGATGACATTCAGGAAAGCGTCGGCCGCAAAATGGCCCGGCGCGATCGCCCGCCCATCCAGCGCTGCCTGCGCCGCGGCGATGAGATCGTGGTGCAGATCATCAAGGAAGGAATCGGCACGAAGGGCCCGACCCTCAGCACCTATCTGTCCATTCCCGGGCGCATCATCGTGATGATGCCGGGAATGGGAAAGATGGGCGTCAGCAAGAAGATCGAGGATGAAGAGGAGCGCCGCCGCCTGCGGCAGATTCTCGATTCCCTCAAGCCGCCCAAGGATGTCGGTTTCATCATTCGCACCGCCGGCATCGACAAGTCCAAGACCGAAATCCAGCGCGACCTGACCTACCTCACCCGGCTTTGGCTGCAGATCGAAAAGAAACGCACCTCCGGCCCCGGGCCGATGGAGCTGTACACCGAAGGCGATCTGGTGACCCGCACCGTGCGCGATGTCTTCACCAGCGACGTCGACCGCATCGTGGTGGATAACAAAGAAGTCGCCAAGCGCATCAAGGAAGTAATCAAGCTGGCCAACCCGCGCTCGAAGAACAAGGTGGAGCTGTACGAGGACGGCATTCCGCTGTTCCACAAGGCCGGCGTCGAGAAGGAAATCGAGCTGATGTACAGCCGGCACGTGCCGCTGCCCAGCGGCGGGTCGCTGGTGATCGACTCGACCGAAGCCATCGTCGCCATCGACGTGAACAGCGGGAAATTCCGCGATCACAACGATGCCGAGACCACGGCATTCAAGACCGACATGGAGGCCGCCGACGAAATTCCCCGCCAGCTCAAGCTGCGCGACCTCGGCGGCGTGATTATCTGCGACTTCATCGACCTGCGCTACGAGCGGCATCGCCGCGAGCTGGAAAAGTGCCTGCACGACAACTTCAAGCGCGACCGGGCCAAGACCAAGGTGTTGAACATGAGCCAGTTCGGCATCATCGAGCTGACCCGCCAGCGCATGCGGCCATCGCTGAAGCGCTCGATCTATTTCGACTGCCCGCACTGCAAAGGCGCCGGGTTGGTGAAGACGCCCGAGAGCATGAGCCTGGACGTGATGCGCCGGCTGGCAATCGCGGTGAGCGATGCGCGGGTGGCGCGGATCGAATTGACCGTCTGCCCTGATGTGACGAACTATCTGAACAATCGCAACCGCCGGCAACTGGCGGACCTGGAGACCGAGGGGCGGCGGATTATCGTCCGGCCGGACGTGACCCTTGGGCTGGATGAGATGCGGCTGAACCTGTTCGACATCCGCGATGGCCTGGTGATCATCGAGGAGCTCTCGTCGGTGATGGCGCAGCAGCCGCATACGACGCAATTGAACACCCGTCCCCATCCGCCGCAGGGACGACTGGCGGCGCCGGCCGGACGCGGCGGATCGCAGGGCGGAGGCAGAGGACGCGGAGGGCAGGGGCGGTCGGATGACGGCCGCGGTGGCCGGCCAAGCCAGCCGCAACAGCGCCCGCAGCCGCCGCAGCGCCGCGACGAGGAAGCGGATGCGGAGGATCGCTTCGATATGGACCGTGTTGAGGAGGATGTCGAGCGCCGTGAAGAGGAGATTGAGGAACAGGTTTCACCGACAGCCGAGGTGGTTGCGTCTGCCGGGCCAGTTGAAGATCGCGCGGAGGAATCAGAAGCGCAAGAGGAGCATGGCGAAGCCGAAGAGATGCCGCAGGCAACCATGGAAGCCAAGCCGCGCGCCCCTCTGCCAAGCCAGATCCAGCGGGATGGCGGCGTCAATGTAAATCGCGATCGCGAGGGCGGCCGCGAGCAGGAGGGGGAAGGGCGGCGAAGGCGGCGCGGTGGGCGCGGCCGGCGCGGTCGGGGCAAGGGTGGCGGG
>DAIOHQ010000176.1:0-10734 GCA_036744635.1 Tepidisphaeraceae bacterium | reverse complement strand
TGTGCCGCGTAGCGACGCAGTAAGACACAGGTCTGCCAGTACGCCGACCTGTGGCACCTAGACGGACCTATTACGCGGATCATAGCAGCAGCTCCTTTCGGCCAAGCCGCCAGCGATAGTCGATGGCATCCACCCGCGTCGCCCGCTCGAGGCGCAGGTTGTGTTGATGGAGGGAGTCGAGGTAGGAAAATTGTGAGGGGCCGACGGTGACGGCGGATTCGCGCCAGCAACTCTCGTCGCGCAGGACTTCGGCTACGTGCAGCACCTTGTTGTGTACTGAGAGGCCGAACGGCTGATATTTCAGCAGGTGGTTGGCCTCTTCGATGCTGGCGAAACAGGAATCGGCGGCCAGGCGCGCTTCGTTCGCCAAAGTCGCGAGGATGTCGGCGTCGCCGGATGCATCCTTGCTGGTGACACGCGTGCTGAACGTCTGGGCGTCGGTGGTGAGGGATATCTGCGAGCCATGGAAACGAAAATCACTCGTGAGATTCCCGCCGGCGCTGATGAGTGAGCTGTCGGCATCGCTGCGGAGGAAATAGAGGCCTGTGATCTCGCCGCCGCGGGTTGCGGCGCGCACGTAAAGGCGATAGGCGACGTGATGGTAGCTCATGCCAAAGGCGCGAGGGATGTGGGCGGGGCGCATCTTTTCAACGCGGCAGGCGACGACGTTCCAGAACGCGTAGCCGCCGTGGGTGACCGGCGACAGGCCGGGCGGCAGCAGGCCGGCGATGGCATCCAGCGGGGTGCGATAGGCCAGCAGCAGGCAATCGCTGAGGCGGCCAACCATGGTGATTTTCATGACAGGCCTCCGAGCAGAAAGTGGGTGAGGAGCAGGATGGCCGCGAAGGGGCCATTGAGGCCGATGATCCAGAGCGCGGCGGCGGCAGGGCGGCTCATGTTCAGCCGGCCCATGAGCGCAATGAATGCCGCGGCCATCGCGCCGTCGCCCGCGGCCAGGACAAGCAGGTGAAACGGCATCGCGTGGCGGATATGGAGCAGGTTGGCGGCCACCGAGAGCATCAGAATTCCGATGCCCAGTGCCTGCGTGATCAGGCAGGCATCGATGAGTCGGCCGAGCGGGGCGCGGGCGATTCGCCGGAGAAGCAGGCCGAAGATGAGCCAGGAAATGCCGGCGGCGATGGCGATGGTGGTCGCGAGGCGGAGATGATTCGAAGACGAGATGAGAAAGCTGGCAGCGTAGGCGGCGCTGCCGGCGAAAGAGATGGTTCCCAGCAGCAGGCGGGTGCGGGCGGACAGAGTGGGGGCGGGGAGTGTGGTGTTCATGAAGTCATCACTTGCTGTCGCTCTGCTGAAATCCTCTGCGGCAGCCCGCGGAGCCCTCACCCCAACCCTCTCCCGGAGTACCGGGAGAGGGGGAAAGAGCGGAAGCGCTTCGGGAATTTCAGCAGAGCAACTTGCTGTGGGAATGCACAGCTTCACGGGTCGGCCGATCTCGACGTCGCTGACGCCGGGGGAGTAATGGGCACAGCAGAATTCCAGCGCGTGCGTCCAATCTCCCTGGCGGCGCAGGAGGCTGAGGTCGTCGAAGGTGGCGGTTATGGGCACCCGCGGCCAGGGGGTATGCAGGATGCGGAAGCGGCGGGTGATGCCGCGGCAGAGGGTGAAGGCGGAATAGCGCTCCAGCAGAAATTCCGTCTCGGGATCGTCGGCGGCCGGCGCTTTATCGGATGGGGCGGCGGGCGCCGCCGAAATGTCGGCTGAAAAGCTCAGTCCATCGGCGCCTTCGCGAATGTCTCCGCGATAGGCGGCGGCGTCGATGTCGTAGCGCACCTGCGCCAACCGGTAAGGCAATCCATACAGGCGCGGCCCGAGATACGCGGCCAGGGCGTTGGGGATCCATTCGGCCAGGAAATAAATTCCCGGCTCATCGTGTACGCGGACGTAGGTGCGCAGATTGAGAAACGCGTGATCCGCCAAGGGTCGGCAGAGAAGCGCTGCCAGCCGGCCGGCCACCTTCGGCCGCAGGCGGCGCTGGGTGAACGCCACCAGCGAGACGTATGCCAAGCCATCGCGCAGATCGAGCGCGAACGGCACCAGCGGCTGCAGCGCCGCCGGATCGACGCGAAAGTGCAGGAAGGCCGCATCGCGCCAGTCCGCCCGCAGCACGGCGCCGCCTTCTGCCTGCAGCCGCTGGTCGGCCTGTTGGACGGCGGCGGGAGGTGGGGCGTTGGAAAGCGTGGCGGTCATGTTCATCTCCCTGGCAGTTCTGATAATTCTGTCGAAACAGAAATATGGTTACCCAAGAAAAGGCCTCACGTCCTGCCGCCGATCCCCAGCAGCTTGCGAATCTTGTCGCCGATCTTCACGAACTTGATCAAGGCCGGCGTGGGCAGCTTGCGAAGCTGTTCGTACCAGGCGCCCATGGTCTGAAAGAAATCGAGCAGCTCCTGCAGCTTCTGGCGGGCGTGGCGGTCGTGCTCTCCGCCTTTTTCGGCCTCGGCGACGCACTCGCGCAGCAGGGCGAGCGTCGGGTCGCACTCGCGGCGCTTGCGCTCATCCATCACCTGGCGGAACAGCTCCCAGACATCCTTGATCGACTCGAAATGGTCGCGGCGGTCGCCGAGCACGTGGACGATGCGGATCACTCCCCACCCCTGCAATTCGCGCAGGCTGGTGCTGACGTTGGAACGGGCCACCGAGAGAATCTCGGCGATCTCCTCGGCGTTCAGCGGGGCGGGGGAGATGAACAGCAGGGCGTGGATCTGCGCCACCGTGCGGTTGATCCCCCAGCGCGTCCCCATCTCCCCCCAGTGCAGGATGAACTTCTTCATGCTGGATGATAAGTCGACCATACTGATCTTTCTGTCAGGACTGAATTGTATGAAGGCATTGGCTAAAATGCAAGCCGGCGCTGGTCAATTGCGAAGCTTGCAGGGTGGGCGTACTCGCCCACCGCTCGGATGGTGGGCGAGTACGCCCACCCTACAGGGCTTCATTGAGGCGTCGGGCACGTGCCCGATTGATTCGTCAAAGGAAATCCACATCCGCGATGCGGTGCCTGGCCAGGCCGGCGAGATAGAACTCCGCCGCAGGCTTGCTCCCATCCCAGGCGTTCCAGACGATCAGGCGCTGGCGGTCGGAAGAGATGGCCGCGACGCGGTCGGCCGCCCCGGCCACCAGGCGAAGCGACCGGTATGCGCTGTTGTACTGCGTCAGCAGCGGGTCATCGAAGCCCACGCAATAGATCGGCCCCTCCTCGGTCGCCAACAGCAGCCGCCGGCTCCCCAGCCACGGAAGCGCCGCCGCCGCGTTCACTTTTCCCGAACGGCGCACGCGCTGCACCAGCTCCAGCGATGAGCGCAGATAGCGCATCAGCTCCCCATCCTCGCGCACGATGATCACGTGCTCCTCATCCGGCACAATCGCCACCACCTCCGCCGGCGAATCGCCCCCCAACTGCTCGATTCGCCCGTCGCGCCCCATCGCGAACGCCGCCGTCCCGATGCTGAAGGCCATGCGCTTGTCATCCAGCACCTGAAGATTCCGCGGCCCTTTCCCCGATGCGCTCGCCGGCAACTGGCCGCCGCGCATTGCCAATCGCGGCGCGGCCGGCTGCTGCAGATCCCAGGCGACGATGCCGCCGTCGGCATGACAGGCCCAGATTTCGCCCCCGCTCACTACCGCCCGGCTGAACCCCATCGCCGAAGTGATCTCCGGGTCGGCGTAGGACTGCACCGCCTGCGCGTCGAGCGGATTCACCAGCATCACCCCCGTCTGCGCCCCGACCAGCAGCCGCCCAGCGCCATCCACCTCCGCCGCCTGCACGCTGCGCAGAGGCCCCAGCGTCGGCGGCAGGGGGATCAGCAGGGGGGATTGCGGGTCGGCGGCGGCATCGCCCATGCGAATCAGATACGGCCCGGCCACCGCGAACAGCGCCGCCTCCGCGCGGACCGGCCGCTCCTTCGCCGCCGCCAGCAGCAGCGACTGCAGCATCATTCCCTGGTCCTTGGGTGCAACCCGGTCCAGCACTTTCCCCGGCGTCAGCTCCGGGGCATGGCGGCCAATCGCCTGAAACTGTTTCAACAACTCAGCGCACCGCTGCAAATGCTCCAGTTGTGTGGCATCGCGCTGCTCGGTCAGTTTTCGCTCGCTCGCCGCGAGCTGTTGCCGCTGAAAACTCGGGCTCTGCAGCTCCAGGTGAAACGGCGGCAGCAGCTCCAGCCCGCAGGAAAAGGCCACTGCCTTCCCCGCGTCGCGCACCGCCGCGACGATCGCCTCGCGGGCGCTGCCGTCCAGCAGCTCTCCAACGTTCCGCGTCCGCGCCACCCGCTCGGCGGCGGCTTTCATCGCGGTGGAAAAATGCGCTTCGGCATCCTCCGCCGTCACCGTCGAGCGCCCGTCGAAGAAGGTCTCCTCCAACATGCGCAGCTCGGTCGGCACATCCAGCGCCCGAACGCTGCAGGTGAATGTGCATTGCAGGCGGTGGCCGTCGCTGGTGACCAGCTCGTCGAAATTCCAGCGCACCCGCAGCGGCGTGGCGCGAAGCCGCAGCCGTCCCCCCTCCCCCGCCTCCCGCCGCGCAATCTCGTTGTCCAGCAACGTCATGGAAGAAATTGTAGATATCCCCCCCGCCCTTGGGAATTGAAATTGACGAAAATCCTATAACGCCGATCAACCTGGCACGGCCGAAGCCGCCGGCGCCACGGGCGGAGGGGGCGCCAACTGAATATTCTGCGGCCGATGCTTCCCATCCTCCTCCGGCACCTGCGGCATGAAGAAAAATGCGATGGCCAGGATCAGATACAGCCCGATCAGCATCACCCCTTCAAACCAGTTGGTCTCCCCGTCGCGCCCCAGAATGGTTACGATTCCCACCGTCAGCACCACCGCCACCACCTCCATCGGCGTGAACATCAAATCCATGAAGCGCGCGTTGCCGATGTGCATCGCCGCCATCGCCGCGCTGATCAGCACCAGCACCGGCGTGGCGAACAGCGCGATCTGCAGACTTGATTGATAGGTGATGGTCATCGCGGTATCCATGTCATCATGGCGGGCCAGCATGATCGCGGTCGAATGCTCGGCCGCGTTGCCGATGATCGCCAGCAGGATCACGCCGACGAACACGTTGTTCCATCCCAGGTGCTGCGCCATCTGCTCGGCCGACCCCACCAGGAGTTCGGCGATAATCGCAATCCCCACCGATGCCAGCAGCAGCATCAGCAGACTGTGTTTGATCGACCACCCCTGGTGCAGCCGCGAGGTGCCGGATGGCTCCTCGGGAGATTCCGCCGGCTTGGGCGAGAAAATGTGCGAGTGCGTCTTGAGCGTGAAGAGCAGCCCCAGCCCATACACGATGATCAGCACGATGCTCGTCCCCAGCGAGACGCTGTGCTCATCGCTGATCAGGTTGGGATCGTGCAGGCTGACCGCGGTGGCGCTGAAAATGGCCGGGAAAAGCATCGCCGCCACGCCCAGCGCCAAGAGTCCCGCGCTGGTTTCCGCGGCGGATGCATTGAAGCGCTGCTTTTCCCGCCCCCATCCGCCCACGATCATCGCGCCCCCGCCCACCAGCAACAGGTTCCCCAGAATCGATCCGGTGAGCGATGCCTTCACGATCGAGTTGTATCCTTTGGACAGGGCGATGATGCCGATGATCAACTCGGCGGCGTTGCCGAACGATGCGTTCAGCAGCCCGCCCCAGGTCGGCCCAGCCTTCTCCGACAGATGCTCGGTCGCGGTCCCCATCAGATGCGCCAGCGGGATCACCCCCAGCCCCGCCAGCACGAACGTGGCCGTCGCCCCCCCGTGCTCCCACCCCCCCTGGCCCCCCTGGGCATGGCCGCGCAGAAAAAAGTGCGCCACAAATGCCAGCGGAATCGCGACGTATCCCAGCAAGTTCAAGTAACGCATCGCGCGGGATTGTGATTGCCCGCCGCGCGGCGGTCAACTCTGCGGAAGGCACGAAGGCACGAAGGCAAGAGGCAAGGCACGAAGCGAATGCTGGCTCTTCCCTCCGTGCCTTCGTGCCTCGGTGCCTTCGTGCCTTATGCTGTTGTGCTCGGGGCAGATTCCGAGTTTCGTACACCATCACTACAATCCGCGCATGTTTTCCCATTCCTTCCCCTTCGATCCCACCTATGGCTGCGATGAAGCGGCTCTGCGAAAGGTGATCGCCCCGTTGCCGCCGGCGGATTTTCAATCCTTCTGGCAGGAAACCTGCCGCCAGACCCTGGCCGTCCCGCTCCGCCTCGAGCGCCGCCGCATTGAGAGCGCATTTCCTGATCTGGATGTCTGGGAAATCGAATTTGACTCATTGGATGGCGTCCGCATCGGAGGATGGCTGACGGCGCCGCGCACGCAGGGGTTCTCCAGAGGCGTCGTCGTCGGCCACGGATACGGCCCGCGCGCCGGTCCTGACGCGACGGTTCCCGGCCCGCCCGCCGCCGCCATCTTTCCATGCGCCCGCGGGTTCGCCCGTTCCGCCTGCCACATTCCCGCCGACGTTCCCGCCCACGTGCTGTACGGAATCGAAAGCCGCGAAAGCTATGTGCATCGAGGCTGCGCCGCCGACATTTTCTCCGCCGCATCCGCATTGCTCGAACTGTTTCCCCACGCGGCCGGAACACTCGACTACATCGGCGGCAGCTTTGGCGGCGGCATCGGCGCCCTGGCCGTCCCCTGGGAACGGCGCTTCCGCCGCGCCTTTCTGGATATGCCCAGCTTCGGCAATCATCCCCTGCGCCTTACCATGCCGTGCGTCGGCAGCGGGGAATCCGTCCGGCAATATCACCTGGGGCATCCGGAGGTGATCGAGGTTCTGAAATATTTCGATGCCGCCACCGCGGCCGGCTTCATCCAGATTCCCACCCTCATCGCCCCCGCCCTCTTCGACCCGGCCGTCCCGCCGCCCGGCCAGTGGGCCGTCTACAACGCCATTCCCGCCCCCCCCGTCCCAAAATCTCTCTTCATCCGCCAGGCCGCCCATTTCTCCGCCCCCGGCGAAGTCGAGGAGCAGCGCCGGCTCCTGCAGCAACTTGGCGAGTTTTTTGCGGGCTGATACGGGTTGCGGGCACATGCATCCTGCGGCCTGGCACGTGTGCCATGATGAAATATTTGTAATGCCGCCGTCATTTGTGCGTCTGCCGCTCCCGCTAGTATCTCCGGTCGGCCGGGCGCGCGGCGTGCCCGCCATTCCCTGCGGAGCATCCCGATGCATTCCGAAACAGCCTTATCCCCGCGTCCACAGCTCGAGACTCTCGAATCGCGCACGCTCCTTTCGGTCACCTACCACGGCGGCCCGCTGCTGGCTCACGTCCAGATCGAAGGCATCTATCTCGGGGCGGCCTGGCAGAACGATCCCACGCTCGCCCAGCAGCGCCAGACCATCGACCAATTCCTCGCCCACCTCACCAACAGCCAGTACCTGGACATGCTGGGTGAATATGGCGTCGGCCGCGGCGGATATCTCGGCAGCGTGGTCGATGCTTCCGCCGTCTTTGCCAACAACGTCGTCCCCGATGCGCAGATCCAGTCAACCCTGGCCAACCTGATTGCCGGCGGATCGGTGGCCGCTCCGGATGCCAACCGGCTCTACGTCATCTTCACCGCCCCGGACGTTCACGTCACCATCGGCCAGGATAACTCCGTCACCACCTTTCTCGGATACCACGGTTCGGCGCAGCTTGGCAGGAGCCAGAATGCCTATTACGCGATGATCCCAAACCCCATCGGCAACGCCAATGCCCAGGGCCTCGACACCATCCAGCAGATGACCGCGGTGCTCACCCACGAGGTGGCCGAGGCGGTTACCAATCCCAACGGCCGCAGTGGCTGGTTCGATGATTACTCCGGCCAGGAAATCGGCGATCTCGCCAACGGCGTCTACGGCATGATGGATAATTACGTGGTGCAGGCCGAGTGGTCGCAGGCCGCCAATGGCGATGTGATCCCCGCCAGCGCCCAGCCCATTTCCGACCTGTTTCTGTTCGCCAATCAGCTTACCAACAGCCAGCAGTACCAGGATGCGCTGATTGAAAAAGCCTTCGGCGACTATCTGGGCCGGGAAGCCACGCCGCGCGAGTTGGCGGCATGGGAGGCAGCGCTTAGCAACGGTGTCGGCGATGAGACGCTGGCGGCCACGCTGGTCTCCTCGCAGGAATTTTATTCCGCCGCTGGCGGCAGCGATGCGGCGTGGGTGGATGCCCTCTATCGCTCGGTGCTTGGCCGCGCCGCCGATGCCGGCGGCCGGCAGGGGTTTCTCAACGCGCTGGCCGGCGGTGTCACCCGCGCCGACATCGCCAATGCGTTCACATTCAGCCGCGAGCATGAGGCCGAAGTGGTGATGAACGACTACCAGCAATATCTGCATCGCGGCGCATCGCAGGCGGAAATTGACGGCTGGACGAGCGCCCTGCAATCCGGCCTGCGCTCCGAATCGCTGATCGCCGAATTCGTCGGCTCCGGAGAATATATCGCCCGCTCCTACGACATCGCCCGGGTATGGGAACGGAACGTCTATGAGGACATCCTGCAGCAGGCGCCGCCGGCGAATTCTCCGTTCTTGGGATGAAATGGTTCAGAAGGATTGAGCGGTCTAGCGGCCAGCTTTGACCATGGCCCGGCTTGCTTTGCGCGCCAGGGGTCCGTGCAAAGTTCATGTCCAAAAATGCAAAGTTGGGTGTCCAACTACAACCGAACCTAAAATTTTCTGTTTGATACCCCAAGGCCTGTCAGAAACGGAGAGGGCGGGATTCGAACCCGCGAACGGGTTTAAGCCCGTTACAGCATTTCCAGTGCTGCTCCTTCGGCCACTCGGACACCTCTCCAGGAATCGCGCCGTCGCGAAGGGGCGTCATTCTATCGCGCCGCCTGCGCAACTTCCATCTTCGCTGGGCGCGGCGGGTGTAGCGCACGTTTTTGGCAACCGTCTTTTTCTGGTCCCCTCGCCCGATACTCCGGGAGAGGGCTGGGGTGAGGGATCTTTTCACCCTCACCCTAACCCTCTCCCACGCGTACGTGGGCGAGGGGACCGGGAGTGGCATCGCCAAAAATGAGCGCTACACCCGGCTCGACCCGTTCTGCGCCCATCCCGGGGGCGGCAGTTCTTTGCGCAGTTGCCGACTCGTTTCTCGCCGAGTCCGTCTCCTCGTCCGCGAGACATGAGTTAAGGCAGAAAACTTTTCGGTTGCCGGCTATTGCGGATCGAACCGCCCGCCCCGGGGATTTTCATAGAACCTCACGCTTCCATCGCTGAAGCCGACGTTTTCGGCGTACGGGCCGGTGATGTCATAGCTGGTGTAGCGCACGCGGTGCCCCTTCTGATACCTCTTGGTAATCCCATTGCCCGGCTCGAGATAATGGAAAATGCTCGGGCAGGTCAGCAGCGGCCGGCGGGTCTTGTAGAAGCTGCGAGTGGGAATCCCGGCATCGTTCGCAAACAGCAGATTCCCGCCGGTATACCACGAGACCTGCGCCGAATTGCTTGCCCCCGGCCCATACCAGTATGAACGATGGATTCTGTCGCAACGAGAGCTGGTTCGAGACCGGCTCAAGCTGATTCCCGCCCCACAAACTGGCCCACGAGCCATTCGATCCCCAATATGCCGCGCTGTCATCGACACTCTCACAGGCCGGGCAGCCCAGCGCGGCCGTGCTGTAGACGTTCCCGCTTTTGTCCATTTTTCCAAGGATTCCGGCTTGGATCAGGTATCCGCGCCAATAGCTGGCGCCGCTGCGCCCTTCATTCGCCTGGTGATAGCAAGAGGCCCCATTGGCATCGACAATCGTGTTCCAATGCACCGCATCCACCCAAGGCCCCCAGCCGCCGGTCCAGCCCTGCCCCCAGAACTGGCACGCCGGCGAATAGTTCTGCAGGCCCACCCGGTACTGATTGTTGTACATCATCACGCCGATCAGGCATTGCCGCATGGCCGATGCGCAGGTGACATCCATGGCCTTCTCCCGCGCCTTGTGCAGCGTCGGCAGCAGCATGCCGACAAGCACGGCAATGATGGCGATCACCACCAGCAGTTCAACCAAGGTAAAAGCGGATTTACGCCGCATCTATAATCTCCAAGATCACGCCAATCGACCTGTGTTTAGCTCAAATAACGGGAACAGAGAGGGGCAGACAAATTTCAGACAATATCCCAGAATTCTCGCCGATGTCAATCAAAATGAACCCGCACCCGCACGGTGGCATTGAACATTCAGGAGTCTGACGGCAGGTTCTTACGCATGCGCACGTGCGGCCCAGCCGTGGGGATATCGAACTGCTCGGATACCACTTCCCATCCCATCTTCCGATAAAACCCCATCGCCAGCACGCGGGCATTGCACCACATCAGCTTCGCAATCCGTCGTTTATTCAACAGACCCTCCGCCAGTTCCAGCATGCTTCGCCCGATGCCAAGCCCGCGATACCCGTCCTCCGTAGCCATACCACGAAGCTGCCAGGCCGGTTCGCTCTCAAACTCATTCAGCATGAAGCTGGCGCAGCCGACGTTCCCGCCGCCATCAAACGCGCCAACGTGCAGGTTGGTTTCGGCCTCATCGGCCGGAAAGTTCGCCGACTCGATCGGCAGACCGGCCCGAAGAATGCGATGGCGCAGCCCCAGGATTTCCTGCAAAGATGCCGGCCGAATAATGAGCTGATCCAACGTCATTCTCCTCCTCTTGCGAGACAATCTCGTCCTGACGGTCTTCTGATTGCCGCGGAGACGCCATCGACATTCCAGTCTGCCACGGGACAATGTACTCATTGGCCCGTTC